>NZ_JBFAIR010000024.1:0-174607 GCF_040654815.1 Streptomyces sp. NPDC050619 | reverse complement strand
TTCTCCTTCATGACGTTCCTGATCGCCGTACCGACGGGCGTGAAGTTCTTCAACTGGATCGGAACGATGTGGAAGGGGTCCCTGAGCTTCGAGACCCCCATGCTCTGGGCGACCGGCTTCCTGATCACCTTCACCTTCGGTGGTCTGACCGGTGTCATCCTGGCCTCGCCGCCGATGGACTTCCACGTCTCCGACTCGTACTTCGTGGTGGCGCACTTCCACTACGTCGTCTTCGGCACCGTCGTCTTCGCCATGTTCTCCGGCTTCCACTTCTGGTGGCCGAAGATGACCGGCAAGATGCTCGACGAGCGCCTCGGCAAGATCACCTTCTGGACGCTGTTCATCGGCTTCCACGGCACCTTCCTGGTCCAGCACTGGCTGGGCGCCGAGGGCATGCCCCGTCGTTACGCGGACTACCTCGCGGCCGACGGCTTCACCGCCCTGAACACGATCTCGACGATCAGCTCGTTCCTGCTCGGCCTGTCGATCCTGCCGTTCCTCTACAACGTGTGGAAGACGGCCAAGTACGGCAAGCCGGTCGGCGTCGACGACCCGTGGGGCTACGGCCGCTCGCTGGAGTGGGCGACCTCGTGCCCGCCCCCGCGGCACAACTTCCTCACCCTGCCGCGGATCCGCAGCGAATCCCCGGCGTTCGACCTGCATCACCCGGAGATCGCCGCTCTCGACCAGCTCGAGAACGCGCCGCACGGTGACAAGGCGCTGGCCGGCAACGGCGGCAAGGAGGCCGGCAAGTGAAGATCCAGGGCAGGATGTTCATCTGGCTGGCCGTCTTCATCCTCGCCATGGCGATCGTCTATGGCGTGTGGTCGAAGGAGCCGGCCGGTACCACGGCGCTCTTCCTGGCCTTCGGCCTGTCCATCATGATCGGCTTCTACCTGGGCTTCACGGCCCGGCGGGTCGACGCGGGTGCGCAGGACAACAAGGAGGCCGACGTCGCGGACGACGCCGGCGAGGTCGGGTTCTTCAGCCCGCACAGCTGGCAGCCGCTCTCCCTCGCGGTCGGTGGCGCGCTCGCCTTCCTGGCGATCGCGATCGGCTGGTGGCTGCTGTACTTCTCGGCTCCGCTGCTCGTGATCGGCCTGTGGGGCTGGGTCTTCGAGTACTACCGCGGTGAGAGCCGCACCCAGTAACACGAGCTGAGCTCTTCGGAGCCCGGACACTCCGTAAGGAGCGTCCGGGCTCCCGCTTTTGCAGTACAACCGATCCCTCGTCCGGGTTACCCACCGCGCCGCGGCTGACGAGGCTTCCTAGCGTGAAGCCATGAACCACTCACCCCGCACCCGCACCGTCGCCGGCTGCACGATATTGGTGATCGCCCTCGGCGCGGGCGTCACCGCGTGCTCCGGCGACAGCCCCCTGACCGCCGAGCCGTACGACGCGGCGGAGCAGATCTCCTTCAACGGCCCCGTCGGCGACGGAAAGAAGGCCGACCCGGACAAGCCCCTCGAGGTCACCGCCGAGGACGACGACGGGCGCATCACCGACGTCACCGCCATGGACGCGACGGGACGCTACGTGGCGGGCGAACTCTCCGCCGACGGCACCCGCTGGCACAGCACCACCCCGCTCGCCGCCAACGCCCGCTACACGCTCCGGGTGAGCACCGAGGACGAGGACGGGGCGCCCGGCCGCAAGGTCCTCACCTTCGACACCGGAAAGCCCGTCACCAAGAAGCGCCTGGCCGTCACCTTCGGCCCGAAGGCGGGCACCTACGGCGTCGGCCAGCCCATCACCGCCAAACTGAGCAAGCCCCTCAAGGACAAGGCACAGCGCGCCGTCGTCGAACGAGCCCTCAAGGTCGAGTCCACGCCCTCGGTGTCGGGCGCCTGGCACTGGGTGGACGACAAGGAACTCCACTACCGCCCCCAGGAGTACTGGCCCGCCCACGCCACCATCCAGGTCCGCAGCAACCTGGAGGGCATCAAGGTCAGCGACCGCCTGTGGGGCGGCAAGGCCAAGCCGCTGAAGATCACCACGGGCGACCACGTCCTCGCGCTGACGGACGCCTCGTCCCACTCGATGACGGTGTACAAGAACGGCGAGGCGATCAAGACGATCCCCGTCACCACCGGCAAGCCCGGCTTCGAGACCCGCAACGGCGTCAAGGTGGTCCTGGGCAAGGAGTACTTCGTACGTATGCGCGGCACCAGCATCGGCATAGCGGAGGGGTCCGCGGAGTCGTACGACCTACCGGTCTACTACGCCACCCGCGTCACCTGGAGCGGCGAGTACGTCCACGCCGCCCCCTGGTCCGTCGGCTCCCAGGGCTCCGCGAACGTCAGCCACGGCTGCACCGGCATGAGCACCGCCAACGCCCAGTGGTTCTTCGAGACCGTCCGCGAGGGCGACGTGGTCAAGGTCATCAACTCGCAGGGCAACACGATGGAACCCTTCGGCAACGGCTTCGGCGACTGGAACCTCGCCTGGGCAAACTGGCGCAAGGGCAGCGCCTTGGTCGCCGGAAACCCAGAGGGCCCGGACCCACAAGAAGCGGCAAGGCTACGCCCCACGGCCGTGTGACCCACCCAGGGGCGCGGGGCTGTATCGACATGCGGCTCCGCCGCGTGGGCGCGACAAGCCACAACGGACCCGCACCCGCCCGAAAACCAGCGGTCCCGAGCTCCTAGGCGCTCAAAGCCTTCCGCTCCCGCAACAAAGAAGCCAACGCCGCCGCGAACTCCACCGGCTCCACCGGCAACGTCACCGCCGCCTCAGCCCGACTCCACGTAGCCAACCACGCATCCTGCGGCCGCCCCATCAACACCAGCACCGGCGGACAGTCGAAGATCTCGTCCTTGATCTGACGGCACACCCCCATGCCCCCCATCGGCACGGCCTCACCGTCCAGCACGCAGACATCGATCCCGCCCTTGTCCAGCTCCTTGATCACAGCGGCCGGAGTCGCGCACTCGACGAACTCCACCACCGGGACATCAGGAGCGGGCCGGCGCCCGGTGGCCAACCGCACCTGCTCGCGGGTGTTGGAGTCGTCGCTGTAGACCAGCACCGTGGCGGTCGGCTGCATGCTTCCTCCGTGACATCAGCGTCGTACGGACCAAGACGGGCAGAGCCCGATGCCGCGGATGTTACTCCCTTGAACAGCCCGTCAACACCTGCTGGAACGCCCCTTGGGTGAGCCATACGGGCACTCCACGCAGTACGAACACTCCGAACGGCACCCCCGGGAGTGAGGGCGGGATAAGCGACCGACATAATGTCGGTCGTGGCGACAGCAACGACAGTAGAAACCGGGCACGCGCACCCGTCGGTCAACCGGCCGAACCTCACCAGCGTCGGAACCATCATCTGGCTGAGTTCCGAGCTGATGTTCTTCGCGGCCCTCTTCGCGATGTACTTCACCCTGCGATCGGTGACGGGTCCCGACCACTGGAAGGAGATGGCGCACAGCCTGAACCTTCCGTTCTCGGCGACCAATACCACGATCCTGGTGCTCTCCTCCCTCACCTGTCAGCTCGGCGTCTTCGCCGCCGAGCGCGGTGATGTGAAGAAGCTCCGGGGCTGGTTCATCGTCACCTTCATCATGGGCGCGGTCTTCATCGGCGGTCAGATCTTCGAGTACACCGAGTTGGTGAAGAAGGACGGGCTCTCGCTCTCCTCCGATCCGTACGGCTCGGTGTTCTATCTGACCACCGGCTTCCACGGCCTGCATGTGACGGGCGGCCTCATCGCCTTCCTGCTTGTGCTCGGGCGTACTTACGCGGCCAAGAGGTTCACCCACGAGCAGGCGACCGCCGCGATCGTCGTGTCCTATTACTGGCACTTCGTCGATGTCGTCTGGATCGGCCTCTTCGCCACGATCTACCTGATCAAGTAGCCGGGCCCGCTCCCGCGCAGTCCAGAAGCATCGACGCAGAAGATCCTGACACCGGAGTAATCCGTGAAAAAGCTCTCAGCACGACGACGCCATCCGCTGGCGGCGGTCGTCGTCCTACTCCTCGCGCTGGCATGCACGGGGGGGCTGTACACCCTGTTCTCGCCCACGGGCAGCGCCAAGGCCGACGAGACCGCCCAGTCGCTCGCCATCGACGAGGGCAAGAGGCTCTACGCCGTAGGCTGCGCCAGCTGCCACGGCACCGGCGGTCAGGGCTCCTCTGACGGTCCGAGCCTGGCGGGCGTCGGCGCCGCCGCGGTCGACTTCCAGGTGGGCACCGGCCGGATGCCGGCTCAGCAGCCGGGCGCGCAGGTCCCGAAGAAGAAGAACATCTACGCGCAGGCGGAGATCGACCAGCTGGCCGCGTACATCGCTTCGCTGGGCGCCGGTCCGGACGTCCCGACCGAGGCGGAGTACGGCCCCGAGGGCGCCGACATCGCCAAGGGCGGCGAGCTGTTCCGCACCAACTGCGCGCAGTGCCACAACTTCACCGGCGAGGGCGGTGCGCTGACGCACGGCAAGTCCGCGCCGAACCTTGAAGGCGTCGCCCCCAAGCACATCTACGAGGCCATGCAGACCGGCCCGCAGAACATGCCCTCCTTCCCCGACACCACGATGTCGGCGCAGAACAAGAAGGACGTCATCGCGTACCTGAACGCGGTCAACGGCGACGACACCGAGAGCCCCGGCGGGCTTTCGCTGGGCGGTCTCGGCCCGGTCTCCGAGGGCCTGTTCGCCTGGATCTTCGGACTCGGCGCGCTGATCGCGGTCGCCGTCTGGGTCGCCGCTCGGACCGCAAAGGCCAAGAAGTCATGAGTAGCCAAGACATTCCAGAAGAGATTCCAGCAGAGAACCTGCCCGCTGAGCAGGACACCGCGCATGGTGCGCCAGGCCTCGCCGACGAGAAGGACCCGTTCGCCGACCCCGGTCTGCCGCCCCATGAGCACCGGATCCAGGACATCGACGAGCGGGCCGCCAAGCGGTCCGAGCGCACGGTCGCCCTGCTGTTCACGGTGTCGATGCTGGCCACCGTCGGCTTCATCGCCTCGTACGTGGGGATCCCGCACCACAAGGCGATCTACGTCTTCCCGATCGGGCGCATCAACGCGCTGAACTTCGCGCTGGGGCTGACCCTGGGCGTCGCGCTGTTCGCGATCGGCGCGGGCGCGGTCCACTGGGCCCGCACCCTGATGTCCGACGAGGAGATCGCCGACGAGCGGCACGCGATCGAGGCGCCCCCCGAGGTCAAGGCCAAGGTCATGGCCGACTTCAAGCAGGGCGCCAAGGAGTCGGCCCTCGGCCGTCGCAAGCTGGTCCGCAACACGATGTTCGGCGCGCTGGCCCTGTTCCCGCTCTCCGGCGTCATGCTGCTGCGCGACCTCGGCCCGCTGCCCGGCACCAAGCTCCGCCACACCCTGTGGTCCAAGGGCAAGCTGCTCGTCAACATGAACACCAACGAGCCGCTGCGCGCCTCCGACGTCGCGGTCGGCTCGCTGACCTTCGCCAAGCCCGAGGGCCTGGAGGAGCACGACGAGGAGTTCCAGACCGAGATCGCCAAGGCCGCCCTGATGATCGTCCGGATCCAGCCGGACGACATCAAGGACCAGCGCGAGCTCGAATGGTCGCACCAGGGCATCGTCGCGTACTCGAAGATCTGCACCCACGTCGGTTGCCCGATCTCCCTGTACGAGCAGCAGACGCACCACGTGCTGTGCCCCTGCCACCAGTCCACCTTCGACCTCTCCGACGGTGCCCGGGTGATCTTCGGCCCCGCCGGTCACGCCCTGCCGCAGCTGCGCATCGGCGTGAACGACGAGGGCTACCTTGAGGCGCTCGGCGACTTCGATGAGCCCGTCGGTCCTGCCTTCTGGGAGCGCGGATGAGCACCAACGAGAACAATGAGTCGCGCTCGCGCGACGACAAGGCACCCGCCGGCGAGCGCGTCGCCGACTGGGCCGACGGCCGGCTCGGGATCTACTCCCTGGCCAAGACCAACATGCGCAAGATCTTCCCCGACCACTGGTCGTTCATGTTGGGCGAGGTCTGCCTCTACAGCTTCATCATCATCATCCTCACGGGTGTGTATCTGACGCTGTTCTTCCACCCGTCGATGAACGAGGTGGAGTACCACGGCAGCTACGTCCCGCTCCAGGGACAGCTGATGTCCGAGGCGTTCAACTCGACCGTGAACATCTCCTTCGAGGTGCGCGGTGGTCTGCTGATCCGGCAGATCCACCACTGGGCGGCGCTGATCTTCCTCGCCGGCATGTTCGTGCACATGATGCGCGTGTTCTTCACGGGTGCGTTCCGCAAGCCGCGTGAGGTCAACTGGCTGTTCGGCTTCCTGCTGTTCGTCCTGGGCATGTTCACCGGCTTCACCGGCTACTCGCTCCCGGACGACCTGCTCTCCGGCACCGGTGTCCGCTTCATGGAGGGCGCGATCCTGTCCGTGCCGATCGTGGGCACGTACCTGTCGTTCTTCCTCTTCGGCGGCGAGTTCCCGGGCGGCGACTTCGTGGCCCGTTTCTACTCGATCCACATCCTGCTGCTGCCGGGCATCATGCTCGGCCTGGTGGTCGGCCACCTGATCCTGGTCTTCTACCACAAGCACACGCAGTTCGCGGGCCCCGGAAAGACCAACAAGAACGTCGTCGGCATGCCGCTGCTGCCGGTCTACATGGCCAAGGCCGGAGGCTTCTTCTTCCTGGTCTTCGGTGTCATCGCGGCCATCTCGGCGATCGCCACGATCAACCCGATCTGGGCCATCGGCCCCTACCGTCCGGACCAGGTGTCCACCGGCGCCCAGCCCGACTGGTACATGGGCTTCTCCGAGGGCCTGATCCGCGTGATGCCGGGCTGGGAGATCGACTTCTGGGGTCACACGCTCGTCCTGGGCGTGTTCATCCCGCTGGTGATCTTCCCGCTGGTCCTGGTCGCGATCGCGGTCTACCCGTTCATCGAGTCCTGGGTCACCGGCGACAAGCGCGAGCACCACATCCTGGACCGCCCGCGCAACGCGCCGACCCGTACGGCCTTCGGTGTCGCGTGGATCACCTGGTACATGGTCCTGCTGATCGGTGGTGGAAACGACCTCTGGGCCACCCACTTCCACCTGTCGATCAACGCCATCACCTGGTTCGTCCGGATCGCGTTCTTCGTCGGCCCGGTCATCGCGTTCGTCATCACCAAGCGGATCTGCCTCGGCCTCCAGCGCCGGGACAAGGACAAGGTGCTGCACGGCCGCGAGTCGGGCATCATCAAGCGCCTGCCGCACGGTGAGTTCATCGAGGTGCACGAGCCGCTCAGCCAGGAGCAGCTGCACACGCTCACCGCGCACGAGCAGTACGTGCCGGCGCAGATCGGCCCGACGGTCGACGAGAACGGCGTCGAGCGCAAGGTGAAGGCCCCCGAGAAGCTGCGCGCCAAGCTCAGCGAGGCGTACTACGGCGAGGAGGCCCAGATCCCGAAGCCGACCGTCGAGGAGTACAGGGAGATCACGAGCGGCCACGGCCACCACTGATCACGCGTCGCCACACGACGAGCGAAGGGCCCCCGTCCGTTCTGCGGACGGGGGCCCTTCGCCATGCCCGGCGCTGGATAGGGTGGACCCGAGCAAATCGTGTCCCGCCGGTGTTCGGGACTGACCCAGGAGCGGTTTATGAGCGCTGTGACCCCCGCTGGAGGCGACACCGCGGCGGGCCGTTCCTGGCCCGAGGTGCTGAACGCCCTGCTGTCCGGCCGCGACCAGGGCGCCGACGCGACGGCCTGGGCGATGGACAGCATCCTGCGCGGTGAGGCGACCGACGCGCAGATCGCCGGGTTCATGGTGGCGCTGCGGGCCAAGGGCGAGACCGTCGAGGAGATCACCGGGCTCGTCCGCACGATGTACGAGCACGCGAACGTGATCGAGGTGCCGGGCGCGACCGTCGACATCGTCGGAACGGGCGGCGACGGCGCGAAGACGGTCAACATCTCCACGATGGCGTCGATCGTCGTCGCCGGCACCGGAGCGAAGGTCGTCAAGCACGGCAACCGGGCCGCGTCCTCCGCGTCCGGGGCCTCCGACGTACTGGGCAAGCTCGGGGTCAACCTGGAGCTGACGCCCCAGCGGGTGGCCGAGGTCGCCGAGGAGGCCGGGATCACCTTCTGCTTCGCGATCAAGTTCCATCCGGCGCTGCGTCATGTGGGCGCCGCACGCGGCCAGTTGGGCATCCGCACGGTGTTCAACGTCCTCGGCCCGCTGACCAACCCGGCCAAGGTACGGGCCCAGGCCGTCGGGGTCGCGGACCCGCGCATGGCACCGATCGTCGCGGGCGTCTTCGCCGAGCGCGGCAACTCCTCCCTGGTGTTCCGCGGCGACGACGGCCTCGACGAGCTGACGACCACCGCCACCTCCCGGGTGTGGATCGTCCGCCACGGCAAGGTCACCGAGGAGTCCTTCGACCCGAGAGACGTCGGCCTCGAGCTGGTGCCCGTCGAGGCGCTGCGGGGCGCGGACGCCTCCCACAACGCGGAGGTCGCGCGCCGGCTGCTGGAGGGCGAGACAGGGCCGGTCCGGGACGCCGTCGTGCTGAACGCGGCGGCGGCGCTGGTGGCGCTGGAGCCGACGGACGCGCCGCTGACCGAGCAGATCCGGGCCGGCATGGCCAAGGCCGCCGAGTCGATCGACTCCGGGTCCGCCAAGCGGACGCTGGAGCGCTGGGTGACGGTCAGCAACGCCTAAACGGTGAGCTGAGATGTCCCGCAATCCGGACTCGGGTTGCGGGACATCGATCACTTCACGTACGTTCTCGATCAGGTCATGAGTGACAGTCATCAGGCCCCGGCCGACTGTCCGGCAACCCTCCGTCCGTGGCGGGGTGCCCCGGGTGAAGACCAGGTCGTAGGCAAAAAGGCCTGCGGCAAGCGCGGACCCCTCACGAGCCAGGGGTCCTGGTCGTCGAGGAGCCTTCCGTGTCTGTTTCCACCCCTGTCGCCGCCCAGTCCGTCCGCGCCCCGCTGCCCGTTCTGGGCCGGGATGTCACCGTTCCGCTCGTCACCGGCGGCGAGGTCACCTACGCCGCGCTCGACTACGCGGCCAGCGCGCCGGCCCTCCAGCGGGTCTGGGACGACGTGGCGGCGTACGCGCCCTACTACGGCAGCGTCCACCGGGGTGCCGGATACCTCTCCCAGCTCTCCACCGACCTCTTCGAGAACGCCCGCAGGACCGTCGCGGAGTTCCTCGACTGCCGGGACGACGACCAGGTGGTCTTCACCCGGTCCACCACCGACTCCCTCAACCTGCTCGCCGCCGCGCTCCCCGCCGACTGCCAGGTCTTCGTCTTCGAGACCGAGCACCACGCCTCGCTGCTGCCCTGGCAGGACGCCCGCGTCAGCTACCTCGACGCCCCGCGCACCCCGCGGCAGGCGGTGGCGGCCCTGGAGCGCGCCCTCGCCGACCGCACTGCATCTATTCAAGAGGGCCACGCCCCGGCCCTGGTCTGCGTCACCGGCGCCTCGAACGTCACCGGCGAGCTGTGGCCCGTACGGGAGCTGGCGGCCGCCGCCCACGCGCACGGCGCCCGGATCGTCCTGGACGCCGCCCAGCTGGCCCCGCACCACCCGGTCTCGGTTCAGGACCTCGACGTCGACTGGGTCGCCTTCTCCGGGCACAAGCTGTACGCCCCCTTCGGCTCCGGCGTCCTGGCCGGCCGCGCCGACTGGCTGCGGACGGCCGAGCCGTACCTCGCGGGCGGCGGCGCCAGCCGCAAGGTCAGCCGGCGCACGGACGGGGGAGTGGACGTGGAGTGGCACGAGAGCGCGGCCCGACACGAGGCCGGCTCGCCCAACGTGATCGGCGCCTACTCCATCGCCTCCGCCTGCAAGGCGCTCACCGAGGCCGGTTTCGACACCCTCGTCGCCCGCGAGCGGCACCTGATCGACACCGTGCGCGCGGGCCTCGCCGAGGTGCCCGAGGTCCGGGTCCTCTCCCTCTTCGGCGACGACGCCCCGCGCGTCGGCGTCATCTCCTTC
Organism: Streptomyces sp. NPDC050619; assembly: GCF_040654815.1. Lineage (NCBI taxonomy): Bacteria > Bacillati > Actinomycetota > Actinomycetes > Kitasatosporales > Streptomycetaceae > Streptomyces > Streptomyces sp. NPDC050619. The sequence goes on along the minus strand of NZ_JBFAIR010000024.1, from coordinate 164,682 downwards.
GTCGTGGAGGGCTGGAACAGCTCCCACTTCGCCGCCGCGCTCTCCGCCGAGTACGGCATCGGCGTCCGCGACGGCCTCTTCTGCGCCCACCCGCTGCTGCGCACCCTGCTCGACAGCGACCCGCAGAGCCAGGGCGAGTGCGGTGCCCCCGAGGCCGCGCCCGGCGAGAAGTCCCTCAACGCGATCCGGGTGAGCTTCGGCGCGGGAACGCCCGACGAGCACGTGGAGCGCTTCGTCGGCGCGGTGAAGGAACTGGTGCGGGACGGCGCGAAGTGGACCTACCGGACGGAGGACGGCCGCTGCGTTCCGGCTGTCTGATCCCTCGCGGGGCGGCGTTTCAGCGGGTCAGGAGTCCAGCCCGATGGCGAACGCCGCCTCGAGATCATGCTGCGAGTACGTCCGGAACGCCACATGCGTGTCCGTCCCCTCCACCCCCGGAATCTTGCTGATCCGCCCGGGAATGACCTCCGCCAGATCCTCGTGCTGGTGCACCCGGACCATGGCGATCAGGTCGTACGTGCCGGTGACGGAAAAGACCTCGCTGACGGAGTCCAGCGAAGCGATCTGTTCCGCGATCTCGGGGATCCGGTCCACGCTGGTCTTGATGAGGACGATCGCGGTGATCACGGCTGGTTCTCTCCTTCGGGGGCTGGAGCTGGGGCGGACTTCACTCTAGTCGTACGGCCGAATCGCACCCACGCATAGCTGAAGCCCAGCCCGAACCCCACCAGGTGGGCCAGATACGCCACCCCCGGCCCCTCGCCCGCCCGCCCGGCCGCCAGCCACTGAAGGGTCGCCCAGAAGGGCAGTACGACCCACGCCGGTAAGCGCAGCGGCAGGAAGAACAGGAACGGCAGAAGACTGGTCACCCGGGCGCCGGGGAACAGGTAGAGGAACGCCCCGAGGACCGCCGAGATCGCCCCGGACGCGCCGACCAGGGATTGTTCGGAGTCGGCGTTGGCCGCCGCGTAGCCCAGCAGGGCCAGGTAACCGCAGCCGACGTAGAAGAGGGTGAACTGGACGCGGCCCATCCGTTCCTCGGTCATCACCCCGAAGACGTAGAGGAAGAGCATGTTGCCCAGCAGGTGCACCCAGCTGCCGTGGACGAAGAGGGCCGTCGCGGGGGTGAGGGCGGCTCGCGCCGAGCCCTCGAACAGTTCGGCCGGAACCACACCCCAGCGATGGAAATAGGCCCGCTGCGCGGCGAGCGGCGCGTCCCCGGAGCCGTACGCCGGATTGAGGCCCGCTGCCGGGCTGACCAGGAAGAGAAGGCAGCACAGGGCGATCAGTCCGTACGTCATCGGCGCCGTCGGCCGCCGCGGCGGCCGGCCGGCCGTCTCGCTCCACTTGCTGATCATGAACACAGAGCATGACGTAACGGGACGCAAGCGAACAGACCGCCTCGCCGCCGCGGACGCCCGAGCGGCGAGTCCCCGCCAGGCCGTAGGGTAACGAGCCACACGCACCGGGAGCCCGGCGCGTCACGGACACTAGAAGGAAAGCGAACAAGTCACGATGACGGTTCCCCTGCCAACCGCCTCGACGCGGTGGCGCTGCACGCTCTGCGGCAACCTCACGCGGTTCGACGTGACGCGCTCGTCGAAGGTCGTCGAGTACGTCCACCTCGATCTGGCCGGTGAGCCGAAGGTCGAGGAGCGCGAGGTGGTCAGTGAGAGCATCGAGTCGGTGCGCTGTCGCTGGTGCAACGCGGTGGATCAGGTGGAACTCGTGGACAGGCCGGGCGCCGGCTCCTGACGGGAGCGGGCCCCGCACAGGCATTGGTGGTGACGGATGGTGGAGACCACAGGCGGGGGGCCGGGCGACGGCACCGCCGAGGTGCTCGACCGTCCGCTGCCCGACGGCGTGCGCCGACGTGTCGTACAGATCGTCTCGGACGGTTTCGGCGGGCTGACCGTCGGCGAACTGCCCGCGCAGCTACGACAGTACGCCAGGTTCGCGCCGAACCGGCGGGCCAAGTTCGCGGGAAACGCGATGGCGGCGGCCCTGGAGACCGATCCGCTGTTCCGGCAGCGCATCGGGGAGAAGTTCAGAGAGGCCCAGCCAGAACTCTGCGGCGCCCTCGACGCCGGCTCGCCGCCCCCGGCCGCGGACCCGCTCGACGTGGCGGCCGCGGCCTATGTGCTGCGCCCCATCGGCTGGGTGAAGCTGGTGACCGCGGCCGGCGAGGAGGCCCAGCGGGCGGACGCCGAGCGGGTCGACGAGGAGAACCGGGCCGAGCTGGAGCGGCTGCGCGAGGAGCTCGACCGGGCCCGTGAGCACACCCGGGCCGAGACCGAGCGGTTGCGCACCGAGCTGGACGCGGCCAAGAAGGAAGCGGAATCGCTGCACCGCAAACTGCGCGCCGCCCTCAGTGACGTCAAGCGCGGCGAGGCCGCGCTACGCAAGGTGCACAGCGAGATGGACACCCTCCGTACGGAGGGGCACGCCCAGGTGTCCGCCGCCGAGAGCGAGAGCCGGCGGCTGAAGGCCCGCCTCAGCGAGGCGGAGGCCGCCCTGGAGGCCACGCGCAAGGCGGCACGCGAAGGGCGCAGCGTCGAGGACATGCGGGTACGGCTGCTGCTGGACACCGTGCTGGACGCGGCCCAGGGGCTGCGGCGGGAGCTGGCCCTGCCGCCCGTGTCCGTACGGCCCGCCGAGACCGTGGACGCGGTCGAACCGGGCCGCATGACCCCGAAGGACATCGCCGCGCGGGCGCTGTCCGAGAACGACCCCGCGATCCTCGACCAGCTCCTCGCGCTGCCGCAGGCCCATCTCGTCGTCGACGGCTACAACGTCACCAAGACCGGCTATCCCCAGATGCCCCTGGAGAAGCAGCGGCTCAGGCTCCTCGGGCAGCTCTCGCAGCTCGCGGCGCAGACCGGCGCCGAGGTGACGTGCGTCTTCGACGGGGCCGAACTGGTCGCGCCGGTGCTGCTGGCGCCGCCGCGCGGGGTGCGGGTGCTGTTCTCCAAGCCGGGCATCACCGCCGACGAACTGATCCGCCAGCTCGTGCGCGCCGAGCCGCCCGGCCGCCCGGTCATCGTCGCCTCGACCGACCGTGAGGTGGCCGACGGGGTGGCGCGGGCGGGGGCGCGGCCGGTCGCGTCGGCGGTGTTGCTGAAGCGACTGTCGTGAAGGTCGATGAATGCCCGGAATTGACCGAACTGTCACGCAACGTAGTGTCAAACAAGCATTACTGCACGTGAGTTGAGCGTAAAGAATGCGGTGTGTGACAAACATTTTCTCCGCAGGGATTTGAAGTGATCACAAGAAGGTCACTAAGGTCAGACCTCGAACCTCTGAGCGGGTGATCACTTAGAAGAAGGAGTTCGCCTCCGTGGCGTCCCATCGTCGACTCAAGCAGCCCAGCCGCACACGTGTGACCGTGCTGACCACCGCAGCCGCCGCCGCGGTCGCCTTCAGCTCGCAGGCCGCCAACGCCGCGCCGAGCGCGAAGCCGAGCAAGGACGAGGTCAACGCCAAGGTCGACAAGCTCTACGAAGAGGCGGAGCAGGCCACCGAGAAGCTCAACGGGGCCACGGAGAAGCAGGAGAACCTCCAGAAGGAGATCTCCACCATCCAGGACAACGTCGCGCGGGGCCAGCAAGAGCTCAACACGATGCGCGACAGCATCGGTCTGGCGGCCGCCGCGCAGTACCGCACCGGCTCCATCGACTCCTCGCTCCAGCTCTTCCTCTCCTCGAACCCGGACGACTACCTGGACAAGGCGTCCACCATGGACCAGCTGAGTGCTCAGCAGGTCGAGGCGCTGAAGAAGATCCAGGAGAAGCAGCGCGAGCTCGCTCAGGACCGCTCCGAGGCCTCCGAGAAGCTCAAGGACCTCGCGAGCACCCGCACCGAGCTGAGCAAGAAGAAGAAGGAAGTCCAGACCAAGCTCGCCGACGCGCAGAAGCTCCTCAACACCCTGACCGCGCAGGAGAAGGCCGCGCTCGCCGCCGAGCAGGCACGCTCCAGCCGCGAAAGCGAGCGTGACGTCCTCGGCTCCGGCAGCGCCGCCTCCGGCCGCGCGGGCGCGGCCTACTCGTGGGCACAGAGCCAGCTCGGCAAGCCGTACGTCTACGGCGCCACCGGCCTCAGCTCCTACGACTGCTCCGGCCTCACCTCCCGGGCGTACCAGGCGGCCGGCGTCTCCATACCGCGCACCTCGCAGGAGCAGGCGAACATCGGCACCAGGATCTACTCGGTCGGCAAGCTCAAGGTCGGCGACCTGGTCTTCTTCTACGGCGACCTGCACCATGTCGCCCTCTACGCGGGCAACAACATGGTGCTGCACGCCCCGCGCACCGGCACGGTCGTCCGCTACGAGTCGATCAACAACATGCCGTTCCAGTTCGGCGTCCGGGTCTGATCGCCCGCCAACGGGCCCGATCGCCTTCCCGGTTCACTTTCAAGATCGGGACGCCACACCGCCCGAACGGGCGAATCACACCAACCTGAACTGACCCCGCGCCCCGCCCATGACCTGCGTCAGAGGCGGGGTGTCACGTTATGTGCCCGCCGAGGTCGTTGGTGGGTCCCCTTCCGCCGGGCTACTGTCTGCCGCGTTTCCTTGTCCGCCAGCGGAAGGAGTGCGGCTTCCCGTGGGGTCTCATCGTCGCCTTGCACCGTCCGGGTTCGGCCGGGGCGCCAGTGCCGGGCGCGTCACCGTCGGAGTTCTGTCGGCCGTCGCCGTGGCCCTCGGGGTCGTACCGGCCACCTCGGCTCTCGCCGCACCGCAGGACGACACCCGGGCCGAGGTGGACCGTCTCTACGAGGAGGCCGAGAAGGCGACCGAGGCCTACAACAAGGCCGACGAGCGCGCCGATTCGCTCCGCGAGGAGGTGAGCGGCGCGCAGGACCGGATCGCCCGGCAGCAGGAGCACATCAACTCCATGCGGGACTCGCTCGGTTCACTCGCCGGCGCCCAGTACCGCGCCGGCGGCCTCGATCCCTCCCTCGCGCTGCTGTTCTCCGACGACCCGGACGACTACCTCGACAAGGCCGCCGTCCTCGACCGGATCAGCGTCCATCAGGCCGGGGAGCTCAAGGACCTCCAGGAGGCCATGCGCGAACTCACCCAGGACCGCGCCGAGGCGGCCCGCAAGCTCGGCGAGCTGGACAAGAGCCGCAAGGCCGTCGCCTCGCACAAGCGGACCGTCGAGAAGAAGCTCGCCAAGGCCCGCCAACTGCTCAACTCCCTGCCGTCCGCCGACCGGGCCGCCTACGACCGGGCCTCCCGTTCGGGCCGCGCGGAGCTGCCCGACCTCGGGGGCGCCGTCCCCTCCTCGGCGCGTGCCGCGGCCGCCGTCGCCGCCGCCCGGGCCGCGCTCGGCAAGCCGTACGTCTGGGGCGCCAACGGCCCCTCGGGCTTCGACTGTTCGGGCCTGATGCAGTGGTCGTACGCGCAGGCCGGGGTCGCCCTGCCGCGCACCTCGCAGGCCCAGCGCTTCGCCGGCCGGCAGGTCCCGCTCTCCCAGGCCCAGCCCGGTGACCTGGTCACCTACCGGTCCGACGCCAGCCATGTCGCGATGTACATGGGCAACGGGCAGGTGATCCACGCGCCCTATCCCGGCGCGCCCGTGCGCTACGACCCGGTGGGCATGATCCCGGGTGCGACGGTCACCAGGGTCTGACCGCACGCCCGCGTCCCCCGTACGATCGGCACGTGGCTGATCGAGGGCGGGCGTCGGGACGCGCAGTCGTGGCGCTGTGTCTGCTGCTGCTCTTCGCCCTGGTGGGCTGCGACCAGAAGCCCGCCACCGACACCGCGAAGTCGGAGGTCCAGCGGGTCCTCGACCTGCGGGCGACGGCGATCCTCGACCGCAACGAGCCGGGCTTCGTGCGCACGGGCGCGCTGAGCTGGTTCGGGAACCTCGCCGCGGTGCCGCTCGCCGACTGGTCCTACCGCCTGACCGACCTGGACCGCACCGGTGACACGGCCACCGCCGAGGCCGTACTGAGCTACCGCGTCCGGGGCTACGACACGGCCCCCGTCACCGTCGGGCGCACCCTGAACCTGAGCCTGGACGCGGGCGGGCAGTGGTACGTGGACACCGAGCGGCCCGCGCAGCAGGCCGCCGAGCAGCTGTGGGACCAGGGCGAGGTGATGGCCGTACGCGGTGCGCACGGCCTCGTCCTCGGCGTCGGGCAGAGCGCCGCGGCGCTGCGCTCCTACGCGGATCTGGCGGACCGCGCCGTGCCGGCCGTGTCGGAGGCGTGGGGCACGGACTGGTCCCGGCGCGTCGTCGTCCTCGTACCGAAGTCGCTGGAGGGGATGGCGGGGCTGCTCGGCTCGCCCGCCTCCTCGTACCGCGGGATCGCGGCCGTCACCACCGGCGAGACGGGCGCACCGGCGCTGGCGCCCGCGGACCGGATCATCGTCAATCCCGACGCGTACGGCGTCCTCGGTGCCTTCGGCAAGCAGGTCGTGCTCACCCACGAGACCACCCATGTCGCCACCCGCGCCGACACGACCCCCGCGACGCCCCTGTGGCTGTCCGAGGGGTACGCGGACTGGGTCGGCTACCGCGGCACCGGGCGGACGCCGTCCCAGGCCGCGCCGGAGCTGTCGCAGGCCGCGACCGAGGGCAAGCTGCCGGCCGCCCTGCCGTCCGACCCGGACTTCGGCTTCGGCAGCGACGCGTCCGGGCTGGCCCGGGCCTACGAGAGCGGCTGGATGGCGTGCCGGATGATCGCCGACCGCTGGGGCGAGGTGCGGCTCGGCGAGTTCTACCAGGCCGTGGGCGCGCACGAGGAGCGGGCCGGGGCGGTCGAGGACGCCATGGCGAAGGTGCTCGGGACGACTCCGGGCGAGTTCACCGAGCAGTGGCGGGAGTATCTGCGGGCTCAACTGGGCTGAACCCGCGGCGTGCCGGAAGAGGTCGTCCGCCGCGTCAGGAGGAGGCCGACGCCTCCTTGGCGCGGGTGGCCTGACCGGGGACCCGGGGCACGGTCGGCTCCGGGACCGTCGCGCGCCACAGCACGCGGGCCGCGGTGACGGTGGCCAGCACCAGCAGGCCGTTGCGCGCGAGCAGGAGGGTGATGCCGAGCTGGTCGCTGGCGACGACGTGGCCGAACCAGATCGGGAACTCCAGGACCGTCACGAAGCTCGCCGCGAGGACCAGGCCGACCGGCGGTCCCATCCGGCTCGCGCGAAAGCACAGGCAGACCGCCGCCAGGGCGACCAGCCACACCATGTACTGCGGGCTGATCACCCGGCTGGTGGTGGTGAACATCAGCACCGCCACGAAGGCCGCGTCGGCCATCGTGTGCGCCTCGAACCGCTTGGCCAGCAGCCGCCACAGCAGCAGCCAGCCGAAGGCCATGCCGGTGAGGGCCAGCGCCACCGTGCTCACCACGTGCACCCACGGGCCGAGGAACTCGACCGAGCCGTAGTTCAGCAGCACTTCGCCGTGCCAGCCGTAGTGCCGGGCCACGTGGAACACCAGGGAGCCCAGCGACTCCACCTCGGTGCCCCGGTCGCGCTGGAAGGTCAGGAAGGCGAAGGAGCCGGGCATGGCGACGGCGAACAGCCCGGCCACCGCGAGGACGGTCACCGCCGCCGAGGCCCAGACGCGGCGCCCCCGGGCACCCAGGAGCAGCAGCGCGGGCCACACCTTCAGCAGCGCCCCGAAGCCCGCCAGCGCGCCCATCAGCCGGGGGCGCTTGGCGCCCGCGAGCAGGGCTGCGACGGCGACCGCGGCGACCATCACGTCGTAGCGCGCGTACACGGTCGGGCCGAGCAGCGGGACGCCCGCCACCCACACCCACGCGCCGTGCAGCCGCCTGCCCGGGCGATGGCCCGCGTACAGCAGGAGGGCGAACGCGGCCAGGTCGGCGAGGAAGGCGAGGACGAAGAAGGCCGACGCGTAGCCGAGGAAGGGCAGCAGACCGGGGGAGAGGATCGCCAGGGCGGCGGCGGGCGGGTACTGCCAGGTGACGTCGTGGACCGGGAAGGTGCCGGTGCGCAGCACCTCGTACCAGCCCTGGTAGATGGCGGAGACGTCGCTGGTCACGTCCGGGCCCGGGAAGATGTACACCTTGAAGACGAAGAGCAACAGCAGCAGCCTGGTCACACCCCAGGTCAGCAGCGGCCACGCCAGTGACCGCCCAGAGCCCGTCGTCTCCACGTGAACCCCTGCCCGTTCGATTTCTGTCTTGAGGGGAACATGATGTCCTGCCCTGCTGTGAGCGTGCCACATACGCGGCCGTGCCCCCGGTGCGAGCAGCCCGTTCGGTAGGGTCGGCGGCGATGCACAAGACCTTGATCGTCACGAACGACTTCCCGCCCCGCCCCGGCGGCATCCAGGCGTTCCTGCACAACATGGCGCTCCGGCTCGACCCCGACCGGCTCGTCGTGTACGCCTCCACCTGGAAGCGCGGCCGCGAGGGCACCGAGGCCACCGCCGCCTTCGACGCCGAGCAGCCCTTCACCGTCGTACGGGACTCCACGACGATGCTGCTGCCGACGCCCGGGGCGACCCGGCGGGCCGTCGGGCTGCTGCGCGAGCACGGGTGTACGTCGGTGTGGTTCGGGGCGGCGGCGCCGCTCGGGCTGATGGCGCCGGCGCTGCGGAAGGCGGGCGCCGAGCGGATCGTGGCCACGACCCACGGGCACGAGGCCGGGTGGGCGCAACTGCCCGCCGCGCGGCAGCTGCTGCGCCGGATCGGGGAGTCCACGGACACCCTCACCTACCTCGGCGAGTACACGCGCTCGCGGATCGCCGGCGCGCTGACCCCGGCCGCGGCCTCCCGGATGGCGCAACTGCCGCCGGGCGTCGACGAGAAGACCTTCCATCCCGGCTCGGGGGGCGATGCCGTCCGGGCGCGGCTCGGGCTGAGCGAGCGGCCGGTGATCGTGTGCGTGTCCCGGCTCGTGCCGCGCAAGGGGCAGGACACGCTGATCCTGGCCATGCCCCGGATCCTGTCCGCCGAGCCGGAGGCCGTGCTGCTGATCGTCGGCGGCGGGCCCTACGAGAAGGACCTGCGCAAGCTGGCGCACGAGACCGGCGTCGCCGGCTCCGTACGCTTCACCGGCCCGGTGCCCTGGGCCGAGCTGCCCGCCCACTACGGCGCCGGTGACGTGTTCGCGATGCCGTGCCGGACCCGGCGGGGCGGACTCGATGTCGAGGGGCTCGGGATCGTGTACCTGGAGGCCTCCGCGACCGGGCTGCCGGTCGTGGCCGGCGACTCGGGCGGGGCCCCGGACGCGGTGCTGGACGGCGAGACCGGCTGGGTCGTGCGCGGCGGCTCCCCCGAGGAGGCCGCCGACCGGATCGTCGTACTCCTCGGGGACGCCGAACTGCGCCGCCGCATGGGGGAGCGCGGGCGGGAGTGGGTCGAGGAGAAGTGGCGCTGGGACCTGCTGGCGGAGAAGCTGAGGACGCTGCTGTAGGGCCTGTCCGGCGCAGTTGCCGCGAGAGTTGCGGCGCGAGCTCTAGCCGGACGGAAATAATCCGCCGATGCTGCCCACATGACAGCAAAACTGATGCAACGTCAGATGCAGAGCAAGCTGACGAGACGTCAAATCCTGGGCATGGCCGCCCTCCAGACGGCCGCCGCGGCCGGCTTCACCCGTATCGGCCTCCAGTCCGCGTCGGCCGTCGAACCGGCCGCCGTCGAATCCGCCCCCGCCATCGTCATCGGTTCCGGCTACGGCGGTGCCGTCGCCGCCCTCCGCCTGGGCCAGGCCGGCATCCGCACCCTCGTGATCGAGATGGGCCGGCTCTGGAACACTCCCGGCTCCGACGGCAAGATCTTCTGCTCCACCAGCGCCCCGGACCAGCGGTCCATGTGGTTCCGCACCCGCACCGAGGCACCGCTGGCCACCTTCCTGTGGCTGGACGTCGTCAACCGGGACATCGGCGCCTACCCCGGCGTACTGGACCGCGTGCGCTTCGACGCCATGTCCGTGTACGTCGGCCGGGGTGTCGGCGGTGGCTCGCTGGTCAACGGCGGGATGGCGGTGACGCCTTTGAAGGCGTACTTCGCCGAGCAGTTCCCCACCGTCGACTCCGACGAGATGTACGGCACCTACTTCCCGCGCGCCCGCTCCATGCTCGGCGTCAACACCGTCGACCCGGCCTGGTTCGAGTCGACGGAGTGGTACCGCTTCACCCGGATCTCCCGCGCCCACGCCCAGAAGGCCGGGCTGAAGACCACCTTCGTGCCGAACGTCTACGACTTCGGGTACATGCAGCGCGAGGCCGCCGGTACGGCGACGAAGTCGGCGCTCGCGGGCGAGGTCATCTACGGCAACAACCACGGCAAGCGCAGCCTCGACATGACGTACCTCGCCTCGGCGCTCGGCACCGGCAACGTCACCCTCCACACCCTGGAGAAGGCCACGGGGATCAGCAGGGCCGCCGACGGGACGTACGTCCTGACCGTCGACCGCATCGACCTCACCGGCAAGGTCGTCGAGACCAAGCAGTACGGCTGCACCTATCTCTTCCTCGGCGGCGGCAGCCTCGGCACCACCGAACTCCTCGTCCGGGCCCGGGAGACGGGCACGCTCCCGGAGCTGAACGCGAGCGTCGGCGGCGGCTGGGGAACCAACGGCAACGTGATGCTCGGCCGGGCCAACCACCTGTGGGACACGGTCGGGGCCAACCAGGCGACCATGCCCGTCATGGGCATCGACGACTGGGCCAACACCGCGAACCCCGTCTTCGCCGAGATCGCCCCGCTGCCGACGGGGCTCGAGCACTGGGTCAGCCTCTATCTGGCGATCACCAAGAACCCGCAGCGGGCATCGTTCTCGTACGACCGCGCGACGGGCGGGGTACGGCTCGGCTGGACCGCCGCCCAGAGTTCGGTCTCCGTGGGCATGGCCAAGAAGCTGTTCGACCGGATCAACTCGGCGAACTCGACGATCTACCGGTACGACCTGTTCGGGTCGGGCAACAAGGTCTTCGCCGACGACTTCACCTACCACCCGCTGGGCGGCTGCGTGCTGGGCAGGGCGACCGACAACTACGGCCGGGTGAAGGGGTATCCGAGGCTGTACGTCACCGACGGCTCGCTCGTGCCCGGGTCGATCGGGGTGAACCCGTTCGTCACGATCACCGCGCTCGCCGAACGCACGATGGCGCGGGTCCTCGCCGAGGACACCGCGCCATGAGCCGTACCGCCTGGGTCGCCTACTTCTGGTAGATCGCCTCGATGTCGTCCGCGTAGTCCTTCGCCACCGCATGGCGCTTCAGCTTCAGCGACGGCGTCAGGTGGCCCGACTCCTCCGTGAACGGGGAGGACAGAATGCGGAACTTCCGCACCGATTCCGCCTTCGACACCGCGGCGTTGCCGTCGTCGATCGCGGCCTGGATCGCCGCGTTCAGGTCCGCGTCCTGGCGCAGTGACGCCGCGGTGGAGCCTTCCGGCTTGCCGTGCTCGGCGGCCCAGCGGCCCAGGAACTCGTCGTCGATGGTGATCAGCGCGCCCACGAACGGCCGCCCGTCACCCACCACCATGCACTCCCCGACCAGCGCGTGCGCGCGGATACGGTCCTCGATCACGGCCGGGGCGACGTTCTTGCCGCTCGCGGTGACGATGATCTCCTTCTTGCGGCCGGTGATCCTGAGGTAGCCGTCCTCGTCGAGGGTGCCGATGTCGCCGGTGTGGAACCAGCCGTCGGCCAGCGCCTCCTCGGTCGCGCCCGGGTTGTTCCAGTACCCCGTGAACAGGTGCTCGCCGTGCAGCAGCACCTCGCCGTCGTCCGCGATCCTGATGACCGAGCCGGGCAGCGGCTGGCCGACCGTGCCGATCTTCTGGCGGTCCCAGGGGTTGAAGGCGGTGGCGGCACAGGACTCGGTCAGACCGTAGCCCTCCAGGACCGTGAAGCCGATGCCGCGGAAGAAGTGGCCCAGGCGCTCGCCGAGCGGGGCGCCGCCGGAGATGGCGAACTCGCCCTTGCCGCCGAGGACTGCGCGCAGCTTGCTGTAGACGAGCTTGTCGAAGGTCTTGTGCTTGATCTTCAGACCGAGGGACGGTCCCGACGGGGTGTCCAGCGCCTTGCTGTACGCGATCGCGGTGTCCGCGGCCTTGTCGAAGATCTTGCCCTTGCCGTCTGCCTGGGCCTTGGCCCGAGCCGAGTTGTAGACCTTCTCGAAGACGCGCGGCACGCCCAGGATCAGCGACGGCCGGAACGCGGCCAGCTCGTCGGTGAGGTCCTTGATGTCCGGGACGGTGCCCAGCTTGATCGGCGCCATCATCGGAGCGATCTGCACGAGCCGGCCGAAGACGTGCGCGAGCGGCAGGAAGAGCAGGACGGAGCAGTCGCCGGTGCGGAAGAGGGGCCGCATCCGCTCCACGATGTTCCCGCACTCGGCGAAGAAGCTGCGGTGGGTGAGCACACAGCCCTTGGGCCGCCCGGTGGTGCCGCTCGTGTACACGAGGGACGCCGGGTCGTCGGCCTTGGCGAGCGAGCTGCGCTCCTCGACGGCCTCGTCGGAGACGTCCTTGCCGAGGCGCCCCAGCTCCTCGATGGCACCGGCCTCGATCTGCCACACGTGCTTGAGGGCCGGCAGCCGGTCGCGCACCGACTCGACGGACGCCGTGTGGCCGTCGAGCTCGACGACACAGGCGGTGGCGCCCGAGTCGCTGAGGATCCACTGGATCTGCTCCGGCGAACTGGTCTCGTACACCGGCACGGTCACCGCGCCCGCGCTCCAGATCGCGAAGTCGAGCAGCGTCCACTCGTACCGCGTACGCGACATCAGGCCGACCCGGTCGCCGGGCAGCACGCCGGAGGCGATGAGCCCCTTCGCGGCGGCGTGCACCTCGGCCAGGAAGGCGGTGGCCGTCACGTCCTGCCAGGCACCGCCCACTTTGCGGGCGATGACGGCGACGTCCGGATGCTGCGCGGCGTTTCTCCGGACGATGTCGGTGAGATTGCCGTCCGCGGGGACCTCGTACAAAGCCGGAAGGCTGAACTCGCGCAAGACTGCTGCTCCTCATAGGGCGCCGGCGCCACGACGTTGTGTGATCGGTGAAACCTGAGCACGACTGGACTGCCCGGACGTTACCCGCCGGTATGGCTTCTTCGACAGGGGGTTCCGGCGAGTTGTTCGCTGCGTCACACAGATTGGCTTTTCTTCAACGCACAGTAGTCCACGCACTAACTGACTGGCCAGTAACCGCGAGACCGGGTCGCCACTGTTCACGTATGTCGCACACGCTTACGCTTGATCGCCATGGCACCCACACCAGCCGGTAACGGCAGGACGCGCGTTCATGTGGTCAGCGACGTACACGGCAACGTCCGTGACCTGGCCAGAGCCGGCGAGGGCGCGGACGCCCTGATCTGCCTGGGTGACCTGGTCCTCTTCCTCGACTACGCCGACCACTCGCGCGGGATCTTCCCCGACCTCTTCGGCGTCGAGAACGCCGACCGCCTCGTGGAGCTGCGCACCGCCCGCCGCTTCGAGGAGGCACGGGAGCTCGGGTCCCGGCTGTGGGCGGGCATCGGCACGGACCGGCCCGCCGCCATCGAGAAGGCGGTACGCAGGCAGTACGCCGAGCTGTTCGCCGTGTTCCCGACACCGACGTACGCCACCTACGGCAATGTCGACATGCCTCCTTTGTGGCAGGAGTTCGCCGGCCCCGGCACGACCGTGCTCGACGGGGAGCGGGTGGAGATCGGCGGGCGGGTGTTCGGCTTCGTGGGCGGCGGGCTGAAGACCCCGATGCGCACGCCGTACGAGATCAGCGACGAGGAGTACGCGGCGAAGATCGAGGCACTGGGCGAGGTCGACGTGCTGTGCACGCACATCCCGCCGGAGGTGCCCGAGCTGGTCTACGACACGGTCGCGCGCCGCTTCGAGCGCGGCAGCCGGGCCCTGCTGGACGCGATCCGGCGCACGCGCCCCCGCTACGCCCTGTTCGGCCATGTCCACCAGCCGCTGGTGCGGCGGATGCGGATCGGGGCGACCGAGTGCGTGAATGTGGGGCACTTCGCCGGGACCGGGAAACCGTGGGCGCTGGAATGGTGAGCGGCTCGCGGTGACGTGGGCGGACGGGGGTGAAGTCGGCAGGTCGGGCGCGCGGTAGCCTTCACGCTGCACACACGTGCGCAGCCTTGCGCACGGCGACGCTCAGTACCGGCCCGCTTCTGGAGGAGCCACAGCGATGGCGGAACACACCAGTTCGAGCATCACGATCGAGGCGGCACCGGCCGACGTCATGGAGGTGATCGCCGACTTCGCCCGCTACCCGGACTGGACCGGCGAGGTGAAGGAGGCGGAGGTCCTCAAGACGGACGAGCGGGGCCGCGCCGAACAGGTCCGCCTCGTGATGGACGCGGGCGCCATCAAGGACGACCAGACCCTGGCCTACACCTGGACCGGCGGCAACGAGGTCTCCTGGACCCTGGTCAAGTCCCAGATGCTGCGCTCCCTGGACGGCTCCTACCTCCTGAAGCCGGCGGGCGCGGGGGCGACGGAGGTCACCTACCAGCTGACCGTCGACGTCAAGATCCCCATGCTCGGCATGATCAAGCGCAAGGCGGAGAAGGTCATCATCGACCGGGCGCTGGCCGGGTTGAAGAAGAGGGTGGAGTCCAAGGAGGCGTAGGGGACCTAGGGCCTGTCGTTTGGATCACGCCGCAGACGCGGGGTCTGGCACGCGCATCTGCCGCGTTGTCGTCGGTTGCCGACTCCCCCACGCTCGACTTCGCTCGCGCGGGGGGACCCCCATCGCGTCGACGCCCTCCTCCGCCTTGCAGCTGCACGCACCAGACCCCGCTCACCGGCACTGAACAGCGCTGTCGATTTCCTGCGACCTGATCCAAACGACAGGCCCTAGCCGGCCTCGGTTACGGTTCAGCCCCATGCGCACCATCCTGATCACCGGCCCGGGCGGCAGCGGACGTACAACGGTCGCCGCCGCCACCGCACTCGCCGCCGCGAGCGCCGGCGCCCGGGCCCTCGTCCTGAGCGCCGATCGCACCGACACCCTCGGCGCGGCCCTGGGGGTCGCGACGGGCCCTGTCCCCCGACAGGTCGCGCCCCGCCTCACCGCCTGGCGCCCGGACGCGGTCGAACGCTTCCGGGACGACCTCACGGCGTTCCAGGCCCGCGCGTCCTCCGTCCTCGACCTGCTCGGCGCCTCCCGGCTGGACCCCGAGGAGGTCACCCCCCTCCCCGGCGCCGAGGAACTCACCCTGCTGCGCGCCGTGCGGGACGCGGCCCTCGCCGAGGCGCACGACCTGCTCGTCGTGGACCTGCCGCCCGCCCCGCAGGCCCTCGCCCTGCTCGCCCTTCCCGAGGAACTGCGCCGCTATCTGCGCCGGCTGCTCCCGCCCGAGCGGCAGGCGGCCCGCGCCCTGCGCCCCGTCCTCGGCCGGCTCGCCGGCGTGCCCATGCCCGCGGAGTGGCTGTACGAGACCGCGGCCCGCTGGGACACCGAACTCGCCGCCGTGGAGGCGGTCGTCGCCGACCGCAATACCGCCGTACGGCTGGTCGCCGAGCCCTCCCCGGCCGGCGCCGACGCCGTCCGCACCGCCACCCTCGGCCTCGCCCTGCGCGGCCTGCGCCCGGACTTCCTGATCGCGAGCCGGGTGCTCCCCGAGGCCGCGGCGGACAGCTGGCTCACCGGACCCGTCGCCCAGCAGCGCAAGGTCCTGGACGAGTGGCGGGAGTCGTACGACGTCCGGGCGGTCCCCCATCTCGGACACGACCCGCGCGGCCACGACGACCTCGCCGCGCTCGCCGTCCCCGGCGTCAAGGCCGAGCCCTCCACGGTCGAGTGGCCCGTCACCGACTTCCCCCACTCTCGGCTTCGCTCGAGCGGGGGGACCCCCACCGCCGAGGACGGTGTGCTCGTCTGGCACATCCCGCTGCCCGGCGCCGTACGCGATGAGCTGGACCTGATCCGGCGCGGCGACGAACTCGTCGTCAGCGCGGGGCAGCTGCGCCGGATCGTGCAGCTGCCGTCCGCGCTGCGCCGCTGCACCGTCGACGGGGCCGCCCTGCGCGAGGGCGAACTGCGGATCCGGTTCGTGCCGGACCCGGATCTCTGGCCGAGGACACGGTGAACCATTTACGCCCGTTCGGGTAACGTCGTAGGGACGAACCGTAGTCAGGAGTCCGTCATGAGCGAAGAGCTCCCCCAGTCCGAGGCCGGCGGGCGCGACGCCGTCGACGAGGTGCGGGCGACCGACGCCGACGCCTGGGCGACGGCGTGCGCCGAGGACCTCGCGGCGGAGAAGGCCCGCCGCCGCGCCGAGTACGGCCCACCCCCGGGCTCGGCCGCCGAGGAACTGCGCAAGCTCGTCGACACCGTCGCGGACAAGCTGTCCGGCCTCCAGTCCCCGTTGCTCGGGGCCGTCGCCGGACCTGCCGCGGAGCAGGTGATGCGACAGGTCGTGCGCCAGGCCAAGTCCGCCGTCGAGCCCGTCATCGAACGCAACCCGGACATCTTCGACCATCTCGCGGCGGCGGGAAACGAACTGCTGGCGGCCTACCGCTCGGCGGTCCAGGCCCAGGAGCAACGCTGGACGAGCCGGGAGACCGACCCACGCGACGTGGGCGAGGGCCGCGACGACCGCGGTGACGACGCCGGTCCCGGCGAACGCATCGACCTGGACTGATCGCCCCTCGAAACCGGGAAACCCCCATGCCGCCGCCCGGCCCGTCCACCGGGCGGACGAGCCGGGAACCGGCGGCAGAGCTCGGGTACGGTTGGCCGTAGCGGGGCTCGACCGAAACTGAGGGATTCATGGGACTCACCATCGGCGTCGATATCGGCGGCACGAAGATCGCGGCCGGCGTGGTCGATGAGGAAGGCAACATCCTCTCGACCTTCAAGGTGCCGACCCCGGGTACGTCCGAGGGCATCGTGGACGCCATCGCCTCCGCGGTTGAGGGCGCGCGCGCCGGTCACGAGATCGTCGGCGTGGGCATCGGTGCCGCCGGATACGTCAACCGTCAGCGCTCCATGGTCTACTTCGCGCCGAACATCCACTGGCGCCAGGAGCCGCTGAAGGAGAAGGTCGAGGCCCGCGTGGGCCTCCCGGTCGTCGTGGAGAACGACGCCAACGCGGCCGCGTGGGGCGAGTACAAGTTCGGCGGCGGCAAGGGCCACCGCAACGTCATCTGCATCACCCTCGGCACCGGCCTCGGCGGCGGCATCATCATCGGCAACAAGCTGCGCCGCGGCCACTTCGGCGTGGCGGCCGAATTCGGCCACATCCGGGTGGTCCCGGACGGCCTGCTGTGCGGCTGCGGCTCGCAGGGCTGCTGGGAGCAGTACGCCTCGGGCCGCGCCTTGGTCCGCTATGCCAAGCAGCGCGCCAACGCCACCCCCGAGAACGCCGAGGTGCTGCTCGCGCTGGGTGACGGCAGCCCCGAAGGCATCGAGGGCAAGCACATCTCCGTCGCCGCCCGCCAGGGCGACCCGGTCGCCGTCGACTCCTACCGCGAGCTGGCCCGCTGGGCCGGCGCCGGCCTCGCCGACCTGGCCTCCCTCTTCGACCCGTCCGCCTTCATCGTCGGCGGCGGTCTCTCGGACGAGGGCGAGCTGGTCCTCGACCCGATCCGCAAGTCGTACAAGCGCTGGCTGGTCGGCGGCAACTGGCGCCCGGTCGCCGAGGTGATCGCGGCCCAACTGGGCAACAAGGCGGGGCTGGTCGGTGCGGCCGACCTGGCCCGCGAGCCCGACCCGATCATGTGAGGGTCACTTTTCGAGGTACGTCGGTTCTTCGCGCCCCGTCAGGGGCGCGGGGAACTGCGCGAGCAACCACGACGGACCCGCAGCCGACACACCACGTATCTTGATCCGCATGGTGACACCCCCACTCCCCAACTCCGGGACGGAACCCGACGGTTCCGCCGTAGTTCGTGTCCTCAGCTACAACATCCGCTCCATGCGCGACGACACCAACGCCCTCGCCCACGTGATCACCGCCTGCGCCCCCGACCTGGTCCTCATCCAGGAAGCCCCCCGTTTCTTCCGCTGGCGCAAGAAACTGGCCCGCCTCGCCGAGGCCTCCGGCCAGGTGATCCTCACCGGCGGCGGCACCGCCGCGGGCCCGGCGATCCTCTGCTCGCTCCGGGCAACCGTCGAACGCACCGAGGACCTCCTGCTCCCGCTCACCCCGGGCCTGCACCGGCGCGGCTTCGCGACCGCGGTCGTCCGGTTCGGCGGCGCCCGGGTCGCTGTGCTGAGCTGCCATCTGTCGTTGCAGGAGGACGAGCGGTACGAGCAGGGCGGCATGCTCCTCGACCGGCTCGCCGGAATGGGCGTGGAGCACGCCATCGCGGGCGGCGACCTCAACGAACGCCCCGGCGGCCGCACCTTCGCACGGCTCGCCGAGACCCTTCAGGACTGCCGGGCCACCGCGCCCTGGGGCGGCGAGCACACCTGGACGCCGGCCGACCCCCACCAGCGCATCGACGCGATCTTCGCCACGAAGGGCGTCGAGGTGCTCGGCTGCGGGGTGCCGGTGGGGCTCCCCGGTGTGACGGAGACAGACTTGAAGGCGGCCACGGACCACCTCCCAGTCCTGGCCGCCCTCAAAATTCCCGCCGGCTAGAGGTCGGCTAGACGACCGCTCCCCGCCCCGGATCCTCGTCCTCGTCGTCCACCCGCATGCGCATCACCAGCGTGGCGAAGCCGCCCAGGAAGCCGCCGATGCCGAGCGTGGTGAGCCACCAGGTCATGTCCCAGCCGAGCAGGACCGCCGCCAGCAGCAGGACCGGCCCGCCGAGCACTCCCAGCCAGGCGAACTTCGACGTGGTGTCGGCGGCGGGCAGCGGCGGGGGCTCCGGCGGGACGAAGTGGCCCTCGTCGTCCGCCTCGAAGTCCTCCTCGGCCGGTTCCGGCGCGCTGTAGTCCCGCGGGCCGACACCGGGGGCGAAGGCGACCGAGCCGCCCAGCGGCTTCCCGGGCTTGTCCACGCCGGAATCCCCGGAAGGTCCGGAATCCCCGGAGTTCTTCGCGTTCTCGGCGGCCTCGGAGTCCGTGGTCTTCTTGGCCTCTTTGGTGTCCTTGTCCTGCTGGGAACCCTCGTCGTTCGTCTCGGGCTCCAGCAGCGCCAGGTCCTCGACCGACTTGAAGGGCTTGGCCCCTGGCGGGTCCGGCGGTTCCTCGCCGTACCCCTCGACGATGGCCGCCCATGCGGCATCCTCGTCGAAGGGGACGCTCTGCTCGTCCGGCACGCGGTTCTCGCGCTCCTCACGGTCCTCGCGGTCGGAGTCGTGCTCAGCCACGTGCCGCCGTCCCTTCCTTGCCGATGCTGGGGGCGAGCCGGCCGATGAACGCGTAGCTCTCCTCGAAGATCCGGTCCGCCTCGAAGTCCAACGTCGCGACGTGGTAACTCTGTTCCAGCACGATCTCCTGAACGTCCGTGGACGAGATCCGGCTCAGGACACGCGCGGAGTCGGCCGCCGGCACCACATGGTCCTGGGCGCTGCGCAGGACCAGCAGCGGCTGGGTGACCTGGGGCAGTTCGCCGTCGACCAGGCGGAAGAAGGTCCGCAGCGAGTGCGCCGCCCGCAGTGGAACCCGGCCGTAGCCCAGCTCGACGCTGCCCTCCTTGGCGATGTCGCTCGCGATCCCCTTGGACGTACGGACGAGGTGATGGATCACCGGAAGGGCGTGCGGGGCCAGGCCGTGCATCCGGTTGGCCGGGTTGACGACCATGAGGCCGCTGACCGTGTCCCCGTGCTTGGCGGCCAGCCTGAGCGCGAGCGTGGCACCCATCGACAAGCCCGCCACGAACACCTGCGCGCACCGCTCCCGCAGGGCGCGCAGCTCGCGGTCCACCTCGGCATACCAGTCCTGCCAGCCGGTGAGCTGAAGGTCCTCCCAGCGCGTGCCGTGCCCGGGCAGCAGCGGCAGCGAGACGGTCAGACCACGCTCGGCTAGATACTCCGCCCAGGGGCGCAGCGACTGCGGGGAGCCGGTGAAGCCGTGGCAGAGGAGGACCCCCGCTTCCCCGCCCTCATGGCGGAACGGCTCGGCTCCAGGAAGGACCGGCACCTTCGGTCTCCTGTTCATGAGAGAGGCATGAGCAAAGTCCAGGTGTGGTTCACCGTACGCGACCGCACTGACACCGACCAGGGCCGTCGGGCTCTTTGACGGTGCGCCGGGTTAAGGTCTGACCGACGGACACAGGAGGCACTCGGTTGTTGTACGGCGCGATGAAGGTATCCATCGGGGGGCCGCTGAAGCTCGCCTTCAGACCCTGGGTGGACGGCCTGGAGAACGTACCCGCCGAGGGCCCCGCGATCCTGGCGAGCAACCACCTCTCCTTCTCGGACTCGTTCTTCCTGCCCGCGGTCCTCGACCGCAAGGTCACCTTCATCGCGAAGGCCGAGTACTTCACCACGCCCGGCATCAAGGGCCGGATGACGGCGGCCTTCTTCAAGGGCGTCGGGCAGCTCCCCGTGGACCGTTCCGGCGCGCGCGGCGCGGGCGAGGCGGCCGTCAAGAGCGCGATGGGGGTACTGGAGCGCGGTGAGCTCTTCGGTATCTACCCGGAGGGCACGCGCTCGCCCGACGGCCGCCTCTACCGCGGCAAACCGGGCGGCCTCGCGCGCGTGGCGCTCGCCACCGGCGCGCCCGTGATCCCGGTCGCCATGATCGACACGGAGAAGATCCAGCCGCCGGGGAAGGTGATGCCCAAGCTGATGCGGCCCGGCATCCGCATCGGCAAGCCGCTGGAGTTCCGCCGCTACCAGGGCATGGAACACGACCGTTTCGTGCTCCGCGCGCTGACCGACGAGGTCATGTACGAAATCATGAAGCTCTCCGGCCAGGAGTACGTCGACATCTACGCGACCGCCGCCAAGCGGCAGATCGCGGACGCGGCGAAGGCCGAGAAGGAAGCGGAGAAAGCGGCGAAGGCCGCACTCGCGCAGCAGGAGAAGGACCAGCAGGAGAAGGACCAGCAGCAGAAGGCCGGACAGGCCGACAAGGAGTAGCAGGCCGGCGTCTACAAGGGGCAGTCCGGCCCGGGGGTGGGGGAGATGGCCAAGCGCGAGCGCGTCATGAGGATGTCGGTCGAGCAGCCGCTGTGGCGTGCGCTCGCCGGCTACCGGGTGCTCACCATGCTGTACGCGATCGGCTTCTTCGTCACCGGATACGACGAGTTCGCCCGCCCCTGGCTCGCCGTCGCCTACTACTGCGTCCTGTCCGTCTGGACCCTGGCCACCCTGCCCCGGGTCGCGAACGCGGCGAGCTGCACCAAGCGGTTCCTCGCCGCCGACCTGACCATCGCGCTCGCCGGCATCATGCTCACGCCCCTCGCCGACGCCCATGAGCGGGTCCAGTCGGGCGGTCCGACCCTGCCGTCGATATGGACCGCGGGCTCCGTACTGGCCTTCGCCATCAAGGGCGGCTGGCGCTGGGCGGCCGGCGCCTCCAGCGCGGTCGCCGTCGCCAACCTCGTCGAGCGTGGCACCCCGGCCCGCGACACCGTCCACAACGTGGTCCTCGTCTGGGTCGCCTCCATCGCCATCGGATACGTCGTCGAGGTCGCCCGCGCCTCCGAGCGCACCCTCGCCCGCGCCCTGGAGATCGAGGCCGCGACCCGGGAGCGGGAGCGGCTCGCCCGGGACATCCACGACAGCGTGCTCCAGGTGCTGGCGATGGTGCAGCGGCGCGGCGCCGTCCTGGGCGGCGAGGCGGCCGAGCTGGGGCGGATGGCCGGGGAGCAGGAGGTGGCCCTGCGCACCCTGGTCTCCGGCGGACTGGTCCCCGTCTCCCGCGCCTCGGAGGACGCGGCCGAGGGAGCGGTCGTACGCGTGGTGGAGGAACCGGAGGACGACGGTCCGGTCGATCTCCGCGCACTGCTCGCCCCGTACGCCTCCGCGACGGTGAACCTCGCCGAGCCCGGCGCCCCCGTTCCGCTGCCCCCGATCGCGGCACGGGAGCTGGCCGCGGCCGTCTCGGCCGCCCTGGACAACGTCCGCAAGCACGCCGGGGAGCACGCGCGCGCGTGGATCCTGGTCGAGGACGAGCCCGACGAGGTGATCGTGACCGTACGGGACGACGGACCCGGCATCCCCGAGGGCCGGCTCGCCCAGGCCGAGGGCGAGGGGCGGCTCGGCGTGGCCCTCTCCATCCGGGGCCGGCTGCGCGAGCTCGGCGGCAGCGCCGAGGTGATCTCGGTGCCGGGCCAGGGCACCGAAGTCGAACTGAAAGTACCGAAGGACAGCAGCACGGCACGGGGAAAGAAGGCGGAGAAGCGATGACGGACACCGGCACCGGGCAGGGCCCCATCAAGGTCATGGTCGTCGACGACCACCCCATGTGGCGCGACGCCGTCGCCCGCGACCTCGGCGCCTCCGGCTTCGACGTGGTCGCCACCGCGGGCGACGGCGAACAGGCCGTGCGCCGCGCCAAGGCCGCCGCGCCCGACGTGCTCGTGCTCGACCTGAACCTGCCCGCCAAGCCCGGCGTCCAGGTCTGCAAGGAACTCGTCGCCGCCAATCCCGCGCTGCGCGTCCTGGTCCTGTCCGCGAGCGGCGAGCACGCCGACGTACTGGAGGCGGTGAAGTCGGGCGCGACCGGCTATCTGCTCAAGTCGGCCTCGACGGAGGAACTCCTCGACGCGGTGCGCCGCACGGCCGTCGGCGACCCGGTCTTCACCCCGGGCCTGGCCGGTCTGGTCCTCGGCGAGTACCGCCGCCTCGCCGCCGAGCCCACGCCCGCCCCGGACACCGGCCAGCCGGGCGCCCCGCAGCTCACCGACCGCGAGACGGAGGTGCTGCGGCTGGTGGCCAAGGGCCTGAGCTACAAGCAGATCGCCGAACGTCTGGTCATCTCCCACCGCACGGTCCAGAACCACGTCCAGAACACCCTCGGCAAGCTCCAGTTGCACAACCGGGTGGAGCTCGTGCGGTACGCGATAGAGCGCGGACTCGACGACGAGTAGGCCAACATCCCGACGTTTCATCGGAATTGACCCTCCCGCCCATAACGAAGTGACCTGCATCACGATTAGCGTGACCTTCAGCAGGCACGCACCCCCTGGCGAAGGGACATTTCCATGCGGGTCGGAGTACTGACCGGAGGCGGCGACTGCCCCGGACTCAACGCCGTCATCCGGGCCATCGTCCGCAAGGGCGTACAGGAGTACGGCTATGACTTCACCGGCTTCCGGGACGGCTGGCGAGGTCCCCTCGACGGCGTCACGGTGCGCCTCGACATCCCCGCGGTGCGCGGCATCCTGCCCCGCGGCGGCACCATCCTCGGCTCCTCGCGCACCAATCCGCTGAAGCAGGAGAACGGCATCCGCCGCATCAAGGACAACCTCGCCGAGCTGGAGGTCGACGCGCTCATCGCGATCGGCGGCGAGGACACCCTGGGCGTCGCCGCCCGCCTGGCCGACGAGTACGGCGTGCGCTGCGTCGGCGTGCCGAAGACGATCGACAACGACCTGTCCGGAACGGACTACACCTTCGGCTTCGACACGGCGGTAGGCATCGCCACGGAGGCCATCGACCGGCTGCACACCACCGCCGAGTCCCACATGCGGGTCCTGGTCTGCGAGGTGATGGGCCGTCACGCGGGCTGGATCGCCCTCCACTCCGGCCTGGCCGGCGGCGCGAACGTCATCCTCATCCCCGAGCAGCGCTTCGACGTCGAGCAGGTGTGCTCCTGGGTGACCTCCCGCTTCAGGGCGTCGTACGCGCCGATCGTGGTCGTCGCCGAGGGCGCCATGCCCAAGGACGGCGACATGGTCCTCAAGGACCAGTCGCTGGACTCCTTCGGGCACGTCCGGCTGTCCGGGGTCGGCGAATGGCTGGCCAAGGAGATCGAGAAGCGCACCGGCAACGAGGCCCGGACGACGGTCCTCGGACACATCCAGCGCGGCGGCACCCCCAGCGCCTTCGACCGCTGGCTCGCCACCCGCTTCGGCCTGCACGCCATCGAGGCCGTCCGCGACGGCGACTTCGGCAAGATGGTCGCCCTGCGCGGCACGGACATCGTGCGCGTCCCGATCGCGGAGGCCACGGCCCGGCTGAAGACGGTGAACCCGAAGCTGTACGAGGAGGTCGGGGTGTTCTTCGGCTGACGGGGCGACGGGGCGACGGGGGATGGCCGTATTGACGGGGGGTATGGGCCGAATTTCGGCCCATACCCAGTCATCGGGCGCTACGGCTGCCGGAGAAGCGGTACCGCCAGCAACTCCGAGACGATCGCCGGACCGTTCAGCGTGAGCACCGACTCGGGATGGAACTGCACGGAGGCGAAACCGTTCCCCCGCAGCGCGGTCACCTCCCCGTCGGCCGTGCGGCTGACCTCCACCTCGTGGGCCGCCAGCTCCACAGCGGCCTCGTCGTCACAGCGCGCCACATAGCTGTTGTAGAAGCCGACCGTCTCCGGCCGCCCGAACAGGTCGATCTCCGTCTGCGCGCCCTGGTACGGCACCCGCTTCCGGACGATCTCCAGCCCCAGCTCCGCCGCGATCAGCTCGTGCCCGAGACAGACGCCCAGCACTTGGTGCCCGTGGCCCCGGATCACCTCGGTGGTCAGGGCCCGCAGGAACCGCATTTTCGGGTCGTCCGTGTCGGAGGGGTCACCCGGTCCGGGGCCGAGGACGATCGGCCCTTCGTGCACGAGTGCCGCCTCCCTCAGCCCCGGCTCGTCGTACCGCCGCACGGTCACCTCCAGGCCGCTCGACCGCAGGACGTGCGCGAGCATCGCCGTGAAGGTGTCCTCCCCGTCGACCACCAGGGCGTGGCCGGCGAGATCGTCCGACCGCTCCTGCATCCGCAGCCAGAAGGGAGCGAGCGCGGCCCGGCGCCCATCGAGCGCGGCCCGCACCCGGGGATCGTCGGCCAGCTTCGGGCGTACGGACTCCGCGCGCGGCCGCTGCTCACGCACCCCCAGCGCCGCCAGCACGCCCGCCGCCTTCGCGTGCGTCTCCGCGACCTCACTCGCCGGATCCGAGCCCCGTACGAGCGTGGCGCCGACCGGCACCCGCAGCCGCCCGTCCGCGTCGATGTCGGCGGTGCGGATGAGGATGGGGGAGTCGAGGGTCTGGGCGCCGCCGGAGTCCCGGCCGAGCAGCGCGAGCGCACCGGCGTAGTAGCCCCGCCCGCCCACCTCGTGCCGCTCGATGACCCGGCAGGCGTTCTGCACGGGCGAGCCGGTGACGGTCGCGGCGAACATGGTCTCCTTGAGGACCTCCCGGACATCCAGCGAGGACTTCCCCCGCAGCTCGTACTCGGTGTGCGCGAGGTGCGCCATCTCCTTGAGCCGGGGCCCCACCACGACCCCGCCCATGTCGCCGACGGTGCACATCATCTTGAGCTCCTCGTCGACGACCATCGAGAGCTCCTCGATCTCCTTGCCGTCGGCGAGGAAGTCCAGCAGATGTGCCGGCGTCGGCCCGTCCGCCGGGTAGCGGTACGTCCCGCTGATCGGGTTCATGACGACGGTCCCGCCGGACATCCGCACATGCACCTCGGGGCTGGCGCCGACGAGAGTCCGGTCGCCTGTGTGCACGACGAAGGTCCAGTACGCGCCCCGCTCGCCTTCGAGCAGCCGCCGGAACAGCGCCAGCGCGTCGGCCCGTCCGAACCCCGGGATCCCACCCTCGTACGTCCGCCGGATCACGAAGTTCGCGCCCTCGCCGGCCCCGATCTCCTCCCGCAGCACGCGCCCGACGATCTGTGCGTACTCCTCGTCGGCCACGTCGAAAGCGCCGTCCTCGACGCGGACGTCATGCGCGGGGAGTTGGGAGAGGACGTCGTCCAGCGGCAGTGCGTGCGTTTCCTCCGGCACGAGTACGGCCAAGGGCGTCCCGTCGTCGCGGACGTCGAAGCCGCGCTCGCGGATCTGGCGGAAGGGGACGAGCGCCAGGCCCTCCTCGGGAAGCTCGGCGAGCCGGTCGTACGTGGTCACCGGGCCGAGCAGGATCTCGACCATCTGGTGGTCGTGGCCCGGAGTGCGCCGGCGGAGGAGGGCGAAGGGACGGGGATCGTCCAGCAGGTCGAGCAGATTCATCGGTCGTGATCCTTCTCTGAAACTCCCAAGCTCTGAAGCTCAGAAGCTCTGGAGGAGAGACGACCCCGGCGCCGGAAAACACCGAAGGCCGCCCCTCGGGCGGCCTTCGCGAAGTCTTGCGTACGCGCAGTCAGTGGGCCGCCGGAGAAGCGGTCCACCACCAGGTCTGGTCGGAGTGCGCGAACATGCGCCGCACCCTACCGCATGTCCGAGGGGCGTATCCGGCGTCTCATTTCCTGGGCAGGAGCCGGAGGTCACGACATCACCCCGTAATGTTGACGTCGTGACCGTGAACGCTAAGACCAGCGCGAGCGCTGGCAACACCTGGCGAGACCTGCCCGCGGCGCAGCAGCCCGAGTACCCCGACACCGAGGCTCTGCGCGCAGTGATCGCGGACCTCGAGTCGTATCCGCCGCTCGTCTTCGCGGGCGAGTGCGACCAGCTGCGCGCCCGGATGGCAGCCGTCGCCAAGGGAGAGGCGTTCCTTCTCCAGGGCGGCGACTGCGCCGAGGCCTTCGACGCGGTGTCCGCCGACCACATCCGCAACAAGTTGAAGACGCTCCTCCAGATGGGCGCCGTGCTCACGTACGCCGCGTCCGTGCCCGTCGTCAAGGTGGGCCGGATCGCCGGGCAGTACTCCAAGCCGCGCTCCAAGGGCACCGAGACCCGTGACGGCGTGACCCTGCCGACGTACCGCGGCGACTCGGTCAACGGCTTCGACTTCAACGAGGCCGCCCGCATCCCGGACCCCGAGCGCCTGAAGCGGATGTACCAGGCCTCGGCCTCCACGCTGAACCTGGTCCGCGCCTTCACCACGGGTGGCTACGCCGACCTGCGCCAGGTGCACGCCTGGAACCAGGACTTCGTGAAGTCGTCCCCCTCCGGGCAGCGCTACGAGCAGCTCGCCCGCGAGATCGACCAGGCGCTGAACTTCATGCACGCCTGCGGGGCCGACCCGGAGGAGTTCAGGACCGTCGAGTTCTACTCCTCGCACGAGGCGCTGCTGCTCGACTACGAGTCGGCGCTGACCAGGGTCGACTCGCGCACCGGGCAGCTGTACGACGTCTCGGCGCACATGGTGTGGGTCGGTGAGCGCACCCGGCAGCTGGACCACGCGCACATCGAGTTCGCCTCGCGGATCCGCAACCCGATCGGCATCAAGCTCGGCCCGACGACCACGGCCGAGGAGGCGCTTCAGTACATCGAGCGTCTCGACCCCGACCGCGAGCCGGGCCGGCTGACCTTCATCGTCCGCATGGGCGCCGACAAGGTCCGCGACAAGCTGCCCGAGCTGGTCGAGAAGGTCACGGCCTCCGGCGCGACGGTGGCCTGGATCACCGACCCGATGCACGGCAACACCTACGAGGCGGCCTCCGGCCACAAGACCCGCCGCTTCGACGACGTGCTCGACGAGGTCAAGGGCTTCTTCGAGGTCCACAAGGGCCTGGGCACCCACCCGGGCGGCATCCACGTGGAGCTCACCGGTGACGACGTCACCGAGTGCGTGGGCGGCGGCGACGAGATCTTCGTCGACGACCTGCACCAGCGCTACGAGACGGCCTGCGACCCGCGCCTGAACCGCAGCCAGTCCCTCGACCTGGCGTTCCTCGTCGCGGAGATGTACCGCGACCAGTAGGAGGCCGGTAGCAGGCCAGTAGCAGGCCGGTGACGGGAGCACCTGTTACGCACGCGTGGAGTGGGGCGCGGATCACATGCGATCCGCGCCCCATTCCACTTTTGCGTCACGTATGCGGCGGGTAAGGTTAGGTTAGCCTCACCGATCATCGGGATGGCGGCTTGTCGATTCCATCGGGGAGGTGACCCGCGTGTACGTCTGCAACTGCTTCGGTGTGACTGAGGCGCAGGTGAGGAAGCACGCGGAGGGCGGTGCCTGCACCCCTCGACAGATTGCCTCGGCCTGCAAGGCGGGCACGGACTGCGGGTCGTGCGTACGCCGGATTCAGGCGCTGCTGGGCAGGGGCGCGTGCGCGCGCCCGGAACTCGCCGGACTCACCGAACTCGCCGACGAGGGCAAACCCGCGCTCGCGCAGCTCGAGGAAGCCGCCTAGCTCTCCGGCTGCTCGATCAGCTGCGCGATGTAGAGCGCGTCGCCGAGCTTCTCCAGGAGTTCCAGCTGGGTGTCGAGGTAGTCGATGTGGTGCTCCTCGTCCTCCAGGATCGACTCGAAGATGTTCGCGGAGGTGACGTCGCCCTTCTCGCGCATCACCTTGATACCGCGCCGGAGCCGGTCGATCGCCTCGACCTCGACCTGCCGGTCGGCCTCGAACATCTCCCGGACCGTCTGCCCCACGCGCACATGGAAGAGCCGCTGGTAGTTCGGCAGGCCCTCCAGGAAGAGAATCCGGTCGGTGAGCACTTCCGCGTGCTTCATCTCGTCGATCGACTCGTGCCGCGTGTACTTCGCGAGCTTCGTCCAGCCGAAGTTCTCCTGCATCTTCGCGTGCAGGAAGTACTGGTTGATCGCGGTCAGCTCAGCGGTCAGCTGCTCGTTGAGGAATTCGATGACCTCGGGGTCGCCCTGCATCGCAGAGGCTCCTTCCACGGGGGAAACTGGCAGGTTGCGCCGCATGATTGCACTCGGCGACGAAGATCGTCCAGTAAGTCTTCACTTAGTTAGTAAGTGCAGGCTTAGTTCTAATTGCCCGAATTGAGTGGGGGTTGGTCATGTGCACTGCCCCAGGTCTGTCAGGATGGAGACATGGGTCAGCCGGTGGAACGCGAATCGGGAGAACGCGATTCTTCAGGAGCCGTACACTCCGAGCTTCCGCCGGGGCAGCGAGTGCAGCGCGGCTGGCCGGTCACGCACTACGGTCCGGTCCCCAAGTTCCGGCCCGAACGCTGGGAGTTCCGGGTCTTCGGCGCCACCGCGGACAGCGAGAAACACTGCTGGAACCACGAGGAGTTCACGGCCCTGCCGTACACCACGGTAGTGAGTGATCTTCATTGCGTCACGAAATTCAGCATGCTGGGCGCCGAGTGGGGCGGCATTCCCGCCCGTACGATCCTGGAGATCGCCCCGCCCGCGCCCGCGGTCACTCATGTGATGGTGTGGGCCGAATACGGATTCAGCTCCAATCTCCGCCTGTCGGACTTCGCGTCCGAGCGCACGATCTTCGCCACGCACAAGGACGGCGAACTGCTGACGGCGGAGCACGGCTTCCCGCTCCGCCTCGTCGTCCCCCATCTGTACGCCTGGAAGGGCCCCAAGTGGGTCCGCGGCGTGGAGTACATGACCGCCGACCGCCGCGGCTTCTGGGAGGAGCGCGGCTATCACAATGTCGGCGACCCCTGGCGGGAAGAGCGCTACTCCTACCAGGAGGCGCCCGGGGACGGCCCCGACCTCTGAGGGCATCGGGCTGCGGCTCAGCCGTCCCGGAGTTTCTTCAGCCGCTCCACGTCCGCCGCGTGTCCCTCCTTGCCGCCGGGCGTCTCGATGATCAGCGGTACGCCGGCCGTGGCGGGGTGGGTCATCAGCGCCCGGAACGGGTCCTCGCCGATGTGACCGGCACCGATGTTCTCGTGCCGGTCCTTGTGGGCGCCGACCACGTCCTTGGAGTCGTTGGCGTGAATGAGCCTCAGCCGGCCCGCGCCGACCGTGTCCACCAGCAGGTCCAGCGTCTGGTGCATGCCGGCCGGCCCGGTCAGGTCGTGCCCGGCCGCGAAGATGTGACAGGTGTCCAGGCACACACCCAGCTTCGGATGGGCGTCCAGCGCCTCGAAGTACGGCCCGAAGTCCCAGGTCCGCGAGCACAGCGAGGCGCCCTGCCCGGCCGTCGACTCCAGGAGCAGATACGGGTCGTCCTCGTGGGTGAGCTCGTCGAGCAGCGGCAGCAGGCGCTGCCGTACCTGCTTCAGGGCCACGGACCGCTCCCGGCCGCCGGTCGCGCTGCCCGTGTGCACGACCACGCCCAGCGCGCCGATCTCCCGCCCGCGCCGCAGCGAGTGCCGCAGCGACTCCACGGACTTCTCCACGGTCGCCTCGGTGTGCGAACCGAAGTTGATCAGGTACGGCGCATGGACGTACGCCGGGATCGACTCGGCCGCGCACACCGCGCGGAACTCCTCGTCCTGCCGCGGGTTTCCGGCGGGCGTGGCCCAGCCGCGCGGGTTGGCGACGAAGACCTGCACGGTCTCGGCCTTCAGGTCATGGGCGTACGACAGGCCCACGGAGTGGAGACCGCCGGCCACGGGGACGTGGCCGCCGACGGGGTTGCGGGCGGGGCCGGGTTGTTGACTCTTCACGTGTTCAGGGTGTCATGCGGCCCGGTCCGCCCCGTTACCCCGGTCAGCGGATCTTGAGGGTGATCGTCGACCCCTTGGGGGCCGTCTTCCCGCCCTTCACGGACTGGTTCTTGACGGTGTCGCCGAACAGGCCGAGCAGGCCGCGGTCCTCGTCGACCTCGAAGCCCGCGGCCTCCAGGGTCGCCTTGGCGTCGTCGACACTGTCGCCGACCACGTCCGGGACCTCGACCATCTCCGGGCCCTTGGACAGCGTCAGCGTCACCGTGTCGCCCGCGGCGGCCTGGGTGCCGTCCGGCGGCGTCTGCTGGGCGACCTGGCCCTTGTCGACCTCGGAGGAGTTGACCTCCTCGGCGGAGACCTCCACCTTCAGGCCCGCCTCTTCCAGGTCGGCCCGCGCGTCGGCCAGGTCCTCGCCGGTGACGTCCGGGACGTCCACCGGGCTGCCCTTGCTGACGGTCAGCGCGATCGCCGAGCCGGCGCGCCGCTCGATGCCGGCCGTCGGGTCCGTGGAGATCACGGCGCCCTTGGTGACCTCGTCGCTGAAGGCCCGGGTGACCATGCCCGGCTCCAGGCCCCGCTGCTTCAGCAGGATCTTGGCCTGGTCCAGCCGTCGGCCCTCCAGATCGGGCACCTTCACCGTCTCCGGGCCGTCGGAGATGGTGAGCGCCACGGGGTCGTTGTCCCGGATCCGGGTGCGCGGTGCAGGGTCCGTGCTGATGACCGTGCCGCGCTTCACCGTGTCGCTGTAGGCGTGCTTGACCTGGCCGACCTCGAGGCCGGCCGCTTCCAGCCGGTCCCGGGCCTGTGCCTCGGTCTTCTCCAGCAGCGCCGGGACCTGGGTGAACTGGCCGGAGTTGATGTACCAGACGCCCGCGCCGACGCCGAGGACCAGCAGCACCGCGGCGACGATCGTGACGACAAGGCGGGGCGACCGGGCACGGCGGCGCGAAGGCGGGGGCGGCTCGGACTCCAGTCGGCTCGTGCGGTGGAACCCGTTTTCGGGCTCGTCGTCGTTGACCGGCAGCAGCCGGGGGACGGTGAGCGAGCGCGGGATCACGCTCGTACGGTCGTCGCCGTTGTCGTGCGCCGAGGCGAGCGCCTGCGGCGGCACCAGGTCCAGCTGGTCCGCGCTGAGCGCGGAGCGCGCGTCCCGCACCTGGGCGAGCAGCGCGACCGCGTCGTACGGGCGGATGTCGGGGGTGCGGGCGGTCGCCGACGCGACCAGCTCGTCCAGCTCGTACGCCAGCCCCGGCACCCGGGCCGAGGGCGGCGGAACGTCCTCGTGGAGGTGCTTGTAGAGCACGACCGCCGGGGAGTCGGCGTCGTGCGGCTTCTCGCCGGTGAGCATCTCGTGCAGGACGACACCGCACGCGTACACGTCGACGCGGGGATCGGCGGTGCCGCTCTCGATCTGCTCGGGTGCGAGGTACGCCACCGTGCCGAGCACGGTGCCGGTGGTGTGGGTGACCGTGTCCACGGAGCGTACGAGCCCGAAGTCGGCGACCTTGACCCGGCCGTCGTCTCCTATCAGCACGTTCTCCGGCTTCATGTCCCGGTGCACGAACCCGGCGCGGTGCGCGGCGCCGAGCGCGGCCAGGACCGGCTCCAGGATGTCGAGGGCGGCGCGCGGCTGGAGTGCCCCGCGCTCGCGCAGTACGTCGCGCAGGGTGCATCCGGCGATGTACTCCATGGCGAGGTAGACGTACGACCCGTCGGCGCCCTGATCGAAGACCTGTACGACGTTCGGGTGTGCGAGCCGGGCGACGGACTTCGCCTCCCGGATGAACCGCTCGACGAACTCCCCGTCCACCGCGAGCGCGGGATGCATCACCTTGAGCGCGAGCACGCGGTCCAGGCGGGTGTCCACCGCCCGGTAGACCGTGGCCATCCCGCCGACCGCGATCCGCGCGTCGACGCGATAGCGGCCGTCGAGCACCTGCCCGACGAGGGGGTCCTGAAGGGTCGTATCCACGCAGGTGAGTGTACGAGCCGCCGCTGACAGCCCCGCCGGTTCCGGTGAGATCGGGGTGGGACTGCAGCCGAGCTGTGACGCAAAACACGAAAGCCGCAACGGCGAAGCCGTAACGTCGAAGCCA
Source organism: Streptomyces sp. NPDC050619 (assembly GCF_040654815.1). NCBI lineage: Bacteria > Bacillati > Actinomycetota > Actinomycetes > Kitasatosporales > Streptomycetaceae > Streptomyces > Streptomyces sp. NPDC050619. Next base: position 132,367 of record NZ_JBFAIR010000024.1, on the reverse strand, counting down.
CGACCAGGTAGCTGCGGCCACGAAGCCGCAACCTCGACGCCGCGGCCGTCGACCGGTCAGAAGGCAGGCCGCTCCGGATCCAACGCGGCCAGGCCCTCCGCGGGAGACGACGCCTCCGCGAAGTGACGCCGGGGTATCCGGCCCGCCAGCCGGGCCAACCGCCCCGCTTCGACCGCGTGCTTCATGGCCTCGGCCATCAACTGAGGCTCCTGCGCCCGTGTCACCGCCGAGGCGAGCATCACCCCCGCGCAGCCCAGCTCCATCGCCAGCGCCGCGTCCGAGGCTGTACCGGCGCCCGCGTCCAGGATCACCGGCACGCGCGCGTGCTCCACGATCAGCTGGAAGTTGTGCGGGTTGCGGATACCGAGCCCGGACCCGATCGGCGAGCCCAGCGGCATGATCGCCGCACAGCCGACGTCCTGGAGCTTGCGGGCCAGCACGGGGTCGTCGTTCGTGTAGGGCAGCACCGTGAACCCGTCGTCGACCAGCGTCTCGGCCGCCTCCAGCAGTTCGATGGGGTCCGGCAGCAGCGTGCGCTCGTCGGCGATGACCTCCAGCTTGATCATGTCCGTTCCGAGCGCCTCGCGCGCGAGGCGGGCGGTGAGGACGGCCTCACCCGCGGTGAAGCAGCCGGCGGTGTTCGGCAGCACCTGGATGCCGAGCTTGTCCAGCACCGACAGAACGGAACCGTGCACGGAAGGATTCACGCGCCGCATCGCGACCGTGGTCAGCTCCGTGCCGGAGGCCACCAGGGCGCGCTCCAGCACCTCCAGGCTGGGCGCCGCGCCGGTGCCCATGATCAGGCGGGACGTGAAGGACGTACCACCGAGGACGAAGGGGTCGTCGGCCATGGGTCAGCCTCCTTGGACGGCGGTGAGGACTTCGACGCGGTCTCCCTCGGAGAGGGGCGTCGTCGGCCACTGCGCGCGCGGGACGACGGTTTCGTTGAGCGCGGCGGCCACCCCGGAGGGCGCCGCGGTGAGGGAGTTGACGAGCGTGTCGAGGGCGGTGCCGGGGGAGACCTCCTGGCGCTCGCCGTTGACCGAGATGTTCATACGGGTTGCTCCGTGAGGGCGGTACTGAAGCGCTTGGGTGTGAAGGGGCGGGCCTCCTCCGGGAGGTCACCGGTGGTCAGGGCGTGCGCCATGGCGTCGCCTGTGACCGGCGTGAGCAGCACGCCGTTGCGGTAGTGCCCGGTGGCCAGCAGCAGGCCGTCCAGCTCGGTCGGGCCGAGCAGCGGCGCGTTGTCGGGGGAACCGGGGCGCAGACCGGCCCGGGTCTCCGTCAGGGGCAGTTCCGTGATCCCGGGGACCAGCTCATGGGCGTCCCGCAGCAGCTCGTACACGCCGCCCGCGGTCACCGTTGTGTCCCAGCCCAGCTCCTCACTGGTCGCGCCGACGACGAGCTCGCCGTTCTCCCGGGGCACCAGGTAGACGTGGCTGCCACGCACCACGGCGCGCACGGTCCGGCTCAGGAACGGCGCGTACCGCTGCGGCACGGTCAGCCGCAGCACCTGTCCCTTCACGGGCCGTACGGGCGGCAGTACGTCCTCCGGGACACCCGCGAGCCGCCCGCTGAGGCTGCCCCCGGCCAGCACCACCTGCCCGGCGCCCAGGGCGGCGCCCTCGCGCGTGACGACGCCGGCCGCTCGCTCCCGTACGACGGACAGCCGCTCGGCCCACGACCGGTGGAAGACCACGCCCGCCCGCTCGCAGGCGGCCACGAGCGCGCGAGCCAGCCGCCTCGGGTCGATCTGGTGGTCCCCGTCGACGCGGAGCCCGCCGCGCACGCCCGGCGCGAGCATGGGCTCCAGGCGCCGGCACTCCCGCCCGGACAGCCACTCCGACTCCAGGCCCGACTGCCGCTGCAACGCGTGCAGTTCACGCAGATGGGCACGGTCGTCGGCGTCCAGCGCGACCGCGAGCGTGCCGCACCGGCGGTAGCCGAGGTCGTGACCGGTGAGTTCGGTGAGCTCGGCCGCGAAGTCCGGATAGCGGCGGGCCGAGGCGAGATTCAGGCCGAGCAGGGTCTGCTCGCCGTAGTGCAGTTCCGTGACGGCGGCCAGCATCCCGGCCGCCACCTGGGCGGCCCCGCCGCCCGGTTCGGGGTCCACCACGGCCGTGCCGAACCCGCGCTGCGCGGCCCGCCAAGCCGTGACCAGGCCGATGATTCCGCCCCCGATGACAAGGACGTCTGACGTGCCTGACGTGTCTGGGCTGCCTGATGACTCGGGCGTATGCGACATGGGCGTCCAGCCCCTCCCTTCGCCGGCATGACCCGGATCAGGTTCGTACGGTCGGAGGCCGCCAGCCTCCCTCTCAGCCCGGTCCGTCCGGGCTCCCGCGAGTGCTCTACGTCGGCCACCCTAACTCTTGGTTCCGCACCTCTGTAAGGGAGCCTGTCGTCATACCGGCGGGGCACGTGGTGTGGAACAGGTCACTGAGCCCGGCCGCAGACTGACGGATCATCAGCTGGCTATGGTGATCAGGTGAGCGAGCAGACGCAGGAACGGCAGGAACCGGGAGACTCCACGCCACGGCGTGTCGTCGTCGTGGGCGCGGGCATGGCCGGGGTGCAGACCGCGGTCGCCCTGCGGGAACAGGGCTTCACCGGGACCGTGACGCTGGTCGGCGCGGAGCCCCATCAGCCGTACGACCGGCCGCCCCTGTCGAAGGCGGTGCTGCTGGGCAAGGCCGAGGGCTCCGCCTTCGACGTGGACTTCGAGGCGCTCGGCATCGAACTGCGGCTCGGGTACGAGGTGCTGGGCGTGCGCCCCGGCGAGCACGAGCTGGACACCGCCGAGGGGCCCGTGCCGTACGACGTCCTGGTCCTCGCCACCGGTGCCGAACCGATCCGGCTGCCGGGCGCGGAAGGCGTCCCCGGTGTCCATCTGCTGCGCACCCTGGACGACGCCGAACGGCTGCGCCCGGTGCTCGCCCGGCAGCACGACATCGTGGTCGTCGGCGCGGGCTGGATCGGCGCGGAGTTCGCGACGGCCGCCCGCGAGGCCGGCTGCGCGGTGACCGTCGTCGAGGCCGCGGACCGGCCGCTGGCGGGCGCGCTGCCCGCCGAGGTGGCCGCGCCGATGGCCGCCTGGTACGCCGACGCGGGTGCCGTGCTGCGTACGCACGCGCGCGTGGAGCGCGTCGAACCCGGGGCCGTGCTGCTGGACGACGGCTCCCGGCTGCCCGCGGACGCCGTCGTGGTCGGCATCGGCGCCCGGCCCGCCACGGCCTGGCTGGCCGGCTCCGGCATCGCCCTCGGCGCGCACGGCGAGGTCGTCGCCGACGACCGCCTGCGCACCTCCGCGCCGGACGTCTACGCGGTCGGCGACTGCGCCTCGTTCCCTTCGGGAAGGTATGGCGAGCGGCTGCTGGTGCACCACTGGGACAACGCCCTCCAGGGCCCCCGGACGGTGGCCGCGAACATCATCGGCGAGGCCATCGGCGAGGCGCCGGCGGTCTACGACCCGGTCCCGTACTTCTGGTCCGAGCAGTTCGGCCGCTTCGTCCAGTACGCCGGCCACCACGCGTCCGCCGACACGACCCTGTGGCGCGGCGAGCCGTCCGGCCCGGCCTGGACGGTCTGCTGGCTGCGTGAGAACCGTCTGGTCGCCCTGCTCGCGGTGGGGCGCCCCCGGGACCTGGCCCAGGGCCGGCGGCTGATCGAGGCGGGCACACCGATGGATCCGGAGCTGCTGGTCGACCCGGCGCGGCCGCTGAAGACGGCGACGGCGTAGTTCCGCTGTTCCGTTGTTCCGTTTCCGTGGCGGCGGCCTCGGACGGCGGTGTGTCGTCCCAGGTCGGACGGCGCTGACTTCCGACTGTCAGTCCGGGATGGCAGGCTTGTCCCGTGACCGAGATTGACGCAAAAATCGATGCTCTCGTCCCCGCCTGGCTCACCCTCCCCGACATCGCCGAACAGTTCGGCGTCGAGGTGACGCGTGTGCGGCAGTTGGTCAAGGACGGCCAGCTCATCGCCGTACGCCGTGGCGAGAACCGCGCGCTGCACGTCCCCGCCGCCTTCATCGACGGGGACAAGGTCGTCAAGGGCCTGTCCGGGACCCTGACGCTCCTGCGGGACGACGGCTTCACGGACGCGGAGATGCTGGAGTGGCTCTTCACCCCCGACCCGAGCCTGCCCGGCACCCCCGCACAGGCTCTGAGCGAGAATCGCGGCACGGAGGTGAAGCGCCGCGCCCAGGCGCTCGCCGTCTGAGCTGAACAGCACCGGCGTACGGGCCGCGACCCTCAGGGCCACGGCCCCGGCCGAGCACGGCCAACCGCGGCCCGTACGCCACCGACACCACACCGCAACGGGGAGCCACACGCATGCCCGACACCGCCGCCACCACACGCGCCCGGCTCGCCGACGCCCGCGTCTACCTCTGCACGGACGCCCGGCGGAGCAAGGGCGACCTCGCCGAGTTCCTGGACGCCGTCCTGGCCGGCGGTGTCGACATCGTGCAGTTGCGCGACAAGGGCATGGAGGCGGCTCAGGAGCTGGAGCACCTAGAGGTCTTCGCCGATGCCTGCGCCCGGCACGGCAAGCTCCTCGCGGTCAACGACCGGGCGGACGTCGCACATGCCGCCGGCTCCGCCGTCCTGCACCTCGGCCAGGGCGACCTCCCGGTCCCCGCGGCCCGCGCGATCCTCGGGGACGACGTCCTCATAGGCCGCTCCACCCACGCCGAGCCGGAGGCCGCCGCGGCCGCCGTCCAGGAGGGCGTGGACTACTTCTGCACCGGACCCTGCTGGCCCACCCCGACCAAGCCCGGCCGCCATGCTCCCGGCCTGGATCTGGTCCGGTACGCCGCGGGCCTCGGCGCCGACCGCCCCTGGTTCGCCATCGGCGGCATCGACCTCGGCAACCTCGACGAGGTGCTGGAGGCGGGCGCCCGCCGGGTCGTGGTCGTCCGGGCGATCACCGAGGCGGACGACCCGGGCGCGGCCGCCGCGGAGTTCGCCAAAAGGCTGCGGCAGGCGTGACGTCCGTCACAGCTTTCGGCCTGCGAAGGTGTCCGAACGGTGGACAATAAATAGACAAATCGGGCAAACTTCCGTGATCTGGTTGGGGGACCGCCCACCCCTGACTAACCTGCGGGTATGGCCCTCGGCACCGCATCCACCAGGTCTGACCATGCCCGCACCGTGCGTGACATGCTCGCGACCGGCAAAACGACGTATTCCTTCGAGTTCTACGCCCCGAAGACCCCGAAGGGCGAGCGGAACCTCTGGAACGCGCTGCGCCGGGTCGAGGCCGTGGCACCCGACTTCGTCTCCGTGACCTACGGCGCGGGCGGTTCCACCCGCGCGGGCACGGTCAAGGCGACCGAGGCGATCGCCTCCGACACCACGCTCACGCCCATCGCCCACCTGACGGCCGTCGACCACTCGGTCGCCGACCTGCGCAACATCATCGGCCAGTACGCCGACGCCGGGATCCGCAACATGCTGGCGCTGCGCGGCGACCCGCCCGGCGACCCGATGGGCGACTGGGTGCCGCACCCGCGAGGCCTCGCCTACGCGTCCGAGCTGGTCGAACTCATCAAGACGTCAGGTGACTTCTGCGTGGGTGTCGCGGCCTTCCCCGCGATGCACCCGCGTTCCGCCGACTGGGACACCGACGTCCGCCACTTCGTGGACAAGTGCCGCGCGGGCGCGGACTACGCGATCACGCAGATGTTCTTCGACCCGGAGGACTATCTGCGGCTGCGTGACCGGGTCGCGGACGCCGGCTGCGACACCCCGATCATCCCCGAGGTCATGCCGATCGCCAGCGCGAAGACCCTGGCGCGGGTGCCGTCCCTCACCAACGCGGCCTTCCCGCCCGCCTTGAAAGAGCGGATCCTCACAGTCAAAGACGATCCGGCGGCTGTACGCTCCATTGGCATCGAATTCGCCACGGAGTTCTGCGCGCGGCTGCTGGCCGAGGGAGTGCCCGGACTGCACTTCATCACGCTCAACAACTCCACGGCGACGCTGGAAATCTACGAGAACCTGGGCCTGCACCACCCCCCGCAGGCCTAGACCGGCCGCACCGCCATACGACACACTGCGTAACGGCCACTGGGAGAGGGGCGTACATGGGCTGGACGGTCCTCTACATCGCGTTCGGAATCGTCGCACTGTGGCTGCTGGGCGAGGTGCTGCTGCAGTACAAGGCGCGGCTTCGCTGGCGATTGCTCGCCTTCGTCGGCTTCCTCGGCGTCGTGCTCGGCGTGCTCATCCCGTCGGTGATCGTCATCGCGCTGGGCGCCGTCGCCTTCGCGGTCGGGCAGACCTACGTCACCCTCTCCTTCCGCCGCGGCTTCGCGGCCGGCTGGGCGGTCAGCCGCCCGGGCGCCGACGGCTCCAAGCGGCGCCGCGGCAGGGCGGACCGCCAGGATCCGAGCCTGGAGGTCACCGGCCTCGAAGCGGCCGACGCCGGCTTCGACGCCGACGCCAAGTACGGCCAGGACGCCGGTGGTCCCGGTGGTTACGGCCACGAGGACGAGTACGACCGCGACGACGTGTTCGCGCCCGCGCGCCCCCTCGACCCTCCGGCCGCCGAGGCCACCGCCGTGTACGAACCGCTGCCCGTGCCCGAGGACACCGGCTCGTACGGCATATACAACGCCCCCGGGTACACCGCCGCCGACGCGTCCTACGCGGCCGCGGGCCAGCCCCAGGACCAGTACGCGGCGGCCGCCACCGACCAGACGTACGCCTATGACGGCTACTCCGGCTACGACCAGCAGCAGTACGGCTACGACATGACCGGACAGCAGCAGTACGCCGCCTACTCCGACCCCTACATCGGCACCCAGACCTACGACGGTGCCTCGTACGACACCTCCTACGACGGCCAGCAGCAGTACGGCCAGCAGGGCTACGGCCAGGACCAGTACGCCACCGGTCAGTACGGCGAGACCCCGCCCGGCGGTGTCTGGGTACCGCAGCAGCGCACCACCGACGACCCGTACGGTGGCGAACTCCCGCCGGAGCAGCAGCAGTACCCGTACCAGGGAGACGGTCAGACGCAGGGGAACGGGTTCGACGAGCAGTACCGCTTCTGATTCTGAGCGGACCTCATTTCACTCCATCTCGCTTCATTTCACTGGGATCCCCGGAAGTCCGGCCCCTCCACGATCAGTCCGGCGACCAGCGCTCCCGACATGCCGGCGTGCGGGAGACCGCCGCCGGGGTGCGACCAGCCGCCGACGGTGAACAGGCCCGGTACGGCCGTGAGGTTGGCCGGGTGCAGCAGACGGCCGTCGGCCGCGGCCAGTGCCGGTCCCGGGACCGCCCCGCCCTCCGCGCCCGTCGCCGCCGCGATGTCGGCCGGGGTGCGGACCTCGTGCCAGAGGAGGCGGTCGCGCAGGCCGGGTATCGCGCGCTCGGCGGCGGTGATCATGCCCTCGGCGGCGGCATCTGCGTCGGCGCGCCGGTCGAAGGCCTCCGGCTCATGTCGGCCGGTGGGTACCACCGAGGTGAGCGTGACCGCCTCATGCCCCGCGTCCGGGACCAGCCGCGGGTCGTCCGGCCGCAGCACCGTGACCGTCGGGGGCGGCGCGGCCGTAGCGGGGGGCGTGCCGAACAAACGGTCCAACTCGGTCTCGCGGTCCTCCGCGTGCACCACCGTGCGATGAGTCGTCCCCTGCGGGCGTGCGCCGCGCAGCGCCAGCAGCACGGCCAGCCGGCTCGGCAGCCCGCGCTGGGGCCCGACTTCCCCTTCTCCCCGCAGTACCGCATTCCGGACGACGCGGCCGAGCGCCTCGGGCGCGACGCCGGCGACCACGAAATCCGCCTCCGCCACCGCCCCGTCCGCGAGCTCCACCCCCGCTGCCCGGCCGTCCTTCTCCACCACCCCGGTGACCTCGGCGCCGAAGACGAACTCGACCTTCCTGGCCACGCACCGCTCGTACACCGCGCGCGCCAACTCCCGTATTCCGCCCCGCACATACCAGGTGCCGAAGGCGTGCTCCAGGTACGGCAGCACGGTCGCGCTCGCCGGAGCGACCCGCGGGTCCAGGCCGTGAGCGAGGGCGTGGCTCTCCAGGAGGGCGATGAGCCGGGCGTCGCGCAGCTCCCAGGCGCCGACCTCGGCGAGCGTGCCGGCCCGACGAGTGCGCAGCAGCCGCTTGTGGGGGACCGCCGGATAGGGCTCGCGCTCGGCCAGCACCGACCAGTTCGGCCACAGCGGCTCCTCCAGGAGCGGCCTGCGCGTCCGGTCCCAGGCCTCGCGCGCGCGGACCAGGAAGTCGCCCCAGAGCTGCCCGGTGCCCGACCCGAGCGCCTCGTCCAGGGCGGTGACGACGCCCGCGCGTGAGGCGTTCGGCAGCGAGACCTCGGTGCCGTCCGCGAAGACGTGCCGTGACGACGGGTCCACCTGGACCAGGTCGACGCACTCCTCCAGTGGTTCCCTGCCGGTCTTGACGAACAGGTCGCGGTAGACCGCGGGCAGGGGCAGGAGCCCGGGGCCCGTGTCGAAGGAGAAGCCGTCCCGCTCGAAGCGGCGCACCGCTCCGCCGTACGTCTCCGTACGCTCGTACACCGCCACCCGGTGGCCCGCGACGGCCAGCCGTGCGGCGGCCGCCATCGCGCCCATCCCGGCGCCGATCACCGCAATCCCTGCCATGCCCGCGACTTTATCGGCCGCCACCGACAATCCGGCCGCGGGCCTGTGAGGCCCCCGGCCGGAGGGAGTGGGGGAGTACGGACACGGACGCGTTCGTCACCAGTCGGCGACCCGGCGTCCTGGGCCTGAGTGCGTACGACTGAGTACGCGTACCTAGCAGGTGAGTTGAGTACGCGCGCGGATAGGTTCCGACCTGCGTGAACGAGAGAGTGGAGGCACGGAGAAGGGGAACGGCTCCGGCACCGGCGACACGGGGCGCCGGAACGGAGCCGCCCCGGATCCGCTCCTTCCGCCGGCTGGCGCCGGCGGGAGCGAGGCACGGGGGAACCCGGGGGACGACCGAACGGGGGCCCAACGGGGGAACGGGGGAACGGGGGAAACGGGGGAAACGGGGGAGCACGAGGAGGCGCCGGTTCGAGGTGGCCCGCGGGGGACGCGGCCACACCGGACCGGCGCTTTCGGCTGTGCGCGGCGCCCACTCAACGGCGCCCACTCAACGGCGCCCACTCAACGGCGGCCGCTCAGCGGCGCCCGCTCACCCGCCCCTGGAGCAGCCGGGACAGCGCCGCGTGCACGTCGTCCAGGGAGCGCTCCGGCTGGAAGGCCTGCCAGTCCAGGGCGGCCACCAGCACCATGCCGACCAGCGCGGCCGCGGTCAGCGGGACATCGAGGTCGTCACTGAACTCACCGTTGTCGACGCCGTCGCGCAGGACGCCCTCGACGACCGCCACCGCCTGGCGCCGGACCACCATGAGCGTGGACTGCCAGGCCCTGTTGGTGCGCCACAGCTCGGCCACGTACAGCTGCGTGAAGGCCGGGTAGCGCTGGATGAAGACGAGACCCGCGCGGATCATCGCGTCCAGGGCGTCCACCTGGCCGCCGCCGTCCCGGGCGGTCCGCTCGGCCGCCTCCCGGAGGGAGGCGGTGAGGAGTCCCACGCCGTGCCGCAGCAGTTCCTCGAAGAGGACGGACTTGCTCGCGAAGTTGTAGTAGACGGTGCCCTTCGCGACTCCGGCCCGCTCGGCGATCTCGTCCACCGTGGTGGCGGAGAAGCCCTGCTCGGCGATGAGCGTGACGGCCGCCTCGTAGAGCTTCTGCCGGGTGGCCTCGCGGCGGGTGCTGACGCCCGGCGTGGCGCTGCTGCTTTCCATGACCTTGATTCTCACAGGAGCCGCTCGGCGGTGACACCGAGTCCGTCACCCGAACGCTCGATCGAAGTAAAAGACCAGGTCAGAACGGATTGTCAGTGCCATACCTCACGATGGGCACATACGGCACCTCGTGTCCGGGCGTGCCGTCACACAGACGACAGGAGGTTCGTCATGGCCAACCACCACGCAGCAGCCGCCCGTCGGCGCCGCGCCACCGGCCCTGCCCCCTCACTGACCGGCCCGGCGAGCGACGTACACCCCGTGCTCCGCCGGGCCACGGCCCCGCCCGCCGCCCTCGATCTGCTCGCCCAGGCCCGCGCGGGACTGGACGAGGCCGCCGCGCTGGAAACGCCGAACGAGCGCTATGCGACGGCCCACCTCGCCGCCCTGCGCACCGCCGCCGCCGTGCTCGCCGCGCGGGGCCGCCCGGAGACCACACCGCGACGGCGGGCCCGGATCAGGAGCGCCTGGGAAGTGCTCCCCGAGATCGCGCCCGAACTCGCCGAGTGGGGCGCGCTGTTCGCCGCCGGAGCCCGGCGCCGTGCCCGGGCCGAGGCGGGCATCCAGGGCGCGGCCAGCCGCCGGGACGCCGACGACCTGATACGCGACGTGGCGATGTTCCTGCGCCTCGTCGAGCGCATGCTGGTGCTCCAGCCCGTCCTGCCCCAGCCACGCCAGGACGCGGACCGGCCGGAGGGCCCCGACACCGCCGACCGTGGCTTCCCGGACGCGGGCTGACCGGCCGGTACCCGGGGCGTGCCGGCTTTTCCTGGAGGGCGGTCGGCACTCTCGAGTCCACCGTGCGAGACGGACCAGGAGGCGCGGCACCGTAGCGACCAGGTGCGGTGTCGGAGGCAATAGGGTGGGAAGGGCCTGAAGCCTCGCTGTCCCGCGCCCCGGGGCGGGAGGCGCCCCGATCGCTCCGCCGCGCAAGAGGCGGTGCCGCGCCGAGGAGTCAACTGCCGTGTCGGACCCGATGCGCCCGCCCGTCGCCCACCACCGCCCGCAACCGACGTCGCTGCGCTCCGGCCCTTCCCGCTCTCGCGCCTCTCTCCGGACCGCCGTGGTCTGGGAGGTCCTCCAGGACGCCCTGGACCGCCGGGTCAAGGCCACGGGCCGGGAGTCGCTGGACGTCCTCGACACCGGAGGCGGCAGCGGTAACTTCGCGGTCCCCCTGGCCCGCCTCGGTCACCGCGTCACCGTCGTCGACCCCAGCCCGAACGCGCTGTTCGCCCTGGAGCGCCGCGCCGCCGAGGCAGGCGTGGCCGACCGGGTGCAGGGCGTCCAGGGCGACGCCCACGGCCTCTTCGACGTAGTCGAGCGCGGCGGCTACGACGTGGTGCTGTGCCACGGCGTCCTGGAGTACGTGGACGACCCGGCCGAGGGCGTCCGCAACACGGTGGCCGCCCTGCGCGCCGAGGGCGTCCTCAGCCTGCTCGCCGCCGGCCTCGGTGGCGCCGTGCTCGCCCGGGCCATCGCCGGCCACTTCAAGGAGGCCAAGCAGGCCCTCGACGACCCGAACGGCCGCTGGGGCGCCGGCGACCCCGTGCCGCACCGCTTCACCGTCGAGCAGCTCACCGGACTGGTCGAGGGCGCGGGCCTGAGGGTCGGCGCCGTGCACGGCGTGCGGGTCTTCGCCGATCTGGTCCCCGGCGTGCTGGTCGACACCGAGCCCGGGGCCCTGGAGGCGCTGCTGAAGCTGGAGGAGGCGGCGGCCGAGCTCCCCGCGTTCCACTCCGTGGCCACTCAGCTTCATGTGCTCGGTGAGACGCGGGGTGCCGCCGAGGGCTGAGCCTCTCTCCAGGTGTGTCGCTGATCAGCAACTTGCGCGTGCATGGAGTACGCCACAGGCCCCCCGATCCTGCGCCCAGCGCCGTATGATCGAGGGAGACCGCCCGGCATGACGGGTCGGCTGCTGGGGAATGAAATCTTCAGCGAGTCGGGACGCTCATGGCGGAATCCGGTTGGCTAAATGGCGTAGAGGGGCGGGTTTCACGGGGGCGATTCCCTGCCTATCCTGAAGGGACCCCCGGAGTCGCCCCGGCGACTGCACGATGAGGAGGACTCCGTGCCGCTCTCGGAGCACGAGCAGCGAATGCTCGAGCAGATGGAGCGAGCGCTGTACGCCGAAGATCCCAAGTTCGCGACAGCGCTTGAGGGAAGCGGGCTGCGTACGTACACCCGGCGACGGGTCTACCAGGCGGTCGCTGGCTTCCTCGTGGGTATCGCGCTCCTCATGGCCGGTATGGTCGCCAAGCAGGTCTGGCTCAGCGTGGTGGGCTTCCTGGTCATGCTGGGCTGCGCGGTGCTCGCCGTAACCGGCTGGCGCAAAGCCCCCAAGCCGGGCGAACAGCCCGCCGAGGGCGGCCCGCAGGCACGTCGCCAGGGACGGCAGCGGCGCTCCATGATGGACCGGATCGAGCAGCGCTGGCAGCGCCGCCGTGATGAACAGGGCCATTAGCTCGACCGACTGACAGCTCTCGCGTGTGCGTGAGGGGGTGACCACCCAGCTGGGTGGTCACCCCCTCACGCATGCCCCCATGCACGACCCCCTTGGAAAACCCACGGGCGCCTGGGCCCGGGTCGCATCCACGACCCGGGGCCCAGAGGCCCGGAATCAGCCAAAGACAGATCAGCCGAAGACAGCCGAAGGCAGCGTGCTGGGCAGCGCGCTCAGCCCTGCTGGCCCGACGGTTTGCGCAGGGTCGGGCGGGCCGCCGAAGCGCGTGCCTTGAGACCGGTCCACCACTCCGACATCGCCCACGCCACTCGTACGGTGGAGCGCGGGGTGACCACAGCGCGCAGCTTCGTGCCCCGGCCGGCGGTGCTTCGCAGCCCGGCGACGACCTTGCGGACATCCTCCGTGAGCCCCGCCGTCGGGCGCGGTCGCGGCGCGTAGAGGACCTGTTCCACGGCGTCCGCCACACGGTGCACCGCGGCCGCCGCGGCCGGGTCGAGATGCCCGAGCCGCACGATCCGCGCCGCCGCCTTGCGCGGGGTCTGCGACTCGTCCGGCGAGATCCCGAAGTCCCATGCCGTATCGGCCAGCTCCTGCCAGACCGCCAGGGTGTGCACCGCCGCGCCGGCCTCGGTGCGGTCGTGCCCGCCCAGGCGGACGGCTCGGGTCCGCAGCCGCCACAACATCGGCGACAGAGGGATCGCCAGGACGGCGAGCCCGGCGAGAACCCAGCCCAGCAGCTTGAGGTACCACCACGGGCCGGCGATGGACCACCACGGGAAGTTGGTGTCCTTGCCCAGCCCGGCTGCCGGGGAGTCGCTCTCGCACCCCTCCACCTTCTTCTGCTCCGCTGTGCAGCTCTCGCTGGCCGAGGCCGAGGGCGAAGGAGCCGTGCTCGCCGACTGGGACGGCTGCGCCGCGTCCGGAAGGGCGCTGCCGGGCGCGTCCGGGACGGTGTACGACGGCACCGAGCCACGGTTGGGAGTCGGCTCGAAGCGGGTCCAGCCCACGCCCTCGAAGTACAGCTCGGGCCAGGCGTGGGCGTCCTTCAGGCCCACCGACACCGACCCGTCCGCCTGCGGAGAACCGGGCGCGAAGCCCACCGCGACCCGGGCCGGTATGCCCAGGGAGCGTGCCATCGCCGCCATCGCGAAGGAGAAGTGGACGCAGAAGCCCTCCTTGTCCTGGAGGAAGCGGGCGATCGCCTGCGGGCCGCTGCCGACCTGCACGCTGGTGTCGTACTCGAAGCCGCCGGTCACGGCGAAGTAGTCCTGGAGCGCGACCGCCTGCTCGTAGGCGTTCGTCGCACCCGCGGTGATCTTACGGGCCGTCTCGCCCACCACCGCCGGCAGCGAGTCCGGCAGCTCGGTGTACTCGCGTTTCAGCGCCGCGGGCGGCGCCGGCGCGGAGGAGAGCTGCTCGGCCGTCGGCTGTATGTCCAGACTCTTGACCTGGTACGTCGCGCCGCGCGTGGTCTGGCCGGGGTCGCCGACGACTGTCATGCCCACGGGTTCGTAGCGCCACTTGCCCGGGACCCGTACTTCGCTGGGCGGGTACGGCATCGGCAGCCAGTTCTGGGCGTACGTGCCGGCCGCCGAGATGGTGGTCTCGATCTCCGAGCGCTTGACGTCGGAGCTGAGGCCGATGGGGGCCGGGAACTCGTCGTCCGGCACGTCGGTGACGTCTCGCCGGGAGGGCCCCCAGGTGGTGCCGTCGAAGTCGTCCAGCGACACGATCCGCAGGTACAGGTTGGAGAGGTCGTTGGTATTGGTCCGCAAGGACAGGACCTGGCTGTCCTCGTCCACGTTCAGGTTGTTGCGCAGGGACACCAGGGGGTTCACCGCGTTTATCATGCCGCCGCGCCCGGAGCCCGAGCCCACGCCTGTCCGGGCGCCGTCCAGGAGACCGCCGTTCATCGCGGGCAGGGCGAGCGGGACCACGAGGGCGACACCCAGCGCGACCACGCCGATGCGCCGGCCGGTGCGGACCGGCGCCACCGCCCCGCCGGACTCGGCGCCCGGAGTGCGCGATGCCCCGCCGAAGACCCGGCCCCACTGCGAGAGCCGCTCCCGCCCCTCGGCCAGGAGCAGCAGCAGATAGCCGGCCGCCGCGACCAGGAACCACAGCCAGTCGGCGCCGCCGTCGGACAGCCCCGCGGCGACGGAGTACAGGGCGAGCAGGGGGAGACCGGCCGGGGCCGCGCTGCGGAAGGTCACCGCGAGCAGGTCCACCGCGAGGCCGATCACCAGGACACCGCCGACCAGCATCAGCCGGATGCCGTCGGACTCCAGCGGGGCCGGGATCGCGTACCGCGCGATGTCGTCGGAGCCCTGTTGCAGCAGGTCGGCGAAGTGGAGGAAGGCCTCAGGGCCGGGGATCAGCCCGAGGAAGGCCTGCTCGCGCGCGAAGGTCAGGGTCAGCAGCAGCAGCGTGACCAGGGCCTGCGCCGCCACCGTCAACGGCCGGGCCAGCGGTACCCGCCGGGTCGCCGCGCCCACGCCCGTCTGCACCGCCAGCAGGAACGCGGCCTGAAGGATCCAGGTGGCCGGCTCGACCAGCGGCAGCAGGGCGCACGAGGCCATCAGGGTGGCTGCCCAGGCGCACAGCGCCAGTCGTGCCCTCCCGCTCATGACGACCCCTCCCCGATGCCGGCCGCACCGATGCCCGTGCGCTCCCGGTCCGCCTGGCCCCACAGCTCGTTCAGCGAGGCGCCCCGCGGTACGCTCAGCGCCGTCCAGCCCGCCTCGCGCAGCATCCGCAGCCGCTCCCCGCTCCTGTCCAACGGGCCGGGCACATCGCTCGGTTCCCGTACCCAGGTGTCGCTGTCCAGCAGGAAGGCGACCGCCCCTCCGCTGCGCTGCCGCATCCTGGCGACCACCGCGGCCTGTTCCTCGTCGAGGTCGCCGAAGAAGGCCACCAGCAGCCCTTCGTTGCCGCCGCGCAGCACGTCGTAGGCCCGGGACAGGCCCGTGCCGTCCGAGTGGTCGATCACCGCGAGGGTGTCCATCATCAGCCCGGCCGCGTCCGCCGACTCCTGGTTCGCGCCCGCGAACCCGTCGGCGCCCTCGCCGGGCACCGAGTTGCCGGTGTCCGTCAACAGCCGTACGGAAAAGCCCCGCTCAAGCATGTGGACCAGGACGGACGCGGCGCCCGAGACGGCCCACTCGAAGGCGGAGTCGGGGCCCGCGCCCTGGAAGGCGAGGCCCCGGGTGTCGAGCAGTACCGTGCAGCGGGAGCGCTGCGGCTGCTCCTCGCGGCGCACCATCAGCTCGCCGTAGCGCGCCGTCAGCCGCCAGTGCACCCGGCGCAGGTCGTCGCCGTAGCGGTACCCGCGTGGGATGACGTCGTCCTCGCCGGCCAGGGCGAGCGCGCGCTGCCGGCCCTCGCCGTACCCCTTCGCCTCGCCGCTCAGCCGCACCGGCGACAGCGGCTCCACGCGCGGGATGACGGTCAGGGTGTCGTACGTCGAGAAGGACCGGGTCAGCTCGCACATGCCGAAGGGGTCGGTCAGGCGCAGTTGGAGCGGGCCGAGTGGATAGCGGCCGCGCAGGTCGGAGCGGACGCGGTAGGACACCTCGCGGCGGCCGCCCGGCTCCACCCGGTCGAGGACGAAGCGCGGGCGCGGGCCCAGCACGTACGGCACCTGGTCCTGGAGCATGAGCAGGCCCGTGGGCAGCCGCGAGACGTTGTCCATCCGCAGATGGACGCGGGCCTCGCTGCCGGCGGGCACGCGCGCGGGGGAGAGCCGGCGGCTGCCGGCGACCCGGTAGCGCGTGCGGAAGAGGACGGTGGCGCAGATCAGGGGCAGCGCGGCCAGCAGCAGTCCGACCCGCAGCAGGTCGCTCTGCCCGAGGACGTACGCGCAGATGGCCGCGGCGATCCCGGCCGCGAAGAAGGATCGGCCGCGGGTGCTCAGGCCGGCCAGCGCGGTGCGCATACCGCCCTTGTCGCCCTGGTCGGCCTCCGCGTGGCCGGTCCCGCCGGTGGTCATCACAGCCTCCGCGGCGGTTGCTGGCCGTACGTCGGCCCGCCGTGGCCCAGGCCGAGGGCGCCCTGCTGGGGCGAAGCGGGCAGCGGGGTGCGCTGGAGGATCTCCTGCACGACCTGCTCCGCCGTACGGCGGTTCAGCTGGGCCTGGGCGGTCGGCAGCAGGCGGTGGGCCAGGACCGCGACGGCGAGCGCTTGCACGTCGTCCGGCAGCGCGTACTCCCGGCCGCTCAGGGCCGCGGACGCCTTGGCCGCGCGCAGCAGATGCAGCGTCGCGCGCGGGGAGGCGCCCAGCCTGAGGTCAGGGTGGTTGCGGGTGGCGGCGACCAGGTCCACCGCGTACCGCCGGACCGAGTCGGCGACATGGACGCCGCGGACGGCGTCGATCAGCTTCACGATCTCGTGCGCGTGCGCCACCGGCTGGAGGTCGTCCAGGGGGTTCACCCCGCCGTGGATGTCGAGCATCTCGAGCTCGGCCTCCGCGCTGGGGTAGCCGATGGACACGCGGGCCATGAAGCGGTCGCGCTGGGCCTCCGGCAGCGGGTAGGTGCCCTCCATCTCGACCGGGTTCTGCGTCGCCACCACCATGAAGGGGCTGGGCAGCTCGTAGGTCGTGCCGTCGATCGTGACCTGGCGCTCCTCCATGGACTCCAGGAGCGCGGACTGCGTC
Organism: Streptomyces sp. NPDC050619; assembly: GCF_040654815.1. Lineage (NCBI taxonomy): Bacteria > Bacillati > Actinomycetota > Actinomycetes > Kitasatosporales > Streptomycetaceae > Streptomyces > Streptomyces sp. NPDC050619. Next base: position 115,482 of record NZ_JBFAIR010000024.1, on the reverse strand, counting down.
TTCGGCGAGGCACGGTTGATCTCGTCGCCGATCACGATCTGCGCGAAGATCGCGCCCGGCTTGAACTCGAAGTCCCGGCGCTGCTGATCCCAGATGGACACACCCGTGATGTCCGAGGGCAGCAGGTCGGGCGTGAACTGGATACGTCGCACGGAGCAGTCGATGGACCGCGCCAGTGCCTTGGCCAGCATGGTCTTGCCGACACCGGGGACATCCTCGATCAGAAGGTGTCCCTCGGCGAGCAGTACGGTCAGCGAAAGCCGTACGACCTCGGGCTTGCCCTCGATCACTCCTTCCACCGAACTGCGGACACGCTCCACAGTGGCGGTCAGATCAGTGAGGCTCGCTCGATCGTCATAGGTCGTCACCCGGCCCTCCTCGGCCCGTTCTTTCCGGGCCGATGCGCGCGATGCGTAACCGGCCCACCCCGAAACACGGACACCACACGTGAAAGCTTCCGTGTGACGCCACACCCCGCATTCTTGCTGCCGTTACCGATTCGTGTCACTCGCCTGTGGACAACTGCCCGCGATTTGTCGGGTTTACGGTCTTTCGGGTGCCCCAGGGCCGGAAATCAACAGCGAACCGACAGCTGCGGCGGATGGTTACGCGGGGTCGATCTCGCGCAGCAGGCCCGTCTTCACGTCGAAGACGAAGCCGCGTACGTCGTCGGTGTGCGGCAGGAACGGCGAGGTACGCACGCGCTGCATCGACTGCCGTACGTCCTGGTCGACGTCCCGGAAGGCCTCCACGGCCCAGGCGGGACGCTGGCCCACCTCGTCCTCCAGCTCGTGCCGGAAATCCTCGGTGAGGTTCTCCAGGCCACAGCCGGTGTGGTGGATGAGGACGACACTGCGGGTGCCCAGCGCCCGCTGGCTGATGGTGAGGGAGCGGATGACGTCGTCGGTGACGACGCCGCCCGCGTTGCGGACGGTGTGACAGTCGCCGAGCTCCAGGCCGAGCGCGGCGTGCAGGTCGAGGCGGGCGTCCATGCAGGCCACTACGGCGACGCGCAGGACGGGACGGGCGTCCATCCCGGGGTCGGCGAACGCGGCGGCGTACTGCTCGTTGGCCTCGACGAGGCGGTCGGTGACCGTGCCGACGCTGGTTATGGCGCCTTCGGGTCCTGCGGGAACCGATGCGGAAGTCGTCATACCTATGACGGTACTGGTCACGCCCGCTCCAGGCCCGCTGTGAGAGAGGACAAAGAACGTCATTGAGTCTTGTTGTGAGCTACCCCACAAGGGTGGCGCGAGCGCGGCGGCGACGCGCAGGCCGGTTGATTGACCGCGAGACAGCGTGGACTAAAGTGACGCGAAGCGGGAGGCGAGGCTTCCCTGCTGGACTGATTCACCCTGGAGACCTCGTCGATTTTCCGGAGATCTCCTCACGTGCGCGGCGCGTACGTACGGCTCGGCCTCCATCGCGTACGAGCCGCCGCGCCGGACCTGAGAGGGCCACTTGAGCCAGAGTCGACACGTCCCGGTGATGCTCCAGCGGTGCCTGGACCTGTTGGCCCCCGCCCTGGAGCGGCCGGGAGCGGTGGTCGTCGACTGCACGCTCGGGCTCGGCGGCCACAGCGAGGCCCTGCTCGCGCGCTTCCCCGAGGCCCGGCTCGTCGCCCTGGACCGCGACAAGGAGGCGCTGCGCCTGTCCGGCGAGCGGCTCGCGCCCTACGCGGAGCGCGCCACCCTCGTCCACGCGGTGTACGACGAGCTGCCCGAGGTACTGGACCGGCTCGGCATCGCGCGCGTGCAGGGCGTCCTCTTCGACCTGGGCGTCTCCTCCATGCAGCTCGACGAGGCCGACCGCGGCTTCGCCTACGCGCAGGACGCCCCGCTCGACATGCGCATGGACCAGACGACCGGCATGAGCGCCGCCGAGGTCCTCAACACCTACCCGCCCGGCGAGCTCGTCCGGATCCTGAGGGCGTACGGCGAGGAGAAGCAGGCCAAGCGGATCGTGTCCGCGATCGTGCGCGAACGGGAGAAGGAGCCGTTCTCCAACAGCGCGCGGCTCGTCGAGCTGATCCGGGACAGCCTGCCGCAGGCCGCCAAGCGCACCGGCGGCAACCCGGCCAAGCGCACCTTCCAGGCCCTGCGCATCGAGGTCAACGGCGAACTCTCCGTCCTGGAGCAGGCGATCCCGGCCGCTGTGAAGGCGCTCGACGTGGGCGGACGGATCGCCGTCCTGTCGTACCACTCGCTGGAGGACCGGTTGGTCAAGCAGGTGTTCGCGGCCGGCGCCGCGACCACCGCGCCGCCCGGGCTGCCGGTCGTCCCCGAGCGCTACCAGCCCCGGCTCAAGCTGCTCACGCGCGGTGCCGAACTTCCCACCGAGGAAGAGGTCGCCGAGAACCGGCGGGCGGCACCGGCGCGACTGCGCGGGGCCCAGCGCATCAGGGAGGACGTCCAGTGAGCGAGTTGGGGAAAGCGGACTCACCGGAGGACGTGTGAGCAGGAAACCTGAACTGAGGGGCAGGGCCGCCCGTCTCGCGCGTCTCATCCCGGCCGCGGCCGGCCCCGGACAGGCCGCCCGCACTCCCTTCGTGCTCCTCGTCGTCCTTCTCCTCGGCGGCGGCCTCATCGGGCTGCTGGTGCTGAACTCGGCACTCAGCGAAGGCGCGTTCAAACTCGACGACCTACAGCGGGAGACGAAGAGCCTCACCGACGAGGAACAGGCTCTCCAGCGGGACATCGACGCCTACTCCGCCCCCGAAGCCCTCCAGCTCCGCGCCCGTGAGCTCGGCATGGTGCCCGGCGGCGACCCCGCCTTCCTCAACCCCGACGGCACCGTCAAGGGTGTGCCGAGCCCCGCCGCCCCGACCCAGCAGACCTCGGCGAGGACCCCGCTCGTGCTCGCCCCCGAGGCGCTCGCCAACCTGCCCGCCCCGGCCCCGACGGCCGCCTCGCCGACACCCCCGTCCGTGACGACCACGACCCCGACTCCCGGCAGGTGACGGAAGTGTCCGACAGGGAACCGCCGCGCCGCCGCGTGCCCCGCCCCGCACAACCCGAGCGGCCCGCCCGCCCGGTCGGCCGGCGGCGCCCGGGCCCCGGCGCCCGCACGGCCCGCCGTCCGGCCCCACCCCGCCCCGCGGCCCCCCGCGTCATCCGGCTGGGCAGCCCCCGCCCCCGGCTGCGCCTGGTCGGCGTCGCGCTGACCCTGGTGCTGATCGCCTTCGTCGTACGGCTGCTCCAGGTGCAGGCCGTCGACGCGAGCACGTACGCCGCCAAGGCCGAGCAGAACCGCTACGTCGGCTACACCCTCCCCGCCGAGCGCGGCGGCATCACCGACCGCGCCGGCGTGGCCCTCGCGACCAGCGTGGACGCGTACACCATCACGGCCGACCCCACGCTGTTCACCCGCGAGCAGCTGAAGATCGGCGACGGGCCCGAACAGGCCGCCGCCCTGCTCGCCCCGATCCTCGGCCAGGACCAGGAAACGGTCGTCAAGAAGCTCAGGCCCGCGGACAAGAACCTCCGCTACGTCGTGCTCGCCAATCGCCAGACCCCGCAGGTCTGGAAGCAGATCAAGGACCTGAAGACCGCGCTGGCCACCAAGGCCGGGACCGACAAGAGCACGGTCAACGTCCTCGCGGGCGTCCTCTCCGTCCCCACCACCAAGCGCGTGTACCCGAACGGCGACCTCGCCGCCGGGATACTGGGCTGGGTCAACGCCGAGGGCAAGGGCGGCGGCGGTGTCGAGCAGCAGCTCAACGGCCTGCTGGCCGGCAAGGACGGCAAGATCCGTTACGCCCAGTCCGGGGGCCGTCAGGTGCCGACGGTGGGCTCCACCGAGACGCCCGCCGTGTCCGGCAGCGACGTCGAGCTCACCATCGACCGCGACATCCAGTGGGCCGCGCAGAACGCGATCACCGATCAGGTCGAGAAGTCCAAGGCGGACCGCGGCTATGTGGTCGTGCAGGACACGCGGACCGGCGAGATTCTCGCCATGGCCAACTCGCCCGGCTTCGACCCGAACGACCTGTCCACCGCCAGCTCGGTGAACATGGGCAACGCCGCCCTCCAGGACGCCTACGAGCCCGGCTCCACCGCGAAGATCATGTCGATGGCCGCCGTACTGGAGGAGAAGGCCGCCACCCCGCTGACGCACGTGATCGTGCCCAACCGGCTACAGCGCGGCGACCGGCTCTTCAAGGACGACATCAACCACCCGACCTGGTACCTCACGCTCAACGGCGTGCTCGCCAAGTCCAGCAACATCGGCACCATCCTGGCCACCGGCCAGCTCGGCAGGACGCAGCCGCAGGCCAACCAGGTCCTCTACTCGTACCTGCGCAAGTTCGGCCTCGGCAGCTACACCGGGCTCGGCTTCCCCGGTGAGACGAAGGGCATCCTCGCCCCGCCCGACAAGTGGTCGACCTCGCAGCAGTACACGATTCCTTTCGGCCAGGGCGTCTCCCTCAACGCGGTGCAGGCGGCCTCCGTCTACTCGACGATCGCCAACGGCGGCGTACGCGTCGAACCCACGCTCGTGCGCGGCACGCAGGGTCCGGACGGAGCCTTCACCCCCTCCGCGAAGCCCAAGGAGACCAGGGTCGTCAGCGCGAAGACGGCGAAGACGCTCGCCCAGATGCTGGAGTCCGTCGTGGACGACGAGGAGGGCACCGGCACCAAGGCGCGCATCCCCGGCTACCGCGTAGCGGGCAAGACGGGTACGGCCAACCGTGTGGATCCGGCCACCGGCAAGTACAAGGGCTACACCTCGTCGTTCGCCGGATTCGCGCCCGCCGACAAGCCGCGCATCACCGTCTACTGCGCGATCCAGAACGCCACCGAGGGCAGCTACTTCGGCGGCCAGATCTGCGGTCCCGTCTACAAGCAGGTGATGGAGTTCGCCCTGAAGTCCCTCCAGGTACCGCCGACCGGCGCCAAGGCCGCGCGGCTTCCGGTCGCCTTCACACCCTGACCAGCAGGGAATCCTCCGCCCTGATCAGCACGGAACCACCCAGGAACCAGCTCGTGACAACGATCACCCCCGATTCCGGCAACCAGGGCTCGCCCGCCCCCTCGCTTCGCTCCCAGGCGGGTGCGCCCGGTACGCTCACCGCCGTGCCAACCGCCGATCAGTCCCAAACCACCCAGAAGGGCGCACCCGTGACATATCCGGGACCGCCCCGGCCGGTCCGGGTCTCCGCCACACCCCTCGCGGAACTCGCCGATCAGCTGGGTATCACCGCTCCAAAAAGCGCCGCCGAGGTCACGGGCATCACCCATGACTCGCGCGCCGTACGCCCCGGCGACCTGTACGCCGCCCTGCCCGGGGCCCGCCTGCACGGCGCCGACTTCGTCACGCAGGCCGCCGGCCTGGGCGCGGTCGCCGTGCTGACCGACCCGACGGGCGCCGAGCGGGCCGCCGCCACCGGGCTCCCGGTGCTGGTCGTCGACGCCCCGCGCGCGGAGATGGGCGAACTGGCGGCCACGATCTACGGCCACCCGGGCCCCGATCTGCTCCAGATCGGCATCACCGGCACCTCCGGCAAGACCACCACCGCCTACCTCGTCGAGGGCGGCCTGCGGACGGCCAGGTCCACCGGACTGATCGGCACCGTCGAGATGCGCATCGGCGACGAGCGCATCAAGTCCGAGCGCACCACCCCCGAAGCCACCGATCTCCAGGCCCTGTTCGCCGTCATGCGCGAGCGCGGCGTCGAGGCGGTCGCCATGGAGGTCTCCAGCCACGCCCTGGTCCTCGGCCGGGTCGACGGCTGTGTCTTCGACATCGGCGTCTTCACCAACCTCAGCCCGGAACACATGGAGTTCCACTCCGACATGGAGGACTACTTCCAGGCCAAGGCACAGCTGTTCACGCCGAAACGCAGCCGTCTCGGCGTCGTCAACTTCGACGACGAGTACGGGCGCAGGCTGGCCAAGGAGGCCACCGTCCCCGTCGTCACCTTCTCCGCCGAGGGGCACCCGGACGCCGACTGGCGCGCCGAGGACGTCCAAGTCGGGCCCATGGACTCGACGTTCACCGTGATCGGCCCCAAGGAGGAACGAATCACGGCCAGGTCGCCGCTGGCCGGGCCCTTCAACGTGGCGAACACCCTCGCCGCGATCGTCGCCCTCGCCGCCGCCGGCCTCGATGCGCAGGCCGCGGCCGACGGCATCGCCGCCGTACCGGGTGTGCCGGGCCGTCTGGAGCGCGTGGACGCCGGACAGCCCTACCTCGCGGTCGTCGACTACGCCCACAAGACGGACGCGGTCGAGTCGGTCCTGCGCGCCCTGCGCAAGGTCACCGAGGGCCGGCTGCACATCGTGCTCGGCTGTGGCGGCGACCGCGACCAGACCAAGCGGATGCCGATGGGCGCCGCCGCCGCCCGGCTCGCCGACACGGCCGTACTGACCGCCGACAACCCCCGCTCCGAGGACCCGCTCGCGATCCTCGCAACCATGCTTCAGGGTGCGGCGTCCGTACCAGCACACGAACGCGGCGAGGTCCAGGTCTTCGAGGACCGGGCTGCCGCGATCGCCGCCGCCGTGGCCCGCGCGCGGCCCGGGGACACCGTGCTGGTCGCGGGCAAGGGACACGAGCAGGGCCAGGACATCGCCGGTGTGGTCCGTCCCTTCGACGACCGCCAGGTGCTTCGCGAAGCTATCCAGAAGACCCAGGGATGAACTTGTGATCGCCCTCTCTCTCGCCGAGATCGCAGCAGTCGTCGGCGGGCAGACCTACGACATACCGGATCCGTCCGTCCAGGTCACCGGACCGGTCGTCCGGGACTCCCGCGAGGTGGAGCCCGGCACCCTGTTCGCCGCCTTCGTCGGCGAACACGTGGACGGCCACGACTTCGCGCGGGCGGTGATCGAAGGGGGCGCCGTCGCCGTACTGGCGTCGCGCCCCGTCGGCGTGCCCGCGATCGTCGTGGAGGACGTCCAGACGGCCCTCGGCGCCCTCGCCCGCCATGTCGTACGACGGCTCGGCGCCACCCTCGTCGCCCTCACCGGCTCCGCGGGCAAGACCAGCACCAAGGACCTGATCGCCCAGGTGCTGAGGCACAAGGCGCCGACGGTGTTCACGCCCGGCTCGTTCAACAACGAGATCGGGCTGCCGCTGACCGCGCTCAGCGCCACCGAGGAGACGAAGTTCCTCGTGCTGGAGATGGGCGCCCGCGGCATCGGCCACATCCGCTACCTCACCGACCTGACGCCCCCGAAGCTCGGCCTGGTGCTCAACGTCGGCACCGCCCACATCGGCGAGTTCGGCGGCCGCGAGCAGATCGCGCAGGCCAAGGGCGAACTCGTGGAAGCCCTTCCGGAAGACGGTACGGCGGTCCTCAACTGCGACGATCCCCTCGTACGGGCCATGGCGTCCCGAACGAAGGCGAAGGTGATCCTTTTCGGAGAGTCCGGCGAAGCGGACGTACGCGCCGAGAACGTGCGACTCACGGACAGCGGACAGCCCTCCTTCAGGCTTCACACACCCTCCGGTGCAAGTGAAGTGACCATGCGCCTGTACGGTGAGCACCACGTGTCGAACGCGCTCGCCGCGGCCGCCGTCGCCCACGAACTGGGCATGTCCGCGGAAGAGATCGCCACCGCGCTCTCCGAGGCGGGCTCCCTCTCCCGCTGGCGGATGGAGGTCACCGAGCGCCCGGACGGCGTGACGGTCGTCAACGACGCCTACAACGCGAACCCCGAGTCCATGCGAGCGGCTTTGCGCGCGCTCGCGGCCATGGGTAGGGGGCGGCGGACCTGGGCGGTGCTCGGCAAGATGGCCGAGCTCGGGGACGAGGCGCTCGCCGAGCACGACGCGGTCGGACGGCTCGCCGTCCGGCTCAATGTCGGCAAGCTCGTCGCGGTCGGGGGCAGGGAAGCGTCCTGGCTGCAACTGGGCGCATATAACGAGGGTTCGTGGGGTGAGGAGTCGGTGCACGTGTCCGACGCACAGGCGGCGATCGACCTGTTGCGCAGCGAGTTGCGCCCGGGGGACGTCGTACTCGTGAAGGCGTCCCGGTCCGTGGGGCTCGAGAGCCTGGCGCAGGCGCTGCTCGAGGACGGGGCTGATGCCCGATGATGAAGCAGGTCCTGTTCTCGGGCGTCATCGGTCTCTTCCTGACGCTGATCGGCACCCCGCTGCTGATCAAGCTCCTGGCACGCAAGGGCTACGGCCAGTACATCCGTGACGACGGCCCGCGCACGCACGGCAGCAAGCGCGGTACGCCGACGATGGGCGGTATCGCCTTCATCCTGGCGACGGTCGCCGCCTACTTCCTGTCCAAGGTGATCACCGGCCAGGCCCCGACATACTCGGGCGTGCTGGTGCTCGGCCTGATGGTCGGCATGGGCCTGGTCGGCTTCCTGGACGACTACATCAAGATCGTCAAGCGGCGTTCGCTGGGCCTCAGGGCCAAGGCGAAGCTGGCCGGCCAGCTGCTCGTGGGCATCAGCTTCGCGGTGCTCGCGCTCCAGTTCTCGGACGCCCGCGGCAACACCCCGGCCTCCACGAAGCTGTCGTTCATCACGGACTTCGGCTGGTCGATCGGCCCGGTGCTGTTCGTCGTCTGGGCGCTGTTCATGATCCTCGCGCTGTCGAACGGCGTGAACCTCACGGACGGTCTGGACGGCCTCGCGACCGGTGCCTCCGTCCTCGTCTTCGGCGCCTACACCTTCATCGGCGTCTGGCAGTTCCAGGAGTCCTGCGCCAACGCGCAGACCCTGACCAACCCGAACGCCTGCTATGAGGTACGCGATCCGCTCGACCTGGCGGTCATCGCCTCGGCGCTGATGGGTGCCTGCCTCGGCTTCCTGTGGTGGAACACCTCACCGGCCAAGATCTTCATGGGCGACACCGGCTCGCTCGCCCTCGGCGGTGTCCTCACGGGCCTGGCCATCCTCTCCCGCACGGAGCTGCTGGTCGCCATCATGGGCGGCCTGTTCGTCCTCATCACCATGTCGGTCGTCATCCAGGTCGGCTCCTTCCGCATGACCGGCAAGCGCGTCTTCCGGATGGCGCCCCTCCAGCACCACTTCGAACTCAAGGGCTGGTCAGAAGTCCTGGTGGTGGTCCGCTTCTGGATCATCCAGGGCATCTGTGTGATGGTCGGCCTGGGCCTCTTCTACGCGGGATGGGCGGCGGAGAAGTGACCGACTGGCAGGGCAAGCGCGTCACGGTCGCCGGGCTCGGCGTCTCCGGTATCCCGGCGGCCAAGGTGCTGCACGGCCTCGGCGCCCACGTCACGGTCGTCAACGACGGCGACGACGAGCGCTCCCGTGCGCAGGCCGCCGAGTTGGAGGCCCTGGGCATCACTGTCCGGCTCGGCGACGGCGCTACCCTGCCCGACGGCACCGACCTGATCGTCACCGCACCCGGCTGGAAGCCCGACAAGCCGCTGTTCACGGCGGCACGCGAAGCGGGCGTGCCGGTCTGGGGCGACGTCGAACTGGCCTGGCGGCTGCGCGGACCCGACGCCGCGCCCTGGCTCGCCGTCACCGGCACCAACGGCAAGACCACCACCGTCCAGATGCTCGCCTCCATCCTCAAGGCGGCGGGCCTGCGCACGGCGGCCGTCGGCAACATCGGCGTCTCGCTGCTGGACGCGGTGCTGGGCGAGGAGCGGTACGACGTGCTGGCCGTGGAGTTGTCGAGCTATCAGCTCCACTGGGCGCCCTCCCTGCGGGCGCACTCGGCGGTCGTGCTGAACCTCGCCCCCGATCACCTCGACTGGCACGGCTCCATGGAGGCGTACGTCGCCGACAAGGGCCGTATCTACGAAGGCAATCGCGTCGCCTGCGTCTACAACGTCGCCGACAAGGCCACCGAGGACCTGGTGCGCGAGGCCGAGGTCGAGGAGGGCTGCCGGGCCGTCGGCTTCACGCTGGGCACGCCCGCGCCCTCCCAACTCGGCGTCGTGGACGGCATCCTGGTCGACCGCGCCTTCGTGGCGGACCGGCACAAGAACGCCCAGGAGCTGGCGGAGGTCTCCGACGTCAATCCGCCCGCCCCGCACAACATCGCCAACGCCCTTGCGGCGGCGGCCCTCGCGCGCGCCTTCGGGGTGCCCCCCACCGCCGTACGCGACGGCCTGCGGGCCTTCACCCCGGACGCCCACCGCATCGCGCACGTCGCGGACGTGGACCAGGTCGCCTACATCGACGACTCCAAGGCCACCAACACCCACGCGGCCGAGGCCTCGTTGGCGGCGTACGAGTCGATCGTGTGGATCGCGGGCGGTCTGGCGAAGGGCGCGACCTTCGACGAACTGGTCGCCAAGTCGGCAAAGCGACTTCGTGGTGCCGTCCTGATCGGCGCGGACCGCGCGCTCATCCGTGAAGCCCTCGCGCGACACGCCCCGGAAGTACCCGTCGTCGACCTCGACCGGACCGACACTGGGGCGATGCTCCAGGCAGTCCGGGAGGCGCGACGGCTCGCGGTCGAGGGCGACACTGTACTGCTGGCCCCGGCCTGTGCCTCCATGGACATGTTCGCCAACTACAACCAGCGCGGTGACGCGTTCGCTCAGGCCGTTCGCGAGCTCGGCGCGGGCACCTGACGGTGGGTCTCGGCCACGGCGGGTGTATCGGGACCCTTGGAGGGACGCGTGACTCGGATGTGGCCCTGGCTCGATCGGGCGGGAGAAGCCGATGCCCGGTAGCCGGACCGGTCGGCCGCCCGCGCAGCGGGGCGCCGTCCGACGCCCCGCAGCTCCTCGCACACCGCGCGAGAACCCCTTCCTGCGCCTGTACACGCGCGCCCGCCGAGCCTGGGACCGGCCGCTGACGGCGTACTACCTGATCCTCGGCGGCAGTCTGCTGATCACCGTGCTCGGACTGGTGATGGTCTACTCGGCCTCCCAGATCACGGCGTTGCAGATGTCGCTGCCGGGCTCGTACTTCTTTCGCAAGCAGCTCCTGGCCGCCGTCATCGGCGGGGTGCTGATGCTGGCCGCCGCGCGGATGCCGGTGAAGCTGCACCGGGCGCTCGCCTACCCGATCCTGGCGGGCGCCGTCTTCCTGATGGCCCTGGTGCAGATCCCGGGGATAGGGATGTCGGTCAACGGCAACCAGAACTGGATCTCCCTCGGCGGCTCCTTCCAGATCCAGCCCAGTGAGTTCGGCAAGCTCGCGCTGGTGCTGTGGGGCGCCGATCTGCTCGCCCGCAAGCAGGACAAGAAGCTGCTGGCCCAGTGGAAGCACATGCTGGTGCCGCTCGTGCCGGCCGCCTTCATGCTGCTCGGGCTGATCATGCTCGGCGGCGACATGGGTACGGCGATCATCCTCACCGCGATCCTGTTCGGCCTGCTGTGGCTGGCGGGCGCGCCGACGCGGCTGTTCGTGGGGGTGCTGTCGATCGCCGCCACGCTCGGCATGATCCTCATCAAGACCAGCCCCAACCGCATGGCCCGCCTCGAGTGCATCGGCGCCACCGAGCCGAAGGCCGGAGTGGCCGACTGCTGGCAGGCCGTGCACGGGATCTACGCCCTCGCCTCCGGCGGACTCTTCGGTTCCGGGCTCGGTGCGAGTGTGGAAAAATGGGGCCAACTCCCGGAGGCGCACACGGACTTCATCTTCGCCGTCACCGGTGAGGAACTGGGCCTGGCGGGGACGCTGTCGGTGCTCGCCCTCTTCGCGGCTCTAGGCTATGCGGGTATCCGCGTGGCCGGACGCACGGAGGACCCCTTCGTGAGGTATGCCGCGGGAGGTGTGACCACCTGGATCACCGCTCAGGCGGTGATCAACATCGGTGCGGTGCTCGGTCTGCTGCCGATCGCCGGCGTCCCCCTCCCGCTGTTCTCCTACGGGGGCTCCGCCCTGCTGCCGACCATGTTCGCCATCGGGTTGCTGATCGCCTTCGCGCGTGAGGACCCCGCTGCGCGGATGGCACTTTCGATGCGGCAACCCCGCTTTGGTAGAAAGCGGGCGGGAGGCCCTGTGCGGGGGCCTCGCAGATGGAACACGATGCGACGGCGTGCCTCGGCGGCGCGTACGTCCGGAGAGCGGTGAATTTCGGTGCATGTCGTACTCGCCGGTGGGGGGACCGCCGGCCACATCGAGCCCGCGCTCGCCCTCGCGGACGCCCTGCGCAGGCAGGACCCGACCGTGGGAATCACGGCCCTGGGCACGGAGCGCGGCCTGGAGACCCGGCTCGTACCGGAGCGGGGCTATGAGCTCGCGCTGATCCCCGCGGTACCGCTGCCCCGCAGGCCCACCCCCGAGCTGATCACCGTCCCGGGCCGGCTGCGCGGCACGATCAAGGCCGCCGAGCAGATCATGGAGCGCACCAAGGCGGACGCGGTCGTCGGCTTCGGCGGCTACGTGGCCCTGCCCGGTTACCTCGCCGCCAAGCGCCTGGGCGTGCCGATCATCATCCACGAGGCCAACGCCCGGCCCGGCCTCGCCAACAAGATCGGTTCGCGGTACGCCGCCCAGGTCGCCGTCTCGACCCCGGACAGCAAGCTGCGCGGGGCCCGCTACATCGGCATCCCGCTGCGCCGTACCATCGCCACCCTCGACCGGGCCGCCATGCGTCCCCAGGCCCGCGCCGCCTTCGGACTCGACCCGAACCTGCCGACGCTGCTGGTCTCCGGCGGTTCGCAGGGCGCGCGCCGGCTCAACGAGGTGGTGCAGCAGGTGGCGCCGTACCTCCAGCAGGCCGGGATCCAGATCCTGCACGCGGTCGGCCCGAAGAACGAACTGCCGCAGGTGCAGCAGATGCCGGGAATGCCCCCGTACATCCCGGTACCGTACGTGGACCGGATGGACCTCGCGTACGCCGCGGCCGACATGATGCTCTGCCGCGCGGGCGCGATGACCGTCGCCGAACTCTCCGCCGTCGGGCTCCCGGCCGCCTACGTCCCGCTGCCCATCGGCAACGGCGAACAGCGGCTCAACGCCCAGCCGGTGGTCAAGGCCGGCGGGGGACTGCTGGTCGACGACGCGGAACTGTCCCCGCAGTGGGTGCAGCAGAACGTCCTGCCCGTGCTCGCCGACCCGCACCGGTTGTACGAGATGTCCCGCGCCGCCGCCGAGTTCGGCCGCCGGGACGCCGACGACCTGCTCGTCGGCATGGTGTACGAGGCGATCGCCGCCAGCCGTGCACGTCGCTGAGCGTAAGTGAGAGAAGGGCAGGTAGCGTGGCCGGATCGACGACCGCCGAGCGTGGTGAACGTCAGCAGGAGTCGTCCGGCCCGCCGCCCGTCCGCAGGCTCAAGCCACCCGAGCTTCGTACGATCATCATCTTCGCGGTGGCGCTGGTGCTCCTCGGCGCAGGCTCCGTCTGGCTGTTGTACGGCTCGAACTGGCTGCGCGTGGAGCGTGTCGCCGTCTCCGGTACCCGGGTTCTGACGCCCGCGCAGGTGCGCGAGGCCGCCGACGTGCCGGTGGGATCGCCGTTGATTTCCGTCGACACCGATGCGATCGAGGCACGACTGCGCCGGAAATTGCCCCGAATTGACGCGGTTGACGCGGTCCGTTCCTGGCCTCATGGAATCGGGCTGAAAGTGACCGAACGCACGCCGGTTCTGCTCGTCCAAAAGGGCCGAAACTTTGTCGAAGTGGACGATGAAGGTGTCCGATTCGCCACGGTTTCGCAAGCCCCGAAAGGCGTTCCCGCGCTGGAATTGACGCTCTCCCAGCCGGACTCGCGCGCCGCGAGCCTGCGCCGCTTCGGCGAGGACCGACTGGTGCGCGAGGCGGTCCGGGTGGCCGGTGCCGTTCCGGCCGCCGTCGCCCGTGACACCCGTGCCGTCAAGGTGCGTTCGTACGACGACATCTCACTGGAGTTGATCGACGGCCGGACCGTCGCATGGGGAAGCGGCGAGCAGGGCGCCGCGAAGTCCCGTACTCTCACGGCTCTCATGAAAGCCGCCCCTGGTGCCCGGCACTTCGACGTCAGCGTTCCCACCGCGCCCGCGTCATCAGGGAGTTGACGCACATCCGCGCAGGCCAGCACCCTGGTTGGGCAGCGCTACGGCTGATCACATAGGGTGAAAAGAAAAACGGGAGGTTCGGCGTGTTCGTTGAACGTGCGCCACTTGTCGACTTAGTGTCCTGTTCAGAAGACTCCAGGGAACAGACACACTGGTAACCCTAAACTTCAACGTTAGGGTTCGGGTCGGCGTTCGGACCGTCCCATTCGGCATCTGTCGTCGGACCGCGGTACATCCGCGAGGCGGCGGCAACGTAATTCGAGGCGAGAGGCCTTCGACGTGGCAGCACCGCAGAACTACCTCGCAGTCATCAAGGTCATCGGTGTCGGCGGCGGTGGTGTCAATGCCATCAACCGGATGATCGAAGTCGGTCTCAAGGGCGTCGAGTTCATCGCCATCAACACCGACGCACAGGCCCTGTTGATGAGCGACGCCGACGTCAAGCTCGACGTCGGCCGCGAACTCACCCGCGGACTCGGCGCCGGAGCCAACCCGGCTGTCGGCCGCAAGGCCGCCGAGGACCACCGCGAGGAGATCGAGGAGGTCCTCAAGGGGGCCGACATGGTCTTCGTCACGGCCGGTGAAGGCGGCGGCACCGGCACCGGCGGCGCGCCCGTCGTGGCCAACATCGCACGCACGCTCGGCGCCCTCACCATCGGCGTGGTCACGCGCCCGTTCACCTTCGAGGGACGGCGCCGCGCGAACCAGGCCGAGGACGGCATCGCCGAGCTCCGCGAAGAGGTCGACACCCTCATCGTCATCCCGAACGACCGGCTGCTGTCCATTTCGGACCGCCAGGTCTCGGTCCTCGACGCCTTCAAGTCGGCGGACCAGGTCCTGCTCTCCGGTGTTCAGGGCATCACCGACCTCATCACCACGCCCGGCCTGATCAACCTCGACTTCGCCGACGTCAAGTCGGTCATGTCCGAGGCCGGTTCGGCCCTCATGGGCATCGGCTCGGCCCGCGGCGACGACCGCGCGGTGGCCGCGGCCGAGATGGCGATCTCCTCCCCGCTGCTCGAGGCGTCCATCGACGGCGCCCGGGGCGTGCTGCTCTCCATCTCCGGCGGCTCCGACCTCGGCCTGTTCGAGATCAACGAGGCCGCCCAGCTGGTGAGCGAGGCCGCGCACCCCGAGGCCAACATCATCTTCGGCGCGGTCATCGACGACGCCCTCGGCGACGAGGTCCGGGTCACCGTGATCGCGGCCGGCTTCGACGGCGGCCAGCCGCCCTCCAAGCGGGACAACGTCCTCGGCTCGTCCTCCGCCTCGGCCCGACGCGAGGAGCCCACTCCGGTACGGCAGAACGAGAGCCGCCCGAGCTTCGGCTCGCTCGGCAGCGTCACGCCGAAGGAGGAGCCGGAGCCGGCCGCCGAGCCGGTGGCCGACCTTCCGGTCTCCCCGCCGGTCCCGCCGTCGCGGTCCTACACGGACAGCTCGGCCGAGGAACTGGACGTGCCGGACTTCCTGAAGTGATAGGACAGCGCTCCGCAACGAGCACCGCGAACGGCGCGCACTTCGCCTTCACCGACAGGTGGGGCGGGGTGAGCGCCGTTCCGTACGAGGAGCTCAACCTCGGCGGAGCGGTCGGCGACGACCCCGACGCCGTACGGACCAATCGCGAGCTGGCCGCCAAGTCCCTCGGCCTCGATCCCGCCCAGGTGGTCTGGATGAACCAGGTGCACGGGGCGGACGTGGCCGTGGTGGATGGACCGTGGGACTCCGCCTCCGGGATCCCGCCGGTCGACGCGGTCGTCACCGCCCGGCGCGGACTCGCCCTCGCCGTCCTCACCGCCGACTGCACGCCCGTCCTGCTCGCCGATCCCGTCGCCGGGATCGCCGCCGCGGCGCACGCCGGCCGGCCCGGCATGGTCGCCGGGGTCGTCCCCGCCGCCGTACGGGCCATGGTGGAACTCGGCGCCGAGCCGTCCCGGATCGTCGCGCGCACCGGGCCCGCCGTCTGCGGCCGGTGCTATGAAGTGCCTCAGGAGATGCGCGCCGACGTGGCCGCCGTGGAGCCGGCGGCGCACGCCGAGACGAGCTGGGGCACGCCCGCGGTCGATGTGACCGCCGGAGTGCACGCCCAGCTCGAGCGGCTCGGGGTGCGCGACCGGGCGCAGTCGCCGGTGTGCACGCTGGAGTCGGGGGATCACTTCTCGTACCGCCGCGACCGCACCACGGGTCGGCTCGCGGGCTATGTCTGGCTGGACTGAGTGGGGCATGACGGACCGTAAAGGCGAACTCGCCGCAAATCTGGTGAAAGTGGAGGAACGCATCGCCGCAGCGTGCGTGGCCGCCGGGCGCAAGCGTGAAGAAGTGACCCTGATCGTGGTCACCAAGACCTATCCGGCGAGCGATGTGCGGATCCTGTCCGAACTCGGGGTGCGGCATGTCGCCGAGAACCGCGATCAGGACGCGGCGCCGAAAGCTGCCGAATGTACTGATCTGCCCCTTGCTTGGCACTTCGTTGGTCAATTGCAGACCAATAAAGTGCGATCTGTGGTCGGTTACGCGGATGTCGTACAGTCCGTCGATCGTTCCAAGCTCGTCACAGCTCTGTCCAAGGAGGCCGTGCGGGTCGGGCGCGAAGTGGGATGTCTCATCCAGGTAGCGCTGGACGCGGGTGAGGGCGGAAGGGGAGAGCGAGGTGGCGTAGGGCCCGGCGGAATCGAGGAGTTGGCGGACCTCGTCGCCGACGCTCCGGGGCTGCGGCTCGACGGGCTGATGACCGTCGCCCCGCTCACCGGGGAGTACGCGGGGCACCAACAGGCGGCGTTCGAGCGGCTGATGGATTTGTCGACGGACCTGCGCAGAGCCCATCCGGCTGCGAACATGGTCTCGGCAGGGATGAGTGCGGACCTCGAGCAAGCCGTGGCGGCCGGAGCGACACATGTGCGCGTCGGCACTGCGGTACTCGGCGTCCGCCCCAGGCTCGGGTAACGTCGCCAAGAAGTCGGACCACAGCAGAAAATATGGTCATTACCGCCACTTGGCGGGCATAACGACCTCGTGGATCGCGGGCACTTGGCAATAGTCAGCCGATCCACCACAGAGCGGAGGACTCAGAGCAATGGCCGGCGCGATGCGCAAGATGGCGGTCTACCTCGGCCTCGTGGAGGACGATGGGTACGACGGCCGCGGTTTCGACCCCGACGACGACTTCGAACCCGAACTGGACCCGGAGCCCGAGCGGGACCGTCGACGGCACGAGCCGTCCCATCAGTCGCATGGCTCGCACCAGTCGCATCAGGCACATCAGTCTGAAAGAGACGAACCGGTACGAGTGGTGCAGCCCCCTGTGTCACGCGATCCCATGCCCCGATCCGCTTCGCTCGCCGCGGAATCCGGGCGCCCGGCGCGCATCGCGCCCGTGGCATCCATCACACAAGAACGCGCAAGCCTGGAGAAGAACGCACCGGTGATCATGCCCAAGGTCGTGTCCGAACGAGAGCCGTACCGGATCACCACACTTCACCCCCGGACCTACAACGAGGCCCGTACTATCGGGGAACACTTCCGTGAGGGCACCCCGGTGATCATGAATTTGACTGAGATGGATGACACAGACGCCAAGCGACTTGTCGACTTTGCGGCCGGTTTGGTGTTTGGTCTTCACGGCAGCATCGAGCGGGTGACGCAGAAGGTGTTCCTGTTGTCGCCTGCTAACGTCGATGTCACGGCGGAGGACAAGGCCCGCATCGCAGAGGGCGGGTTCTTCAACCAGAGCTGAGACGCACTACCGGAATCGGCAGTACCAGCAGTACATCGCAGTACGGGACAGGGGAGAGGGAAGCGCGGGTCATGAGCGTGGTCTTGCAGGTCATCTACATCGCGCTGATGTGCTTCCTCATCGTGCTGATCTTCCGGTTGGTCATGGACTACGTCTTCCAGTTCGCCCGCTCGTGGCAACCCGGCAAGGCGATGGTGGTCGTTCTGGAGGCCACCTACACTGTGACCGATCCACCGCTCAAGCTTCTGCGGCGGGTCATTCCGCCGTTGCGTCTCGGGGGCGTGGCGCTCGACCTGTCCTTCTTCGTCCTGATGATCATCGTCTACATCCTGATCACCGTCGTGGGGAACCTCGCGGGGTGACTGTGGACGATACGGTCTTGCCGACTGCCGATGACTACGTTGAGGTGAAGAAATGCCGTTGACCCCCGAGGACGTGCGGAACAAGCAGTTCACGACCGTCCGCCTCCGAGAAGGCTATGACGAGGACGAGGTCGATGCCTTCCTCGATGAGGTCGAAGCCGAACTGACCCGCCTGCTCCGCGAGAACGAGGACCTGCGCGCCAAGTTGGCCGCGGCCACGCGTGCTGCTGCCCAGAACCAGCAGAACATGCGCAAGCCTCCCGAACAGCCACAGGACCAGCAGCAACAGCAGGGGATGCCGCAGCAGGGGCAAGGGATGCCTCAGCAGGGGCAGGGAATGCCCCAGCAGGGGCAAGGGATGCCTCAGCAGGGTATGCCCCAGCAGGGCATGCGAGGTCCCGGCGCTCCGGTGCCCGCCGGCATATCTGGCCCGCCGCAGCAGCAGATGGGTGGCCCCATGGGTGGCCCGCCCCAGCTGCCGAGCGGTGCACCGCAGCTGCCTGCCGGTCCCGGTGGTGGCCAGGGCGGCCCGCAGGGTCACGGTCCGATGGGCCAAGGCCCCATGGGCCAGGGCCCGATGGGCGGCCAGCCCCCCATGCAGCAGCAGATGGGCGGCCCGATGGGTGGCCCCATGGGCGGTCCGATGGGCGGCCCCGGTCAGGGCCCTGGTGGCGACAGCGCCGCCCGTGTCCTCTCGCTGGCTCAGCAGACCGCCGACCAGGCGATCGCCGAGGCCCGGTCCGAGGCCAACAAGATCGTCGGTGAGGCGCGTTCGCGTGCCGAGGGTCTCGAGCGGGACGCCCGTGCCAAGGCCGACGCCCTGGAGCGGGACGCGCAGGAGAAGCACCGCGTCGCGATGGGCTCCCTGGAGTCCGCCCGCGCCACGCTGGAGCGCAAGGTCGAGGACCTGCGGGGCTTCGAGCGCGAGTACCGCACGCGTCTGAAGTCGTACCTGGAGTCGCAGCTGCGCCAGCTGGAGACCCAGGCCGACGACTCGCTGGCTCCGCCGCGCGCCCCGGCGGCCCCGTCGCTGCCGCCGTCCCCGGCGCCCTCCATGGCTCCGGCCGGCGCGAGCGCCCCGTCGTACGGCGGTGGCAACCAGGGCATGGGTGGCGGCCCGTCGCCCGCGCCTCCGTCCTACGGCGGTCAGCAGCAGATGTCGCCCGCGATGACGCAGCCGATGGCGCCGGTTCGGCCGCAGGGTCCGTCCCCGATGGGGCAGGCTCCCTCGCCGATGCGCGGCTTCTTGATCGACGAGGATGACAACTGACGGTCGGTGGCCAACTGACGGTTGGTAATACGGCGTAGAAGTCGGCAGCGTTCAGGGCGGGGCCCCGGATTTTCAGATCCGGGGCCCCGCCCTTTTGCCGTGCCCGTTGCTTTGCCATGCCTGTTCGGGCAGGGGTACGCAACGCCGAAGGCCTGGGTCACCGAAGGAGATTCGGAGACCCAGGCCTTGGTGCGTGCGCTGGGGGGTTGGGGGTGCGGTTACGCCTTGCGCAGGCGGAACGTCAGGGACAGGCCCTCGTCGGTGAACGGGGATCCGTACGTGTCGTCCGCCGCCTCGCCCTGGGCGAAGTCTGTGGCCAGAACCTCCTCGGCGATCAGAGCGGAGTGCTCGGACAGGGCCGCGATCACCGCCGGGTCCGTCGCCGTCCAGCGCAGTGCGATGCGGTCGGCCACGTCCAGGCCGCTGTTCTTGCGGGCCTCCTGGATCAGGCGGATCGCGTCACGGGCCAGGCCCGCCTGCCGCAGCTTCTCGGTGATCTCCAGGTCGAGCGCGACCGTGGCGCCCGAGTCGGAGGCCACCGACCAGCCCTCGCGCGGGGTCTCCGTGATGATGACCTCGTCCGGGGCGAGCGTGATCGTCTCACCGTCGACCTCCACCGATGCCGTGCCCTCGCGCAGTGCCAGGGACAGGGCGGCGGCGTCCGCGTTCGCGACGGCCTTCGCCACGTCCTGGACGCGCTTGCCGAAACGCTTGCCGAGGGCGCGGAAGTTGGCCTTCGCCGTCGTGTCGACCAGCGAGCCGCCCACCTCGGACAGCGACGCCAGCGACTCGACGTTCAGCTCCTCCGTGATCTGCGTGTGCAACTCGGGGCTGAGCCTGTCGAAGCCCGTCGCCGCGACCAGCGCGCGCCGCAGCGGCTGGCGCGTCTTCACGCCCGACTCCGCGCGCGTGGCACGGCCGAGCTCCACCAGCCGCCGTACGAGGACCATCTGCTTCGACAGTTCGGGGTCGATCGCCGTGAGGTCCGCCGTCGGCCAGGAGGCCAGGTGCACCGACTCCGGGGCGCCCGGGGTGACCGGCACGATCAGGTCCTGCCAGACCCGCTCGGTGATGAACGGGGTCAGCGGGGCCATCAGCTTGGTGACCGTCTCCACGACCTCGTGCAGCGTGCGCAGCGCCGCCTTGTCGCCCTGC
Organism: Streptomyces sp. NPDC050619; assembly: GCF_040654815.1. Lineage (NCBI taxonomy): Bacteria > Bacillati > Actinomycetota > Actinomycetes > Kitasatosporales > Streptomycetaceae > Streptomyces > Streptomyces sp. NPDC050619. Next base: position 95,074 of record NZ_JBFAIR010000024.1, on the reverse strand, counting down.
CAGAAGCGGCGACGGGAGCGGCGTACGTACCAGTTGGACAGGTCGTCGACGAACGCCGACAGGAGCTTGCCGGCGCGCTGGGTGTCGTACGCCTCCAGGGACTGGGTGACCTGGTCGGTGAGCGCGTGCAGTTCGGACAGGAGCCAGCGGTCGAGGACGGGACGGTCGGCCGGGGCCGGATCGGCCTCGGACGGTGCCCAGCCAGACGTACGGGCGTACAGGGCCTGGAAGGCGACCGTGTTCCAGTACGTGAGGAGCGTCTTGCGGACGACCTCCTGGATCGTGCCGTGGCCCACGCGGCGTGCCGCCCACGGGGAGCCGCCGGCCGCCATGAACCAGCGCACCGCGTCCGCGCCGTGCCGGTCCATCAGCGGGATCGGCTCCAGGGTGTTGCCCAGGTGCTTGGACATCTTGCGGCCGTCCTCGGCGAGGATGTGGCCCAGGCACACGACGTTCTCGTACGACGACTTGTCGAAGACCAGGGTGCCGATGGCCATCAGCGTGTAGAACCAGCCGCGGGTCTGGTCGATGGCCTCGCTGATGAACTGCGCCGGGTAGCGGGACTCGAACAGTTCCTTGTTCTTGTACGGGTAGCCCCACTGCGCGAACGGCATCGAACCCGAGTCGTACCAGGCGTCGATGACCTCCGGCACGCGCGTGGCCGTCTTCTGGCACTGCGGGCAGGCGAAGGTGACGTCGTCGATGTACGGGCGGTGCGGGTCCAGGCCCGACTGGTCGGTGCCGGTCAGCTCGGTGAGCTCGGCGCGGGAGCCGACGACGGTGAGGTGGTCGTCCTCGCAGCGCCAGATCGGCAGCGGGGTGCCCCAGTAGCGGTTGCGGGACAGCGCCCAGTCGATGTTGTTGTTCAGCCAGTCGCCGTACCGGCCGTGCTTGACCGTGTCCGGGAACCAGTTGGTGTCCTCGTTCTCCTGGAGGAGGCGGTCCTTGATGGCGGTCGTGCTGATGTACCAGGACGGCTGCGCGTAGTAGAGGAGCGCGGTGTGGCAGCGCCAGCAGTGCGGGTAGCTGTGCTCGTACGGGATGTGCTTGAAGAGGAGACCGCGCTGCTGGAGGTCCTCCGTGAGCTTTTCGTCCGCCTTCTTGAAGAAGATGCCGCCCACCAGGGGGACGTCCGCCTCGAAGGTGCCGTCCGGGCGGACCGGGTTCACGACGGGCAGGCCGTACGCGCGGCAGACCTTGAGGTCGTCCTCACCGAAGGCGGGGGACTGGTGGACCAGGCCCGTACCGTCCTCGGTCGTGACGTAGTCGGCGTTGACGATGTAGTGCGTCTCGGTCCCGGCGGGGAACTCGACCAGCTCGAACGGTCGTTGATATGTCCAGCGCTCCATGTCGGCGCCGGTGAAGGTCTGGCCGGTGGTCTCCCAGCCCTCGCCGAGCGCCTTGGCGAGGAGCGGTTCGGCGACGACGAGCTGCTCCTCGCCGTTGGTCGCGACGACGTAGGTGACCTCGGCGTGCGCGGCGACCGCCGTGTTGGAGACCAGCGTCCAGGGAGTCGTCGTCCAGACCAGGAGCGCGGCCTGGCCGGCGAGCGGACCGGAGGTGAGCGGGAAACGGACGTACACGGACGGATCCACGACCGTCTCGTAGCCCTGTGCCAGCTCGTGGTCCGACAGGCCCGTGCCGCAGCGCGGGCACCAGGGGGCGACGCGGTGGTTCTGGACCAGCAGGCCCTTGTTGAAGATCTCCTTGAGCGACCACCAGACCGACTCGACGTACTCCGGGTCCATGGTCCAGTAGGCGTCGTCGAGGTCGACCCAGTAGCCCATGCGGGTCGTCAGCTCGCCGAAGGCGTCGGTGTGCCGGGTCACGGACTCGCGGCACCGGGCGTTGAACTCGGCGATGCCGTACGCCTCGATGTCCTTCTTGCCGTTGAAGCCGAGCTCCTTCTCCACGGCGATCTCGACCGGGAGGCCGTGGCAGTCCCAGCCGGCCTTGCGGGCCACGTGGTAGCCGCGCATGGTGCGGAAGCGGGGGAAGACGTCCTTGAAGACGCGGGCCTCGATGTGGTGGGCGCCGGGCATGCCGTTGGCGGTGGGCGGGCCCTCGTAGAACACCCACTCGGGGCGGCCCTCGGACTGCTCCAGGGTCTTGGCGAAGATCTTCTGCTCGCGCCACAGGTCGAGCACGGCGTGCTCCAGCGCGGGCAGGTCGACCTGGGCGGGCACCTGGCGGTATGTCGGCGTTGTCATCAGCGAGCTTCCTCCGGCGGACTTGCTGCCTTCCGTCCGGAGGGACGAGAGCTGTGTCTTTCCTGCGCCGCTTTCGGCGCGCTCCCGCGGTACCACCCTCCTTGGCCCCCGGTGCGGCACGCACACCGGTGAGCCCCCTCATTGGGGTCGCGATGCCGGTTCTACTCACCTGGGGGCCCGTGGGCGGAGCCCACTGTCCAAGGCGTTCTTCCGGCGGCTCCGGGGTGATCTTCACGTCGCGCTCGCCCCCGGGCTTCCACCGTCCCCGGGTCGCTCTGGGCTGCGTACGACGCTACTCGTCCCCATCCACGCTTTTTCGCTCCGGCCAGTGTACGGCGCCGCGGGGACAGTGGCCGACCGGTTTTCGCGCTCCGGGCGCGGAGGTTCGGCGCAGCCCGTGCTGACCCGAATGGCGAGGTGCCCGCGTTCGGATCCTGGGACGTGCGGCCCGGCGGATTACCCGGCGGGGAGCTGGGCACAACGCATGCAGGTTTGCCGCGCGGCATCTGCGAGGCGGGCGAATCGGGCGGTGCGCCCCGTTGCCGCGGGACTCAAGTCGATTTATCGTCCCAGCACGATTCGCGAGCAAGATCACAATATGTGAAGGGGCCGCGGCCATGGTGGCGAAGAAGACCGCCGTACAGCAGTCGGCGTCCGGCAGGTCCACACCGGCCTCCGGCGGTGCGGCCAAGGATGTGGGCGGGAAGAAGAGCGCGCAGGGGGGGTCGGCCAGGCGGGCGGCCAAGGCGGTGAAGACGGTGGGTACGGCGGCGAAGAAGACCGGAGTGAAGAAGGCGGTGGCGGAGAAAGCGGCGCCGGCGAAGAAGGCTGCCGCGAAGACGACCGCTGGCGACGCGAAGACGACCACTGGCGAGAAGACCGCTGCGAAGAAGGTCACCGCTTCCAAGGGTGCTCTCTCCAAGAAGGCATCGGCCAAGAAGGTCGCAGCGAAGAAGGCGTCTCCGAAGAAGGCGGTCACGAAAAAGGCGGCTACGAAAAAGACAGCACCCAAGAAGACAGCAGCCAAGAAGACCGGTGCCTCGAAAGGCGCCGTTGACGAGCGCGTCCCCTTGAGGAGCGCCTCTACGAACAGTGCGACCAAGAAGAGCACGGTCAAGAAGAGCACGGCCAAGAAGGCGGGCGCGGCCGAGGCCGCGGAGCAGACGGGAGCCACGACAGTGGTTGCGAAGAAGACTCCTGGCACGGCCACGGCGGCGAAGACCGCCGTTCCCAAGGCACGGCCCGCCGCGGCGGAGCCCGGCGAGCTCGCGGTGCGCCCCGGCGAGGACCCCTGGACCCCGGAAGAGGTCGAGGAAGCTCGTGTCGAACTGACATCCGAGGCGACGCGGCTGAGTAACGAGATCACGTCCTCCGAGGCGTCCCTCGTGGGCTTGATGCGGGACTCCGGGGACGGCGCGGGCGACGACCAGGCGGACACCGGCACGAAGAACATCACGCGCGAGCACGAGCTGGCCCTCGCGGCCAACGCGCGCGAGATGCTCCTCCAGACCGAGCGCGCCCTGGAACGGCTCCACGCGGGCACGTACGGCCTGTGCGAGAGCTGCGGCAACCCCATCGGCAAGGCGCGTATGCAGGCGTTCCCGCGGGCCACCCTGTGTGTCGAGTGCAAGCAGAAGACCGAACGTCGGTACTGATAAGTATCCGGGGGCCGAGGGGCGTGCCGTACTCTCGTCCTCAGTCAGGTACCTAGGTCGAGGGACTCACGTGGCAGAGGCGGAGCGCATCATCGGTACGCCGGAGACCCCGGACGGAGCGGGGGCCGAGCGGGAGCAGTCGTCCGGGCCGGATTCCGGTTCGGGCGGGCGGGAGAGCTCCGGCGAGCGGCCCAGGGGCAAGCGGCGGATCGCCGTCCTGTTCGCCGTCGCGATCTTCGCGTACGCGCTGGACCTGGTGAGCAAGATGATCGTGGTCGCCAAGCTGGAGCACCACGAGCCGATCGAGATCATCGGGGACTGGCTGAGGTTCGAGGCCATCCGCAACGCGGGCGCGGCCTTCGGCTTCGGCGAGGCCTTCACGGTGATCTTCACGATGATCGCGGCGGCCGTGATCGTGGTGATCGCCCGCCTCGCCCGCAAGCTCTACAGCCTGCCCTGGGCGATCGCGCTCGGCCTGCTGCTCGGCGGTGCGCTCGGCAACCTCACCGACCGGATCTTCCGCTCGCCCGGCGTCTTCGAGGGCGCGGTCGTCGACTTCATCGCGCCCAAGCACTTCGCGGTCTTCAACCTGGCCGACTCCGCGATCGTGTGCGGGGGCGTCCTGATCGTGCTGCTGTCGTTCAAGGGTCTCGACCCCGACGGGACCGTCCACAAGGACTGAGCGCGCAGGCTGGCGTACGGCGTTGTCGGACCCGTCCGGCATACTCGACGGGTGAGCACCATTCCCGAGATCCGTAACCTGCCCGTGCCCGACGGCCTGGAGGGCGAGCGTGTCGACGCCGCCATCTCGCGCATGTTCGGCTTCTCCCGTACGAAGGCCGCCGAGCTCGCCGCGGCGGGGAAGGTCACGGTCGACGGCTCGGTGGTCGGGAAGTCCGAGCGGGTGCACGGCGGGGCCTGGCTCGAAGTCGAGATGCCGCAGGCGCCCGCGCCCGTGCAGGTCGTCGCCGAACCGGTCGAGGGCATGGAGATCGTGCACGACGACGATGACGTGGTCGTGATCGTGAAGCCGGTCGGCGTGGCCGCGCACCCCAGCCCCGGCTGGACCGGGCCGACGGTCATCGGAGGACTCGCCGCCGCCGGATACCGCATCTCGACCTCCGGCGCCGCCGAGCGCCAGGGCATCGTGCACCGCCTGGACGTGGGCACGTCCGGCCTGATGGCCGTGGCGAAGTCCGAGTACGCGTACACCTCGCTCAAGCGCCAGTTCAAGGAGCGCACGGTCGACAAGCGCTACCACGCGCTCGTCCAGGGACACCCGGACCCGACCAGCGGCACCATCGACGCGCCCATCGGCCGCCACCCGGTCCACGACTACAAGTGGGCGGTCACGGCCGAGGGCAAGCCGTCCGTCACGCACTACGACCTCATCGAGGCGTTCCGCTCGGCCTCCCTGCTCGACGTGAAGCTGGAGACCGGCCGCACCCACCAGATCCGCGTCCACATGGCCGCCCACCGCCACCCCTGCGTCGGCGACCTGACGTACGGCGCGGACCCGACGCTCGCCAAGCGGCTGGGCCTGACCCGTCAGTGGCTGCACGCCGTTCGGCTCGGCTTCGAGCACCCTGGTGACGGGCAGTGGGTGGAGTTCGGGTGCGACTACCCGGACGACCTCCAGCAGGCCCTGGACCAGGTCCGGGAGGAGACGTACGCGTGAGCCGGCCGTACCTGGTGCGTGTCGCCGAGGACCCCGCCGACCGCGAGGCGTGCTTCGCGGTGCGCAAGGAGGTCTTCGTCGGCGAGCAGGGGGTCCCCGCGGACCTGGAGTACGACGCGTACGACGCCGGCGCGGTGCATGTGCTCGCGATCCGCGAGGACGGCACACCGCTCGGGACCGGTCGGCTGCTGTACGGCGAGGCGGCCGCGGCGAAGACCGACGGCGACCCGGCGGTGGGCTCGCTGGGCCGGCTCGCGGTGACACAGGCCGCGCGTGGGCTCGGCGTCGGGGCCGCCCTCGTGGCGGCCATCGAGGACGCGGCACGCGCGCGTGGGCTCGCGGCGGTCGATCTGCACGCGCAGACACACGCGCTGGGGTTCTACGAGCGGCTGGGGTACGTGGCGTACGGCGCGGAGTACCTGGAGGCGGGGATCCCGCACCGGGCGATGCGGCGCGTGCTCTAACGCCGACGCGGCCCCCCGTCGGCGCCCGGCCTAGCGGGCTTTCCGTCAGCGGACCGGGCCCGTCCACCTCGGTTCGTTCGCGCGGCGCGGGCTCGCGCCGTCGCGGGACGGGCTGCCGTCCCTGCGGCTGTCGGGCAGGACCGCGTCCGCCGTGTTGACGCGGGGCAGGGAGTACGGGTGGTCCTGGGACAGCCAGCGGATCATCTGTTCGCGGACCGTGACCCGTACCGTCCAGATGTCGTCCGCGTCCTTGGCCGTCATCAGGGCCCGTACCTGCATGGTGTTCGGGGTGGTGTCGGTGACGTCCAGGCCGTAGGCGCGGCCGTCCCAGGCCGGGCACCCGCGCAGGATGTCGCGCAGTTTCTCGCGCATCGCGTCCAGTGGTGCTGTGTGGTCGACGTGCCAGTAGACGATGCCGGTCATCTGCGGGGTGCCGCGCGACCAGTTCTCGAAGGGCTTGGACGTGAAGTACGAGACGGGCATCGTGATCCGGCGTTCGTCCCAGGTCCGTACGGTCAGGAACGTCAGTGTGATCTCCTCGATCGTGCCCCACTCGCCGTCCACCACGACCGTGTCGCCGATGCGCACCATGTCGCCGAACGCGATCTGGAGCCCCGCGAACATGTTGCTGAGCGTCGACTGGGCGGCGACACCGGCGACGATGCCGAGGATGCCGGCCGAGGCCAGCAGCGAGGCGCCCGCCGCGCGGAACGCCGGGAACGTCAGCAGCATCGTGGCCACCGCCACCACGCCGACGGCCGCGGAGACCACGCGCATGATCAGGGACACCTGGGTCCGCACGCGCCGGACCCGGGCCGGATCGCGGTGGGCGCGCGCGTAGCGGGTGTACGTGGTCTCCACTATCGCCGCGGCGATACGGATCACCAGCCAGGCGGTGGCCCCGATGAGGATCAGCGTGAGCGTCCGGCCTATTCCGGTCCGGTTCTGCTGAAGAATCCCCGCCTCGTCGTACGACCCTCTCAACATGGCCGCGCACAGCACGAGTTGGTAGGGGATGCGGCCCCGGCGCAGCAAACCCCACATCGGGGTCTCGCGGTGGCGTTCGTCGGCCTTGCGCAGCAGAAGGTCGGTGGCCCAGCCGATGAGCAGCGTGAGCACGACCGACCCACCGATCACGATCAGCGGGCGGAGTACGTTCTCCATGCCCACGAACGTAACCGCCCGCGGGTGCTCATGAACATGTGATCTCGGCGCGAATCTGGATACGGCCGGGCAGCCGCGCTGTCGTACCCGGCTGGCACCATGGCCTCATGGACATCATGCTCTTTCATTCGACCCATGGCCTCAGGCCCGCCGTGCGGGCGGCGGCCGACCGGCTGCGCGCCGCCGGGCATGAGGTGTGGACGCCGGACCTCTTCGAGGGGCGCACGTTCGAGACGGTCGAGGAGGGCATGGCCTTCAAGGACGAGATCGGCAAGGACGAGTTGCTCAAGCGGGCCGTCCTGGCCGCCGCGCCCTACTCGGAGCGGCGGCTGGTCTACGCCGGGTTCTCGCTCGGTGCCTCCATCGCGCAGACGCTCGCGCTCGGCGACGCGAAGGCGCGCGGGCTGCTGCTCCTGCACGGCACGTCCGACATCGCGCCGGGCGTGAGCGTGGACGAGCTGCCCGTGCAACTGCACGTGGCCGAACCGGATCCCTTCGAGACGGACGACTGGCTGACCGCCTGGTATCTACAGATGGGCAGAGCGGGCGCCGACGTCGAGATCTACCGATACGCCGGGGCCGGCCACCTCTACACCGACCCCGACCTGCCGGACTACGACGAGGAGGCCGCCGAGGCCACCTGGCGGGTGGCGCTCGGCTTCCTGGAGAGCCTCTGAAGGGGCCTCAGACCGGGTCGTAGGTCCGCTCCACCTTCTGCGTGCCGCTGCGCGTGCGGTACGAACGCGCCCAGGCGGAGGTCGCGTCCGGCTTCGTGCGGTCGGACAGCACGTAGTAGTCCATCTGCGCGCGGTCGGCGGTGATGTCCAGGACGCCGTAGCCGTGGCGGTCGGTGTCGACCCAGTGGACGTGCCGGTTGGCGGCCTTGATGATCGGCGCGGCGACGGCGGAGATCGTGCCCTCGGGCACCTTCACGAGGTCGTCGAGGTTGTCGGAGGTCACCGACGAGACCACGAACTCCGTGGCGGCCGAGGCGGACAGCGGGTACGTGCCGGCGTTCACCGGCACGTCGTTGGCCCACGCCATGTGGATGTCGCCGGTCAGGAAGACCGTGTTGCGGATCGCGTTCGAGCGCAGGTGTGACAGCAGCTCCCGGCGGTCGTCCGTGTAGCCGTCCCACTGGTCGGTGTTGAAGGCGAGGCCCTCCTTCGGCAGGCCCAGCAGCTCGGCGAGCGGCTCGAGGAGATCGGCGGTCAGCGAACCGATCGCGAACGGCGAGATCATCACCGAGTTGCCGACCAGCCGCCAGGCGGTGTCGGAGGACTTCAGGCCCGCCTTCAGCCAGTCGAGTTGGGCGCGGCCGGTGAGCGTACGGTCCGGGTCGTCGACGGAGCCGTTGCCGACGGCGGCCTGCTGCGAGCGGAAGGAGCGCAGGTCCAGGAGCGAGAGGTCGGCGAGCCGGCCGAAGCGCAGCCGCCGGTAGGTGGTGCCAGCGATCGCCGTGCGCACCGGCATCCACTCGAAGTAGGCCTGCCTGGCGGCGGCCTGACGGGCGGACCAGGCGCCCTCGGCGCCCTCGGTGTGGTTCTCGGCCCCGCCCGACCAGGCGTCGTTGGCGAACTCGTGGTCGTCCCAGATGGCGATGACGGGCGCGGTCGCGTGCAGGGCCTGGAGGTCGGCGTCGGACTTGTAACGCCCGTGCCGGGTGCGGTAGTCGGCCAGCGTGAGGATCTCGTGGGCCGGCGCGTGCGGCCGTACGACGGTGTCGCGGGTGCCGTACTCGCCGGTGCCGTACTCGTAGATGTAGTCGCCCAGGTGCAGCCAGGCGTCCAGGTCGCCGCGGGCCGCGAGGTGGCGGTACGCGGAGAAGTAGCCGGCCTCCCAGTTGGCGCAGGAGACCACGCCGAAGCGCAGGCCCGCGACGGACGCGTCGGCGGCGGGCGCGGTGCGGGTGCGGGCGACGGGGGAGTCGGTGCCCCCGGCGAAGAACCGGAACCAGTAGTCGGTCGCGGGTTCCAGGCCGCGCACGTCCGCCTTGACGGTGTGGTCGGTGGCGGCGGTCGCGGTGACGGAGCCCTTGGCGACGATGTTCGTCAGCGCCTTGTCCTTGGCGACGATCCAGCCGACCTCGGTGTCCGGGCCGAGCCCGGAGCCGGGTACCGCCTCGGCGGTCGGCGTCACGCGGGTCCACAGCAGGATGCCGTCCGGCAGCGGGTCGCCGGAGGCGACGCCGTGCGGGAAGGCGGGGGTCTCGTCGGCGGCTCGGGCCGGCAGGGCGGCGGCGAGCGGACCGGCCAGCACGGCGGTGGCGGCCGCGGCCTTGACGACCGTACGGCGGCGCGGAGACAGGGAGTTGAGACGCTCGGGTGATCTGTATCGACTGGTCACGAACGGTCAGGTTACTGACCGGTACACGCCAGAGCGGGCGAACTCGCAAAAGTTCGCCCGCTCTTCGGCTGAAGGTCGGTTGCCGAAGGCCGGTTCAGGCCTTGAGCGCCGCGTCGACCAGCGAGGTGAAGTCGGCCACCGACATCGGCGGGTTGCCGCCCGAGGTGGTGAGCATCTTGCCGTCCATGACGAAGCTCGGGGTGCCCGTCACCTTGTCCTTGTTCGTGTCGAAGGTCTTGGACATGGCCAGGGCCCAGGCGTCGTACTTGCCGCTCGTGACGGCGTTCTGGAAGGTCTTGTTGTTCTTCAGGGCCGGAACGGTGTTCGCGACCTCGATGAGGTAGTCGTCGCTCTTGAACTTGTCGTCGGTCTCCTCGGGGTGCCACTTCGTCGAGTACAGCGCGGTCTTGTACGCCATGAAGGCGTCGTCGCTCACGTTCAGCGCGGCGCCCATGGCGGCCAGCGCGTTCTTGGAGCCCTCGCCGTTGGTGCCTATCTTGCCGCTGCCCAGCGAGTCGCCGTCGAGGAAGGTGCCGCCGATGTACTGGATCTTGAACTTGCCCTCGTCGAGGTCCTTCTCGACGGTCGAGCCGACGGTCTGCTCGAACTGGGCGCAGACCGGGCAGCGCGGGTCCTCGTAGACCTTGAGGGTCTTCTTCGCGCTGCTCTTGCCGATGACCACGGTCGTGCCGTCCGTGCCCGTGGTGTTGGCCGGAGCGACGACCTTCTCGTCCTTCACGGCCTCCCACGCGCCGGGCTTGTTGGACTGGACGACGGCGTAGCCGATGCCGCCGGCCACCGCCAGGACGCCGACGACCGAACAGGCCACGATGACCTGCCGCTTGACCTTCGCGCGCTTGGCCTGCCGCTCGCGCTCCTGGCGCAGCCGTTCGCGGGCGGCGTTCTTCGCCTGCTGGCTGTTCCGCTTGCTCATGTCGATGATCTCCATGGGGACGCGCACACCTCGTGTGCGGGATACGAATGGGGGACTGCACGTGCTCAGCTGCCTGTCAGAGGAAGGCGACCGAGCACGGCGGTCCACGCCGTCCCAGAGAGTGCACGAGGAACCGCTCCCGGGCGGCGGTCGTGCGGCGGCCGGTGGGCCGTACGCGGCTCGTGGCGGGAGTCGGCCGTACCGTCACCGACGCGACCGCGAGCAGCAGCGGCCGGAACGTGGTCGCGGCCACCGCGCGCAGCAGCTGGGCCAGCGCCCGCTCGCCGCGGCTCAGCCAGGCGGTCGCGAGGAGTCCGACGGCGACGTGTGCGCCGAGCAGCAGCCAGGCGGCCACCGGGTCGACATGGGCGACCAGGCCCGCGACCCGCTGGGGGTCGGTGCCGGTCACCCGGGCCAGCGGGGCGCCGAAACTGGTGCCGTCGCCGCACAGCACGTCGAGGCCGACGGAGCGCAGGGGGCCGGTGACGGGGCCGCCGGCCGCGCCGTAACAGACGTGCTGACCGGTGGTGAACACCGTGTCGGCGGCCAGCTCCAGCGGGATCAGCAAGGCGGCGATCCGGCCGAAGCCGCGCGCGCGGCCGGCCAGGGCGTAGGCGATGACGAACACGGCGACGGCGATCACGGCCACCGTGTTCAACGGCAGCGGGACCCGGGACAGCAGGACGTGCGACGCGGTGCTGAGCGTCACGACGAGTGCCGTGAACAGCGCCGCGCGTACGGCTCTGAGCTGAGTCCCGGATATGTCCATAGCGGAGGAGAGTGTGTCACGGACCGCTGTAGGAGACCCCTAAAGGGTCCCTGTGAGCGGCCCTTTCGTCACAGACCCGGAATCCGGCCGTTGCGGAACAGGTCCACGAAGGTCTGGTGGTCGGCACGCGCGCGTGCGCCGTAGCCGTGCGCGAAGTCGACCAGCAGGTCCGCGAAGCCGGCGCCGTCGTCGGAGTCCGCCGCGAGCGCCGCGTCGATGGCCCGCTCGGTGGAGAAGGGCACCAGGGACTCGCCGGACTGGTCGTCCGCCGCCCCGTGCATGGTGGCGGTGGCCCGGCCCAGGTCGGCGACGACCGCGGCGATCTCCTCCAGGTCGTCGATGTCGCCCCAGTCGAGGTCCACGGCGTACGGCGAGACCTCGGCGACCAGCTGGCCCCTGCCGCCCAGTTCGGTCCAGCCCAGCCACGGGTCGGCGTGTGCCTGGAGGGCGCGCTGGGAGATCACCGTGCGGTGGCCCTCGTGCTGGAAGTAGTCGCGGATCGCCGGGTCGGTGATGTGGCGGGAGACGGCCGGGGTCTGGGCCTGCTTGATGTAGATCACGACGTCGTTCTCCAGGGCGTCGCTGTGGCCCTCCAGGAGGATGTTGTACGACGGCAGGCCGGCGGAGCCGATGCCGATGCCGCGGCGGCCGACGACGTCCTTCACGCGGTAGGAGTCCGGGCGGGCCAGGGAGGTCTCCGGCAGAGTCTCCAGATAGCCGTCGAAGGCCGCGAGGACCTTGTAGCGCGTGGCCGCGTCCAGCTCGATGGAGCCGCCGTCCGGGGCGAAGCGGCGCTCGAAGTCGCGGATCTCCGTCATCGAGTCGAGGAGGCCGAAGCGGGTCAGCGAGCGGGCGTCGCGCAGGGCGTCCAGGAGCGGGCCCTGGGCGGTGTCCAGCGTGAAGGGCGGTACCTCGTCGCTCTTGGCGCCGGTGGCCAGGGCGTGGATGCGCTCGCGGTACGCGCCCGCGTACACCTGCACGAGCTCGGTGATCTCGTCGTCACCGAGCGCCTTCGCGTACCCGATCAGGGCGATGGAGGCGGCGAAGCGTTTGAGGTCCCAGGTGAAGGGGCCGACGTACGCCTCGTCGAAGTCGTTGACGTTGAAGATCAGGCGGCCGGTGGCGTCCATGTACGTGCCGAAGTTCTCCGCGTGCAGGTCGCCGTGGATCCACACGCGCGAGGTGCGCTCGTCCAGGTACGGGCCGCCTCGCTTCTCAGGTTCGAGGTCGTGGTAGAAGAGGCAGGCCGTGCCCCGGTAGAACGCGAACGCCGAGGCCGCCATCTTCCGGAACTTCACGCGGAACGCGGCCGGGTCGGCGGCCAGGAGCTCGCCGAAGGCGGTGTCGAAGACGGCGAGGATCTCCTCGCCGCGGTGCTCGTCGTTGAGCTTCGGGACCGACATCGCTGGGTGCCTCCTGGTGCAGGTGGTGCATGACATGTGGGCCGGATTTCCGGGCCGGATCATTCCCTCACACCAACGTCCGACGGTGTGCGGGAGTGCCCGTGTTCTTCACATGAAGGTACGTGGGGCAGCCCTCGGAGTGTCAGTGCCGAGGCATAGACTTCGACGCTGTCCCCCCAGACTGTTCGCAGCAGGTCGGACCCTCGTCGATCTACGTTTGCCTTGGAGGCCGCAGCCGTGTCGAAGCCGCCGTTCACGCACCTGCACGTCCACACCCAGTACTCGTTGCTGGACGGTGCCGCGCGGCTGAAGGACATGTTCAACGCGTGCAACGAGATGGGCATGACGCACATCGCCATGTCCGACCACGGCAACCTGCACGGGGCGTACGACTTCTTCCACTCGGCGGAGAAGGCCGGGGTCACGCCGATCATCGGGATCGAGGCGTATGTGGCGCCGGAGTCGCGGCGCAACAAGCGCAAGATCCAGTGGGGTCAGCCGCACCAGAAGCGGGACGACGTCTCCGGTTCGGGTGGTTACACCCACAAGACGATCTGGGCGGCCAACGCGACCGGCCTGCACAACCTCTTCAAGCTGTCCTCGGACGCGTATGCCGAGGGCTGGCTGCAGAAGTGGCCGCGGATGGACAAGGAGACCATCTCCCAGTGGTCCGAGGGGCTGATCGCCTCCACCGGGTGTCCCTCCGGCGAACTGCAGACCCGGCTGCGCCTCGGGCAGGAGGAAGAGGCCCTCAAGGCCGCCGCCGAGTACCAGGACATCTTCGGCAAGGACCGGTACTTCCTGGAGCTGATGGACCACGGCATCGAGATCGAGCGCCGCGTGCGGGACGGTCTGCTGGAGATCGGCAAGAAGCTCGGCATCCCGCCGCTGGTGACGAACGACTCGCATTACACGTACGCGCACGAGGCGACCGCGCACGACGCGCTGCTGTGCATCCAGACCGGCAAGAACCTCTCCGACCCGGACCGCTTCCGCTTCGACGGCACCGGCTACTACCTGAAGTCGACGGACGAGATGTACGCCATCGACTCCTCGGACGCCTGGCAGCAGGGCTGCGCGAACACGCTGCTGGTGGCCGAGCAGATCGACACCACGGGCATGTTCGAGAAGCGCGACCTCATGCCGAAGTTCGAGATCCCGGAGGGGTACACCGAGGTCACCTGGTTCCAGGAGGAAGTCCGGGTCGGCATGAACCGCCGCTACCCGGGCGGCGTCCCCGAAGACCGCCAGAAGCAGGCGGAGTACGAGATGGACGTCATCATCCAGATGGGGTTCCCGGGCTACTTCCTCGTCGTCGCCGACTTCATCATGTGGGCCAAGAACAACGGCATCGCGGTCGGCCCCGGCCGAGGCTCCGCGGCCGGCTCGATCGTCGCGTACGCGATGGGCATCACCGACCTCGACCCGATCGAGCACGGGCTGATCTTCGAGCGGTTCCTCAACCCCGAGCGTGTCTCCATGCCCGATGTCGACATCGACTTCGACGAGCGTCGGCGCGTCGAGGTGATCAGGTATGTGACGGAGAAGTACGGCGCCGACAAGGTCGCCATGATCGGCACCTACGGCAAGATCAAGGCGAAGAACGCCATCAAGGACTCCGCGCGCGTGCTGGGCTACCCGTACGCCATGGGCGACCGCCTCACCAAGGCCATGCCCGCCGACGTCCTGGGCAAGGGCATCGATCTCAACGGCATCACCGACTCCTCGCACCCGCGCTACAGCGAGGCGGGCGAGATCCGCGCGATGTACGAGAACGAGCCGGACGTGAAGAAGGTCATCGACACCGCCAAGGGCGTCGAGGGCCTGGTCCGGCAGATGGGTGTGCACGCGGCCGGCGTGATCATGTCCAGCGAGCCCATCGTCGACCACGCCCCGATCTGGGTACGGCACACGGACGGCGTGACCATCACGCAGTGGGACTACCCCCAGTGCGAGTCGCTGGGCCTGCTGAAGATGGACTTCCTGGGCCTGCGCAACCTGACGATCATGGACGACGCCATCAAGATGGTGAAGGCCAACAAGAGCGTCGACCTGGAGATGCTCGCCCTCCCGCTGGACGACCCCAAGACCTTCGAACTGCTCTGCCGCGGTGACACGCTCGGCGTCTTCCAGTTCGACGGCGGCCCGATGCGCTCGCTGCTGCGCCAGATGCAGCCCGACAACTTCGAGGACATTTCCGCCGTCTCGGCCCTCTACCGGCCGGGCCCGATGGGCATGAACTCGCACATCAACTACGCGGAGCGCAAGAACGGCCGCCAGGAGATCACGCCGATCCACCCGGAGCTCGAAGAGCCCCTGAAGGAGACGCTCGGCCTGACCTACGGCCTGATCGTGTACCAGGAGCAGGTGCAGAAGGCCGCGCAGATCATCGCCGGTTACTCGCTCGGCGAGGCCGACATCCTGCGCCGCGTGATGGGCAAGAAGAAGCCCGAGGAGCTGGCGAAGAACTTCGTCCTCTTCCAGGAAGGCGCGAAGAAGAAGGGCTTCTCCGACGAGGCGATCCAGGCCCTGTGGGACGTCCTGGTCCCGTTCGCCGGATACGCGTTCAACAAGGCGCACTCCTCGGCGTACGGCCTGGTCACCTACTGGACGGCGTATCTCAAGGCGAACTACCCGGCCGAGTACATGGCGGCGCTGCTGACCTCGGTGAAGGACGACAAGGACAAGTCGGCGGTCTACCTCAACGAGTGCCGGCGCATGGGCATCAGGGTGCTGCCGCCCAACGTCAACGAGTCCGAGCAGAACTTCGCCGCACAGGGCGACGACGTGATCCTCTTCGGACTGTCCGCCGTCCGCAACGTCGGCACGAACGTGGTCGAGTCGATCATCCGCAGCCGCAAGGCCAAGGGGAAGTACGCCTCCTTCCCCGACTACCTCGACAAGGTCGAGGCCGCCGCCTGCAACAAGCGCACCACCGAATCGCTGATCAAGGCGGGCGCGTTCGACACCATGGGGCACACCCGCAAGGGCCTCACCGCGCAGTACGAGCCGATGATCGACAACGTGGTGCAGGTCAAGCGCAAGGAGGCCGAGGGCCAGTTCGACCTCTTCGGCGGGATGGGCGAGGAGGACAGCAGCGAGCCGGGCTTCGGGCTCGACGTCGAGTTCACCACCGACGAGTGGGAGAAGACCTATCTCCTCGCGCAGGAGCGGGAGATGCTCGGCCTGTACGTCTCCGACCACCCCCTCTTCGGTCTGGAGCACGTGCTGTCCGACAAGGCGGACGCGGGCATCGGGCAGCTCACCGGGGGTGACTACTCGGACGGCTCGATCGTCACCATCGGCGGCATCATCTCCGGCCTCCAGCGCAAGATGACCAAGCAGGGCAATGCCTGGGCCATCGCCACCGTGGAGGACCTCGCCGGTTCCATCGAGTGCATGTTCTTCCCGGCCACCTACCAGCTGGTGTCGACCCAACTCGTCGAGGACGCCGTGGTGTTCGTCAAGGGCCGCCTGGACAAGCGGGAGGACGTGCCCCGCCTGGTCGCGATGGAGATGCAGGTCCCCGACCTGTCGAACGCGGGCACCAACGCGCCCGTGATCCTCACCATCCCGGCCACCAGGGTCACCCCGCCGATGGTCAGCCGCCTCGGCGAGATCCTCAGCCACCACAAGGGCGAGAGCGAGGTCCGGATCAAGCTCCAGGGGCCGCGCAAGACGACGGTGCTGCGCCTGGACCGGCACCGGGTGAAGCCGGACCCGGCGCTGTTCGGCGACCTGAAGGTGCTGCTGGGTCCGTCCTGCCTGGCCGGCTGAGCGGCTGGGCGACCGGACAACTGACGTGCGCGAGGGGCGCATCCCGTACGGGGTGCGCCCCTCGCATGTACCTGGGCTTCAACGGCCCGTTACGCAGAGTCAGTTGTGGCCGAAGCGCTTCTGACGGCCCTTGCGAGCCATGTCGCCAGGGGTCACCTGCGGGGCGCGCTGCTCGGCCTGCGTCTCCGTCGTGGACCGCTGGGGCTCCTGCTGGCGACGCTCGGAAGACGGCTGCTTGCGGTCACTCTTCTTGTTCTTGGCCATGGTGATCTGCCTCCTGTGGGGGATCTAGGGGCCAGGTCCGGAACCAGATTCACATAGGCTGATAAAGAACGCATGTCGGATAATTACCGTGCGTGACAAGGCATGTCGGTCCGCGATGTCCCGAAACGCCACGCCGAAGATCGAGTTCCGGCCGTTAACCTCCGCACGGTCGGGCAGACTCGAAGCAAGCCCGAAGCAAACCTCCCGGGAAGAGGGTGAGTCGTGTGGACCGCTGCATCGTCCTGGTGGACGCCGGGTATCTGCTGGGGGCCGCCGCCAGTCTCCTCGCCGGAGAGCCCTCGCGATCCCGGATCACCGTCGACCACACCGCCCTCATCCACGGGCTGCGTGAACGCGCCGAGTCCGATACGGAACGGCCCCTGCTGCGCATCTACTGGTTCGACGGAGCCCCCGACCGCGTCCCGCAGCCCGAGCACCGCAGACTGCGCGTGATGCCCAGGGTCACCGTCCGGCTCGGCGCCCTGACCCGCAGTGACGGCCGCTGGGCCCAGAAGGGCGTGGACGCGGCGATGCACGCCGAGCTGACCGAACTGGCCCGCAACCGCGCCTGCTCCGACATCGTCCTGGTCACCGGCGACGGTGATCTGCTGCCGGGCATGATGGCCGCCAAGGAGCACGGCGTCGCCGTACACCTGTGGGCCGTCCAGGCCGCCGACGGGGACTACAACCAGTCCGAGGACCTGGTCGCCGAGGCGGACGAGCGGCGGGTGCTCGACCGTACGTGGATCACCAAGGCCGTGCGCGCCAAGGAGCTCGGCGGGGTCTGTGCGCCGCAGCCGGCGCCCCGGCCCGAGATCGCCGCGATCCTGTCCGCGCCGCTGCCCGAGTCCGCGCTCTCCCGGGCGGGCGAGCGGCCCGCCGAGGAGGGGGAGCACGCTCCGGCCGCCGCCTCGGAGAACGGCACGCAGGAGCGGGTGCCCGCGGCCAAGGGCGTGCCCACCCCCAAGGACCTGGCGGCGCTGCGCGCGCCCGGCGTCCAGGCCGCGCAGCCCGCCGCCCCGCACCCCCCGACCGCGACCCTGCGCTGGTCCTCCGACAAGGGCTGGGTCGACCGGCCCGGCGCCGCCGCGGAGCCCCCCGAGGTCGCCTCCATGCCCACGCTCGCCCAGCTGACCACGGCCGAGCAGCGGTGGGCCGACCGCGAGGAGGACATCACCACGGTCGGCGGTGATCCCTTCGAGGTGGGGCAGGTCTTCGCGCGGCGGTGGATGGAGCGGCTCGGGGACCACCAGGGCCATGTGCAGAAGCTCTCCGGGATGTATCCACGCATTCCGCACCGCATCGACGGGGAGCTGCTGCGGTACGCGGCCCGGTTCGGGCTGCTCGCCCACAAGGACGACCAGATCGACGAGCACGACCGGTACGCGATCCGGGCCGGGTTCTGGCGGGAGATCGATGTGCGGACGGCCGCGGAGCAGGCGCCTGTCGGCGAGTGAGATCTTTACCGGCGGATGTGCCGTTATGGACCGACCCGAGAACCGGCCGCGGCTGCCGACCCCGTAGTCTCCTCCCTTGTGAGTACGCGCGCGGCACAGGCACTTCGACACGGTGGTGATGTCGTGTGCGCGGTGCGCGGACTCAGCAAGACCTATCCGGCCGTACGAGGTCGGCGCGGCGTTGTGGCAACACCCGAGGTGAGGGCCACCGACGACGTACGGCTGGACATCCGGCGCGGTGAGATCTTCGGGCTCCTGGGGCCGAACGGCGCCGGGAAGACCACCCTCGTACGGCAGCTGACCGGGCTGATGCGGCCCGACCGCGGCAGCGTCGAGATCCTCGGGCACGACATCGTGCGCCACCCGGAGCGGGCCTCCCGGATCCTCGCCTACCTGGGGCAGGAGTCGAGCGCCCTCGACGATCTGACCGTGTCGCTCGCCGCCGAGACCACCGGACGACTGCGCGGCCTGGAAGCGGCGCGGGCGCGGGCCGAGCGGGACGCCGTACTGGAGGAGCTGGGGCTCACGCCGATCGCCGCGCGGCCGCTCAGGAAGCTGTCCGGCGGGCAGCGCCGCCTGGCGTGCCTCGCCGCCGCGCTGGTCGGAGAGCGGCCGTTGCTCGTCCTCGACGAGCCGACCAGCGGCATGGACCCCGTGGCGCGGCGCGCGGTGTGGTCCGCCGTGGACCGGCGCCGGGCCGAGCACGGGACGACCGTCCTGCTCGTCACCCACAACGTCATCGAGGCCGAGACCGTCCTCGACCGGGTCGCCGTGCTCGACCGGGGGCGCGTGATCGCCTGCGACACCCCCACCGGCCTCAAGGAGCAGGTCGCCGGCGAGGTGCGGGTCGAGCTCGTGTGGCGCGAGACGGCCCCGCTGCACGTCCCCGAGGTCGCCGCGCTGCTGGACCGGGCCGTTCAGTCCGGACGCCGCTGGACGCTGCGGCTGGCCCCGGAGGAGGCCCGTACGGTGGTCGCCACCGTCACCGGCGGGGCCGCGTTCGCCGCGCTCGACGACTTCACGCTCGCCACCCCCAGCCTGGAGGACGTGTACCTGGCGCTGGGCGGTGCCGCGCAGCAGGGGCTGGTGAAGGCGTGAGCACGTTGAGTACCCGGGCCGGTGTATCCGTACCGAACAGGACGACTGCCCGAGTGAAACCGAGAGAGGGGAGCCGCGCGACGTGAGTGTCGTACCCGCCGAGGTTCTGCCGGGCAGCGCCCTGGCCGTTCAGGAGCCGGTCCGGGAAGCGGCCGAGCTCGGTCCGCGGGCGCGGCTGTGGCCGGCGCTGGCGGCCGTGTACCGGGCCCAGCTGTCCCGGGCGCGGGTCGCGCGCATCCCGCTGCTGTTCGTGGCGACCTTCCAGTCGATCGGGATCATGATCCTGATGCGCGGGGTCGTGGACGGCGGCGGTGAGGCCGAGGCGGTGGTGGCCGGTTCGTCGGTGCTCGTCGTCGCCTTCGTCGCGCTCAATCTGCTGGCGCAGTACTTCGGGCAGCTGCGGGCCAGCGGCGGGCTCGACCACTACGCGACGCTGCCCGTGCCGCCGGCGGCGGTGGTGCTGGGGACGGCGGGCGCGTACGCCTCCTTCACCGTGCCGGGGACCGTGGCGACCGCGGTGTTCGGATGCGTGCTGTTCGGGCTGCCGCTCGCCCACCTGTGGGTCCTGCTGGCCGTCATCCCGCTCGCGGGTGCCGCACTCGCCGGGCTGGGGGCGGCGTTCGGGCTGCTCGCGCCGCGCCCGGAGCTGGCCACGCTGCTCGGGCAGCTGGGCATGTCGGCGGCGCTGCTGCTGGGGGTCCTGCCGGCCGACCGGATGCCGGAGGCGGTGCGGTTCCTGCGGGATCTGCTGCCGTCGACGTACGGCGTGGAGGCCTTCGCGCGGACCTTCGGACCGCATCCCGACTGGGCCGTCGTGCTCGGTGATCTCGCCGTGTGCGCCGGGGTGGGCGTGGTGTCCCTGGCCGTTGCGACCTGGGCCTACCGCCGGGCAGCCGTCCGATGACGCGCCGCACAGGTGGGCCTGGCACGATGTCAGGGTGACCGCACCGTTGACTCCGCCTCCGCCGCCGCATGAACAGCCCTCGCACAGTGCGTGGCAGGGTTCGCCCCCCGGGTACGTGGCTCCCGCGCCGGACATGACCTACGGCGCGGACGGTTCGTACGGGCAAGGTTCGTATGGACAAGGTTCGTATGGACAGGACGGTCCCGGGATGAAGACCGAAGTGCGGGAGGCCGCCGTGATCACGGTGGCGGTGGCGCTCGGCGGCGTGCTGCTCGGGCTGCTGTGGTGGTGGCTGGCGCCGCACGTGCCGCTGGTGGGCGACGTGGTCGAGAAGAAGTGGGTCGTCTACATCGCGGACACCGAGGGGGAGCAGGCCGTCGGGGTCGACGGAACGTTCACTCTGCTGGCGTTGGCCTTCGGGGCCGTGAGCGCGCTCGGCGTGTTCCTGGTGCGGCGGCGCGGGGGCGTGCCGCTGGTGGCGGCGCTGACCCTCGGGGGGCTGCTGGGGGCGTTGCTGGCGTGGCGGGCCGGGATGTGGCTCGGGCCGACGCGGGACGTGGTCGCGCATGCCAAGGAGGTCGGCAAGGGGGTCACGTTCTCCGCGCCGTTGGAGTTGGGGGCGAAGGGGGCGTTGCTGGCGTGGCCTGTGGCCGCGCTGGTGGTGTACATGGGGCTGATGGCGTTGTTCGGACCCCGGGATCCGGAAGAGCTCGGCTCCTATCAGCAGGGCCCCGTCCCGAAGGACGGGTACGGATCCCCGCAGGCGTGACACGGCCCTGCCGCACCGGAGGGGTCAGGCACGGCCGATGGGCGCCAGGACGGCTTCCGTCAGCTTGGTGAGGTCGTCGGGGGAGAGTTCGACCTCCAGGCCCCGGCGGCCCGCCGAGACGCAGATCGTGGGGTGCGCGGAGGCCGACGCGTCGAGGACCGTGGGCAGCTTCTTGCGCTGGCCGAGGGGGGAGATGCCGCCGCGGACGTAGCCCGTGGTGCGTTCGGCGAGGGCCGGGTCGGCCATCGCGGCGCGCTTGCCGCCGACCGCCGCCGCCAGCGCCTTGAGGTCCAGCTGGCCCGCCACCGGGACGACGGCCACGGTCAGGGCGCCGTCGACGTCCGCCACCAGCGTCTTGAACACCCGCTCCGGCGAGACGCCCATCGCCTCGGCCGCCTCCTCGCCGTAGGAGGGGTGGGAGGGGTCGTGGTCGTAGGAGTGGACCGTGTAGGGCACCCCCGCGGAGGTCAGGGCGACCGTCGCGGGCGTGCCTCCCGACTGCTGCTTCTTCGACTTCTTCGCCATCGTGGCCTGTTCCCCAAAAGTGCTGCGTCAGTTGAGACTCGTCGGGCCGCGCGTCAGCTCGGCCGCCGGCAGTGACGGCAGATTACGGATGATCGCCGTCTCCGAGCGAAGGAGTTTCAGTTCGTCGCGCAGCCGGGACGCGGTGTCCGGGGCCTGGAGCAGACGCTGCTTCGTCGGGATGTCCAGCATCATCGCGGCGGCCACCAGGTACGAGACCACGGACGGTTCGTCCGGCAGGTCCGCGCCGGTGGACAGGGATCGCTCCCGGGCGCCCGCCAGACGCTTCTGGTACTGGCGGAAGGACCGCAGCACCCCTTCCGCCAACGCGCCCGCCTCGTCGCCCGGCTCCTCCGGCAGCTCCTCCAGCTCCGCCGTCAGGAACGGGCCCGACGCGTCGACCGACAGCAGCCGCACCCGGGTCGTCCCGGTCGCCAGAACCTCGAAGGTGCCGTCCGGCCGCTCCCGGAGCGTCGCGGCGTCCGCCACGCAGCCAACGCCGTAGAACGCCTTGAGCGGGTCCTCGCCGAAGCCGGCGGCCGCTCCGCGCTCGGGTACGGCCGTCTGGTCCGGCAGGCCGGGTGAGGTCGGCGCCACCTCATGGCCGTCGCGGATCGCCACGACGGCGAAACGGCGCGGTTCGTCCTCGGGCGTCTTCAGCAGCTCGCGCATCATGGCGCGATAGCGCTCCTCGAAGATGTTCAAAGGAAGCACAAGTCCCGGGAACAGCGCCGAGTTCAGGGGGAAGAGCGGAAGCCGCACGGTGGTCACGACGCAAAAGCCTAATGGTCGCCGGAGCGGGCACGTCCGGTGCGCTCACTCCGTGGATGGGAAGCCGCCTTGCGGCGGACCTCGTCGCGTACCTCCAGGAACCGGCCGAGGGGGTCGTCCGAGAACCGGTCCCAGGGGAAGGACGTGGCGTACGGGCCGATCAGGCGCAGTTGTTCTCCGGCGTCCGGCCAGCGCTCCAGCCGTACCAGGACGTACATCAGCTTGTTGCGGACCTCGGCCGGCCAGGGGGCGGCGGCCGGGAAGAGGGCGGAGAGCGCGATCGCCCGGTCGGCTGCCGCGTCCAGCCGCTCGCGGGGCAGGGTCGACAGGCCGCCGCCCTCGGTCAGATAGGCGAAGGCAGCCCGGGCCGGCAGTGCCTGGACGAGCGAGCCGGCCGGAGCGTCCTGCGCGGCCAGGTCGGCGAAGTCGAAGCACTCGCGGTGGGAGCCGTGCCAGAAGGAGGCGAGGTAGCGCAGGGCCGCCACATGGCAGCCGTAGTGGTGCGGGGCGCGGCGGACCGCCGCCTCCCACAGCTGCTCGAAGTACTTGGGCCCGGCCTGCGCGCCGCGCGCGTGGTCCAGCGCGATCCGCCACGGCACCGGGTCGCGGTCGTCGCCGTGCGCGGCAGCCGTGATCAAGGGGCTCACCTGGCGCAGCAGTTCGGCCCGCGCCGGGGACTGCCAGGCGCGGTCCACCGCGAGCTGGGCGCCGACCAGCAGCGCGTCGGGCTCGTACGGGGAAGCTGTACGCCAGGCCTCGTACCACTCGTCGCGCGAGCGGGCGAAGGCCGCGAGTCTCCGCGCGTAGCGATCGCGGTTTTCCCAGTCGGCGGAGGTGCGGGTGGCGGCGAGCAGTTCGGCGGCGGGCCGGTACTCGCCCCGGCCCGCCGCGACCAGGGCGGGTCCGAGCCGGTCGTCGGGCGCGTCGAGGAACACCTCGTCGTCGGCGGGCGGACCGCCGACGGGGCGCGAGAGCTTCCGGGGCACCCGGGAGGCGCGGATGAACGGGGGCAGCAGGGACATGGTGCTGACCATTGAAGGACCGCAGGTCAACCGTGCGCCAGCGGGAACGGGCAAGTCGTGGAAAGTTGTACGCCCCAAGGTCAAGGGAAGGTAAAGATGACGACCTTTCAACAACTTCCGTCACGCCAACACCACTAGTTCCACCAGTTCTGCGAGTGCTGCTAGTTCCGCCGCAGCAACCGTGTCGCCCCCGCCGCCACCGTCGTCGCCAGGATCCAGCCCAGCAGGATCATCGCGGTGGCCAGCCACTGCCAGCCGCCGCTCAGTTGCCAGAACCCGACCTGGCCCAGATCGATCACCGGCAGCAACAGGTCGAGGGCGAACAGGGCAGGACTCCAGTCCGGATGCTCGCCCCGCTTGAGCGGCGGATGGCTGGCATGGGCGAAGGCCACCGAGCTCGCCGCCCACAGCACGGCCATCCATACGGCGGCCCGGCCCGGCCGGTACCCGTAGGCGACCGTCCAGTCCTGCACGTACCCCCACAGCTTGGCGGCGATCGGCAGGCTCTCGCGGCGGCGCCGCTGCTTGGCGAGCAGCACCTCCCGCGCGTCCTCGTCCTCGCCGCCGTTGCGCAGCACGGTGGCCAGCCGCTCGTACGGCTCCGGGTTGTACTCGGCGGTCGCCGCCGCCACCCACTCCAGCCGCTCGTTCAGCGGGAACGGGCCGCGCGGCACCAGGTTCTCGTAGGCGAAGCCGCCCATGTGCAGCCGGCCCGGGCCCGGCCAGGCGTCCGCCCGGTCCATCAGGTTGACGACCCGCGCCCCGGACAGCACCACACCGCCGCGCACCGGCCGCTCCCCGAGGAAGCGCAGCTCGGGCGTCTGGGCGCGGCGCAGCGACAGCTCCTGCTCGTCGGTGAAGGTGAACCGGGCCCGCTCCAGGTCGACCGCGTCCCCGAACCGCCCGTCGTCCAGCCGCACCCCGCCCTGGCAGTCGAACCGCTGGACCCGGGTCCCGCGCGCCGGGGTGGTCCCGCTCAGCACCGTGCTGCCGAGGCCCGCGGGGGTCAGATACAGCGCGCGCCCCACGGTCAGCTGGGGGGCGTTGAGGGCGTGCCGCGTGTACGGGTTGGCCAGCCGGGCGCCGCGCAGGCTCAGGGAGCCGCCGATGCTGGCGCTGCGCAGGCTCAGCTCGCCGTGCGACTCCAGCATCTCGCCCTGGAAGTCCTGGCCGACGGTCATGCCGTCCGCGGCGATCGAGCGTCCGCTGCGGTCGCGGTAGACGATCGCCTGGTTGAGCAGCAGATCCGTGCCGATCTGCGCGTCGGTGAGCCGGATGCCGTTGTGGAAGCGGCAGCGCGGCAGGTGCAGGTCGCCCTCCGTGTGCACCCGGGCCGCCTCCAGGCGCGGCACCGAGCAGTCCACCATGCGTACGGTCGTGAAGCGGGCCTCCGGCAGCAGGATGTCCCGCTCGAAGCGGCAGCCGCGCATCTCCACGTACGGCACCACCGTGCCGCCCGCGAGGTCCAGGTCGCCGCTGACCTGCACGCCGACGAGCTTCAGCGACGACACCCGGCCCGCGAGCGCGGGCGGTCCGTCCAGCAGCAGCCAGCACACGATGCGCGCCCGCACGGTCCGGTCGGGCCCCCAGGGGTGCCCGCCGTGCGGATCGTCGACGACCGTGTCGCCGCTGCTCAGGTCGTACACGCTGCCATTGCGGAAGGCCTGCCACATGCCGGCCTCGGCGGCGGTCAGATCGTCCGGCAGGACTCCGTCGTCCCGGATGCCGGCCCCCTCGGTCACGTTGCTCCTTTCTCCCTGGCTACGCAGGGGCTACGCGTGAGTTACTCATGGGTTTCGTACAATTGTTCATGCCCGCTGAGTGACGTCCCGAACGCTAGAGGTGAAGGGGATCTTCCGGGTTCGTTCTGGGTCTGTATCAGCCATTGATACGTGCGAACGACGCCCGATCCCGGTCTGAGAGAATTAGCAGCGTGATCTCCCGAATCGATCTGCGCGGCGACGCCCTCCCCGAGGGCCCCGCCCTGCGCGACCTGCTGCCCCGAGCCGACTTCGACGTCTCGGCCGCCCTGGAGAAGGTGCGTCCGATCTGCGAGGCCGTGCATCATCGGGGCGACGCGGCGCTGATCGACTTCGCCGAGAAGTTCGACGGCGTCAGGCTCGGCCAGGTGAGGGTTCCGGCGGATGCTTTGGCCGACGCTCTCGAGCGGCTCGACCCGGCCGTGCGCGCGGCCCTGGAGGAGTCCATCCGCCGCGCCCGCCTCGTCCACCGCGAGCAGCGCCGCAGCACGCACACCACCCAGGTCGTGCCCGGCGGCTCGGTCACCGAGAAGTGGCTGCCGGTCGACCGGGTCGGGCTGTACGCGCCCGGCGGGCGGTCGGTCTACCCGTCCTCCGTGATCATGAACGTGGTGCCCGCGCAGGAGGCCGGCGTCGAGTCGATCGCGCTCGCCTCCCCGGCGCAGGCCGAGTTCGACGGCCTGCCGCACCCGACGATCCTCGCCGCGTGCGCGCTGCTCGGCGTCGACGAGGTGTACGCGGCCGGCGGCGCGACCGCCGTCGCGATGTTCGCGTACGGCACCGAGTCCTGCCCGCCCGCCAACATGGTCACCGGCCCCGGCAACATCTGGGTCGCCGCCGCCAAGCGCTACTTCACCGGCCGGATCGGCATCGACGCCGAGGCCGGCCCGACCGAGATCGCGATCCTCGCCGACGAGACGGCCGACCCGGTGCACGTCGCCGCCGACCTGATCAGCCAGGCCGAGCACGACCCGCTCGC
The DNA here is from genome assembly GCF_040654815.1 of Streptomyces sp. NPDC050619. Lineage (NCBI taxonomy): Bacteria > Bacillati > Actinomycetota > Actinomycetes > Kitasatosporales > Streptomycetaceae > Streptomyces > Streptomyces sp. NPDC050619. Next base: position 69,128 of record NZ_JBFAIR010000024.1, on the reverse strand, counting down.
GGCCGCCGTGCTCGTCACCGACTCCGTGCGGCTCGCGGACGCGGTCGCGAAGGAACTTGAGCCCCAGGTCGCGGCCAGCAAGCACGTCGAGGACCGGATCGTCCCCGCGCTCAGCGGCCGCCAGTCCGCGATCGTGCTGGTCGACGGGGTCGACGAGGGCCTCAGGGTCGTCGACGCGTACGGCGCCGAGCACCTGGAGATCCAGACCGCCGAGGCCGCCGCCGTGGCCGACCGCGTGCGCAACGCGGGCGCGATCTTCATCGGCCCCTGGGCGCCCGTGTCGCTGGGCGACTACGCGGCCGGCTCCAACCACGTCCTGCCCACCGGCGGTTGCGCCTGCCACTCCTCGGGCCTGTCCGTCCAGTCCTTCCTGCGCGGCATCCACATCGTCGACTACACCCAGGACGCGCTGGCCGACGTGGCGCATCACGTGGTGACGCTGGCGGAGGCGGAGGACCTGCCCGCGCACGGCGCGGCGGTCAAGGCGAGGTTCGGGTGGAAGGTACCGGCGAGCAAGTGAACTTCGGAATCGACGATCTCCCCGTACGGGACGAGCTGCGCGGCCAGTCCCCTTACGGCGCGCCCCAGTTGGACGTCCCCGTACGGCTGAACACCAACGAGAACCCCTACCCGCTGCCCGAGCCCCTGGTCGAGCGGATCACCGAGCGGGTGCGCGAGGCGGCCCGCGACCTCAACCGCTACCCGGACCGGGACGCGGTGGAGCTGCGCACGCAGCTCGCCAAGTACCTGACGGACACGTCCGGTTACCAGGTCGGCCCGGCCAATGTCTGGGCGGCCAACGGCTCCAACGAGGTCATCCAGCAGTTGCTGCAGACCTTCGGCGGACCGGGCCGTACGGCGATCGGATTCGAGCCGTCGTACTCGATGCACGGGCTCATCGCGCGCGGGACGGGCACGGGCTGGATCTCCGGTCCGCGCAACGAGGACTTCACGATCGACCTGGCGGCGGCCGAGAAGGCCATCGCCGAGAACCAGCCGGACGTCGTCTTCATCACCACCCCCAACAACCCCACGGGCACCGCGGTCCCCCCGGAGACGGTCCTCGCGCTGCATGCAGCCGCGCAGGCGGCGAAGCCGTCGATGGTGATCGTGGACGAGGCGTACATCGAGTTCAGCCACGGCGACTCGCTGCTGCCGCTGCTCGAAGGCCGGCCGAATCTCGTCGTCTCGCGGACGATGTCGAAGGCCTTCGGCGCGGCGGGCCTGCGCCTCGGCTATCTTGCCGCCCACGCGGCGGTCGTGGACGCCGTCCAGCTCGTACGGCTGCCCTACCACCTGTCGGCGATCACGCAGGCGACCGCCCTGGCCGCCCTGGAGCACACCGACACGCTGCTCGGGTATGTCGAGCAGCTGAAGTCGGAGCGGGACCGGCTGGTCGCCGAACTGCTGGCGGCCGGTTACGAGGTGACGGCCTCGGACGCCAACTTCGTGCAGTTCGGGCGGTTCGACGACGCCCAGGCGGTGTGGCGGCAGATCCTCGACCGGGGCGTCCTGGTCCGGGACAACGGCGTGCCCGGCTGGCTGCGGGTGACCGCCGGAACCCCCGAAGAGAACGACGCGTTCCTCGACGCGGTCCGGAAACTCAAGAAGGAGCAGAGCGCATGAGCCGCGTAGGACGCGTGGAACGCGTGACCAAGGAGACCTCGGTCCTCGTCGAGATCGATCTCGACGGGTCCGGCAAGGTCGATGTGTCGACAGGGGTCGGTTTCTACGACCACATGCTCGACCAGCTCGGCCGGCACGGTCTGTTCGACCTGACCGTGAAGACCGAGGGCGACCTGCACATCGACTCGCACCACACCATCGAGGACAGCGCCCTCGCGCTGGGCGCCGCCTTCAAGCAGGCGCTCGGCGACAAGGTGGGGATCTACCGGTTCGGAAACTGCACGGTCCCGCTGGACGAGTCCCTCGCCCAGGTCACCGTCGACCTGTCCGGCCGCCCCTACCTCGTGCACACCGAGCCCGAGAAGATGGCGCCGATGATCGGCGAGTACGACACGACGATGACCCGGCACATCCTGGAGTCCTTCGTCGCCCAGGCCCAGATCGCCCTGCACGTGCACGTGCCGTACGGGCGCAACGCGCACCACATCGTGGAGTGCCAGTTCAAGGCGCTGGCCCGGGCGCTGCGGTACGCGTCCGAGCGCGACCCGCGCGCGGCCGGCATCCTCCCGTCCACGAAGGGCGCGCTGTGACCGGCCTGTCGAGCATCCTGATCGTTGTCGGCCTCTTCCTGCTCGGCGGCATCTACTCCTTCGTCAAGCAGCAGATGCCGAAGAACCTCATCGTGCTGCTGTCCATCGCCGCCGCGATGTGCCTCGTCGCCGGCGTCATGAGGCTGGAGGTGTGGAATTGAGCACCGGTTCACGCACTGGTTCACGCGCTGGTTCGAAGCGAGTCGTCGTCTTCGACTACGGCTTCGGCAACGTCCGCTCCGCCGAGCGTGCCCTCGCGCGCGCGGGAGCCGAGGTCGAGATAACCCGTGACTTCGACACGGCCATGAACGCGGACGGCCTGCTGGTGCCGGGCGTCGGCGCCTTCGCCGCCTGCATGAAGGGCCTGAAGGAGGCGCGCGGCGACTGGATCATCGACCGCCGCCTGTCCGGCGGGCGCCCCGTGCTGGGCATCTGCGTCGGCATGCAGATCCTCTTCGCGCGCGGCATCGAGCACGGCGTGGAGTCCGAGGGCCTCGACGAGTGGCCCGGCTCGGTCGAGCCGTTGCAGGCCGACATCGTGCCCCACATGGGCTGGAACACCGTCGAGGCACCGGCCGGCTCCGAGCTGTTCGCCGGCCTGGACGCGGACGCCCGCTTCTACTTCGTGCACTCCTACGCGGTCCACGACTGGAACCTCCAGACCGCGAACCCGGCGATGCGCGCCCCGCGGGTCACCTGGTCGACGCACGGCAAGCCCTTCGTGGCCGCCGTCGAGAACGGCGCCCTGTGGGCCACCCAGTTCCACCCCGAGAAGTCCGGCGACGCCGGAGCCCAGCTCCTCACCAACTGGATCGGAACACTGTGAGCAAGCTCGAACTCCTCCCCGCCGTCGACGTCCGCGACGGCCAGGCCGTCCGGCTCGTGCACGGCGAGTCCGGGACCGAGACCTCGTACGGCTCCCCGCTGGAGGCCGCCCTGGCCTGGCAGCGCTCGGGCGCCGAGTGGCTGCACCTGGTCGACCTGGACGCGGCCTTCGGGACGGGCGACAACCGCGAGCTGATCGCCGAGGTCGCGAAGGCGATGGACGTCAAGGTGGAGCTGTCCGGCGGCATCCGGGACGACGCTTCGCTGGCGGCGGCCCTGGCCACCGGCTGCACCCGGGTGAACCTGGGCACGGCCGCGCTGGAGACCCCGGAATGGGTCGCCAAGGTCATCGCCGAGCACGGCGACAAGATCGCCGTCGGTCTCGACGTACGCGGCACGACCCTGCGCGGCCGGGGCTGGACCCGCGACGGCGGCGACCTCTACGAGACGCTGGAGCGCCTCGACAAGGAGGGCTGCGCGCGGTACGTGGTGACGGACATCGCCAAGGACGGCACGCTCCAGGGCCCGAACCTGGAGCTGCTGCGCAATGTGTGCGCCGCGACGGACCGTCCGGTCGTGGCCTCCGGCGGAGTGTCCTCGCTGGACGACCTCAGGGCGATCTCCGGCCTGGTGCCTCTCGGTGTCGAGGGTGCCATCGTCGGAAAAGCCCTGTATGCGAAGGCGTTCACCCTGGAAGAGGCCCTGGAGGCGGTAGCCAAGTGAGCGGCGTACGACGTGTCGCGACCGGCGCGCCCTGGGAGGAGACCTTCGGGTACTCCCGCGCGGTGGAGCTGCCGAACGGTCTGGTGCTGGTCTCCGGCTGTACGTCGATCATCGACGGCGAGATCGCCGGCGGCGGCCCCTACGAGCAGACGATCAACGCCTTCGGTGTCGCCCTCGCGGCGCTGGAGGAGCTGGGGCTCGGCCGCGACGACGTCGTGCGTACGCGCATGCACATCACCCATGCCCGGGACGTGGACGACGTCGGACGCGCTCACAAGGAGCTGTTCGACTCCGTCCGGCCCGCCGCATCCATGATCATCGTCTCCGGCTTCGTGGACCCCAGCCTGGTGGTCGAGGTCGAGGTGGAGGCGTTCCGCCCCAGCGGAGAACACGGAGAGTCGCAGTCATGACCCTGGCGGTCCGAGTCATCCCTTGCCTGGACGTGGACAACGGCCGGGTCGTCAAGGGCGTCAACTTCCAGAACCTGCGCGACGCGGGCGACCCCGTCGAGATGGCCAAGGTGTACGACGCCGAGGGCGCCGACGAGCTGACCTTCCTGGACATCACCGCCTCGTCGGGCAACCGCGAGACCACGTACGACGTGGTGCGCCGCACCGCCGAGCAGGTGTTCATCCCGCTGACGGTCGGCGGCGGTGTCCGCACGGCCGAGGACGTGGACAAGCTGCTGCGGGCGGGCGCGGACAAGGTCGGCGTGAACACCGCCGCCATCGCCCGGCCCGAGCTGATCCGTGAGATCGCGGAGCGGTTCGGGCGGCAGGTACTGGTGCTGTCGGTCGACGCGCGCAGGACCGAGTCCGGGTCCTTCGAGGTGACGACCCACGGCGGCCGCAAGGGCACCGGCATCGACGCGGTCGAATGGGCGCACCAGGCGGCCGAGTTGGGCGCGGGCGAGATCCTGCTCAACTCGATGGACGCCGACGGCACCAAGGACGGCTACGACATCGAGATGATCGAGGCGGTGCGCAAGCACGTCACCGTCCCGCTGATCGCCAGCGGGGGAGCGGGGCGCCTTGCCCACTTCCCGCCCGCGATCGCCGCGGGCGCGGACGCCGTGCTCGCCGCGTCCGTCTTCCACTTCGGGGATCTGCGCATCGGCCAGGTGAAGGACACGCTGCGGGGGGCTGGGCAGCCGGTCCGCTAGTGCCCCGGCGGGCAACGTCCGCCCGTTGAGGAGCGGCGTCCGGTGCGTGCTCTGGGGGTCCCCCCTGTGGGGGAGTGCCGGCCGGAAGGCCCCGTCGATGGACCGGATGTACTTGGGCTTTCGGCCGGTGCGGCGAGTGGGGGCACCTCCCGCGCCCTTGAGGCAGCGGGGGAGCGTGCCGGACGTCGCGACGGGGCGAACGTTGCCTGTCGGGGCACTGGCGGGGTCCGTGCTCAGTCGTCGAACGCCGAGGCCAGGGCGTCCCGTTCGAGGCCCAGGGCCGTCTCCGTGAAGCGGGCGATGGTCCGGCGGACGTCCACGATGCCCCGGTTCACTCCGAGCGAGGAGTGGACGATGACGCCGTCCAGCGCCGTGAGCAGCTGCCAGGCCAGGGCGTCGGGATCGTGCGGGGCGAAGTGTTCCTCGCGCAGGCCCCGCTCCAGGACCGCGACCAGCAGGCCGTGGGTGGTGCGCATGGCGTGGTCGACGGCCGCGTGGACCCGCGGTTTGCGGGCCGCCAGATACCAGGCGTCGAGCCACACCGTCTTGTGCGGCTCCGGGCTCTCCGAGACCCACACGCGCAGCATGTGCCGTAGGCCCTCCACCGCGTCGCCGAGTTCCTCGACCTCCTGGAAGGTGCGCTCGAAGTCGGTGGTGACGGCATGCGTGAACGCCTCGGCCTCCAGCGCCTCCACCACGTCGAAGTAGTGGTGGACCAGGCCCGGCGCGCAGCCGAGCCGGGCGGCGACGCCGCGGTAGGTCACGGCCGCGAGCCCCTCCTCCAGCGCGAGGGCCGCCGCCGCCTCGATGATCTCCTGTCGCCGCTCGGCGGGGGACAGACGTCGGCTCCTGGCGGTGGGCTGCGTTGCGCTCATACGGCACTTCCTACGTCAGGCGGCTCGGTCCGGGCAAACCCCGGACCTGTTTATTGGCCACCCGGCCAATAACTCTTGACCGATCCGCCCGTACCGTGGTGGACTCCTCGCCGTCCCTTCTGTTGGCCATGAGGCCAATAACTTGTGCGGTGGAACCCATGGACCCTCAGCAGGTACTGGCCCCGGCAACGGCCACCAGTCCGCCCGACTCCGGCGGCGACCTGCCCGGCCGGGTCGAGGCCCGCGGCATCGACCACATCCCCGACGCCGAGCGCCACGGGCGTCCGCGCGAACTCTTCTGGGTGTGGTTCGCCGCCCAGATCACCTACCTCTACTTCATCCTCGGCGGCGTGATCCTGCTGCTCGGGCTGACCGTGTGGCAGTCCGTGCTCGTGATCGTCGTGGGCAATCTGTACTGGGCCGGCGTGGGCGCGCTTGCCATCAGCGGCCCGCCGTCCGGCACCCCGAGCGTGGTCGTCACCCGCGCGATGTACGGCGTACGCGGCAACCGTCCGCTCAGCGCGGGCATCGGCTGGCTCGTCGCCATCGCGTACGAGGCCGTCAACCTCGCCCTCGGCGCGCTCGCCGGATTCGCGCTGGCCGACCACCTGGGGCTGACCGTCTCGGGCCCGGTCAAGGTGGCCGTCCTGCTCGTCACCGCGGTGCTGACCTTCTCCGTCAGCGTCTACGGGCACGCGACCATCGTGCGGATCAGCCCGTACTGCACCGCCGTACTCGCCCTGGTGATGGTGCTGCTCGCGGTGTTCGTGCTGCGCGAGACGGACACCGGCTACGTCCCCGAGGCCCCGCTGCACGGCGGCGACCTGCTCGCCACGCTCTCGGTCGGCGTCGCGATCATCGCCGCCGTACCGCTGTCCTGGGCCAACGGCGCGGACTACGCCCGCTATCTGCCGCGTACGGTCTCGCTGCCCCGGGTGCTGACCTACACCGCCCTCGGCGGCTTCCTCCCGGCGGTCGGGCTGGGCGTCCTCGGCGTCCTGGCCGGCACGCGGATCGACATGGCGGACCCGCAGACCAACCTGGCCGAGATCGTGCCGGGCTGGTTCTATCCGCTGTTCCTGTTCGTCATCGTCTTCAGCTCGATCACGAACAACATCCTCACCGCGTACTCGTCGGGCCTGTGCCTCCAGTCGATGGGGCTGCGGGTCAGCCGGGCCCGGTCCGTGTTCCTCGACGCGGCGCTGAGCATGGCCCTCGCCGCCTACGCCCTGTTCGTCCACGACTTCACCGACTCGCTGAGCCGCGCCCTCGAAGTGACGGTGGCCGTGCTCGCCCCCTCCATGGCGCTCTACGTCGCGGACATCGTGCTGCGGCGCAACCGCTACGACGGCGTCGCCCTGCACGACGAGACGCCCACCGGCCGCTTCTGGTACCGCGGCGGCTTCAACCTCGCCGGCACGGCCGCGCTCGCCGTCGGCACCTTCGGCACGCTGCTGTGCGTGAACACCACCGACTTCCAGGGGCCGCTCTCGGGCGCCCTCGCGGGCGGCGACGTGAGCTTCCTGGTCGGGCCCGTCCTGACGGTGGCGGTGTACGCGGCGCTGTGGCGCTGGAGCGAGGGGCGTCATGTCTGAGCACCACGTGCTGACCACCGCCGATCTGGAGGATCTCGCGCTCGGCTGCGCCGTGTACGGCACCGGCGGTGGAGGCGACGTCTCCGGCGAGCTGCTGGCGGCGTCCCTCGCCGTCCACGCCCACGGCGACGTACCCCTCGTACGTATGGCGGGCCTGCCGCCCGACGGGCTGATCCTGCCCCTGTCGATGATCGGGGCGCCGACGGTCAGTCAGGAGATGCTGGGCAGCGGCCGGGAGGCGGCGGCCGTCCGCGAGGAGGTCGAGCGGCTGACCGGGCGGCCCGTCACCGCGGTGATGGCCATGGAGATCGGCGGCGCGAACGGTGTGGCGGCCATCGGGTGGGCGGCCCAGCTCGGGCTGCCCCTCGTCGACGCGGACGGCATGGGGCGGGCCTTTCCCGAGCTGCAGATGGTGTCCATGCATGTCGCGGGGCTCGAACCGTCCGTCGTCGTGCTCGTCGACGCGCTCGGCAACCTCGCCACGCTCCGGCCGGTCGACGCGGCCTGGGCCGAGCGATGGGGGCGCGCGCTGTGCGTCGCCTCGGGCTCGTCCGCCCTGCTGGCCGACCACCTGCTGACCCCCGCCGACCAGGGTGCGGTCGTCCACGGCTCCGTGTCCCGGGCTCTGGAGGCGGGCCGCGTGATCCGCACCGCCGCCGAACCCATGGACGCGCTCGTGGCGGCCCTCGGCGCCCGGCGGCTGCTGACCGGCACGATCGAGGACCTGGACCGGGACACGGACGAGGGGTTCGTGCGCGGCGGCGTGACCGTGTCCGGACGCGGCCTCGACCTCGGCCGGGAACTCCGCGTCGACCTCCAGAACGAGAACCTGGTGGCGCGGGAAGGGGAGTCGGTCCTGGCGAGCGTGCCGGACCTGATCTCGATCTGCGACACGCGCACCGGCATCCCGATCGCCACCGAGTCGCTGCGCTTCGGCCAGCGGGTCACGGTGATCGCCTGGCCGTGCGATCCGCTCTGGCGCACGGCACGGGGGCTGGAGACGGCGGGGCCGGCGGCCTTCGGTTACGCGCACCCCTACGTGCCCGTGGAGACCCTGCTGGAGAGGAACAGCCGGTGAGCCGTCGTACAGAACCATGGCTGCGCATCGGCATCGACGTGGGCGGCACCAACACGGACGCCGTCGCCCTCGACTGGGACGACCGCATGATCGCCCGCGCCAAGCGGCCGACCTCCGACGACGTCACCGCCGGTATGCGGGCCGCGCTGGCGGCGGTCCTGGCGGAACTGGGCGCGCGGGCCGGTGACGTACGGAGCGTCATGGTCGGCACGACCCACGCCACCAACGCGGTCGTCGGACGCCGCGATCTGGCCAAGGTCGGCGTCCTGCGGATCGGCGCGTCCGTCACCGCCGCGGTCCCGCCGCTGGCCGACTGGCCCGGGGATCTGCGCCGCGCGGCCGTGGCGGGCACGGCCCAGGTCGACGGCGGACACCTGATCGACGGCTATCCGGTCGCGCCGCTCGACGTCGAGGCGGTCAAACGCTTCCTGGGTGGCATCGCGGGAAGGGCTGAGGCCGTCGCTGTCACCGGGGTCTTCAGCCCGGTCCACCCGGAGCACGAACTGAGGGTCGCCGAACTCGTACGAGCGGAACTCGGCCCCGGGATCAGCACGTCGATGGGCCATCAGATCGGCGCCCTCGGTCTCCTCGCCCGCGAGAACGCGACCGTCCTCAACGCGGCCCTGCGGCCGGCGGTGGCCGCGGTCACGGCCGCCCTCGCCCAGGCCCTCGACGAGCACGGGCTGGACGTCGCCACGTACTTCACGCAGAACGACGGCACCTTGATGGACGCGGCCCACGCCGACCGCTTCCCCCTGCTCACCATCGGATCGGGACCGTCGAACTCCCTGCGCGGAGCCGCGCTCCTGTCCGGCCTGACCGACGCCGTCGTGGCCGATGTCGGCGGCACTACCACCGACCTCGGAGTCCTCGTCGATGGCTTCGCGCGCGAGAGCGCGGCCGGCAGCGTCATCGGCGGTGTCCGGACGAACCTGCCCATGCCCGACGTGCTGTCGATCGCCTACGGCGGCGGCACCGTCGTGTACGCGGACCGCACGGGACCCGAATCCGTCGACCGGGCGATCACGGCGCAGGCCCTGGTCTTCGGCGGCTCGACGCCCACGCTCACCGACGCGGCCGTCTTCGCCGGCCGGCTCGCGCTCGGCGACCGCGCCCGCCTCGGGTCCGGGCCGGGCGGCCGGCTGAAGGCCGCCGTCGAGGACTTCGACCACAGCCTCTTGGAAGCCGTCAGCCTCGTCTCCCACGGCCGCCGCGACCAGCCGGTCGTCGCCGTGGGCGGCGCGGCCGGGCTGATCCCCGCCACGGTCGACGGCCACAGCGTCGAACGGCCCCGCCACGCCGACGTCGCCAACGCGGTGGGCGCGGCCATCGCCCTGGTCAGCGGCGAGCACGAGACGGTCGTCCCGGCCGGCTCGGGCCGCCTGGACGCCCTGGCGCAGGCCCGCGAGACAGCGGTCGCCAAAGCCGTCGCGGCGGGCGCGGATCCCGTCGGCACGGCCGTCGTCCGCATCCGGGAGGTTCCGCTCAGCTATGGCGGGCGGCGTTCGATCAGGGTCGTGGTGAAGGCGGTCGGGCCGCTGGCGGCTGTGCGCTGAGCTCCGGGAGATGAGAAAGAGAAGTTGCGCAATTCGCGGGTTCGGTCGCGATCGGCGCCCTCGCCTTCGTCCCGGATGTCCTCGCGGCCGTCGCAGTGGCCCTGCTGGTCGGGCTGCTGGCCGGGGTCAGCGGCGCGATGTGCGGCGCCCTGACGCAGACCCACGCGGACCCCGCCTACCTGGGCCGCGTCACCGCCGTCGCCGGCCTGGTCAGCCTCGGCTTCGCCCCGCTCAGCATGCCGCTGTCCGCCGCGGCCGTCGGCGCCTGGGGCACCGGCCCGGTGTTCGTCGTCAGCGCGGCCGTCTGCGGGCTCGGCGGGGTCGTGGTCCTGTGCGTCCGCGACCTGCGCCGGGCCGAGCTGCCGCGCTGAAGAAGCACCCGTCAGATGCCCGGCTGGCGCGCTGAGCCACGTGCCAGATGCCCAGCTCCCGCGCTTGAACCACCCGTCAGATGCCCAGTTGCTTCGCCTGGTGCAGCCTGGTGATCGCCTCCTTGTCGCCGTCCAGCTCCACGTCCGCCTCGTTCTGGCGGCCGTACAGGAACAGCAGCAGCTCCGACGGCGCGCCGGTCACCGTGACGACCGGTGTGCCGCGGTGGGCGACCGCCGTCTGGCCGTCCGGCCGGCGCAGCACCAGGCCCGTCGGGGAGCTGCGGCCCATCAGGCGGGAGGTGCGCTCCAGGCGGGACCACAGGGCGTTCTGGAAGACCGGGTCGAGCTCGCGGGGCGTCCAGTCGGGCCGGGCCCGGCGGACGTCCTCCGTGTGGACGTAGAACTCGATCGTGTTCGACATCTCGTCGACCTGCTTGAGCTGGAAGGGCGAGAAGCGCGGCGGGCCGGTGCGGATGAGCTGGATCAGCTCCTCGTACGGCTTCGCCGTGAACTCGGCCGTCACTCGCTCCAGACGGGGCGCGAGCTGCTTGATCAGGATGCCTCCGGCGGCATCGGGGCGGCGCTCGCGCACCACCACGTGCGCGGCGAGGTCACGGGTGAGCCAGCCCTCGCAGAGGGTGGGGGCCTCAGGGCCCTCGGCCTCCAACAGATCGGCGAGCAGAAGTCGTTCACGCTTGGCGAAAGTCGACATGGCAGCCAGCCTACGGCCGGGCCGCCTGTCCGCACAGCGGACAGGCCAGCGGCGCTGTCAGTGGCGCGCGGCACAATGGCATGCATGACCAGTACGCCCGTGCCCAGCAGCCTCGACCCCCAGCTCGCGGCGCGCCTCAAGCGCAGCGCCGACGGCCTCCTGCCCGCCATCGCCCAGCAGTACGACACCGGAGAGGTGCTGATGCTCGGCTGGATGGACGACGAGGCGCTGCACCGCACCCTGACCACCGGCCGCTGCACGTACTGGTCGCGCAGCCGCCGGGAGTACTGGGTCAAGGGCGACACCTCCGGCCACTACCAGTGGGTCAGGTCCGTCGCCCTCGACTGCGACGCCGACACCGTGCTGGTCAAGGTCGACCAGGTGGGCGCCGCCTGCCACACCGGCGCGCGCACCTGCTTCGACGCCGACGTGCTCCTCAAGGACGGCGCCGATTCCGGTGCCGGCGCCACGGATCAGTAGGGTCAGCCGCCATGGACCTCGACACGTTCCGCAAGCTGGCCACCGACCGCCGCGTCATCCCCGTCACCCGCAAGCTCCTCGCCGACGGCGACACCCCGGTCGCGCTCTACCGCAAGCTCGCCGCCGAGCGCCCCGGCACCTTCCTGCTGGAGTCCGCGGAGAACGGCCGCTCGTGGTCCCGGTACTCCTTCGTCGGCGTCCGCTCCGCCGCCACCCTCACCGCGCGCGACGGCCAGGCCCACTGGCTCGGCACCCCGCCCGTCGGCGTCCCGGTCGACGGCGACCCGCTGGCCGCCCTGCGCGCCACCATCGAGGCCCTGCACACCCCCCACCAGGAGGGCCTGCCGCCCTTCACCGGCGGCATGGTCGGCTACCTCGGCTACGACATCGTGCGCCGCCTGGAGAAGATCGGCCCCGGCGAGCGGGACGACCTGAAGCTCCCCGAGCTGACCATGCTCCTCACCAGCGACCTCGCCGTCATGGACCACTGGGAGGGCTCCGTCCTGCTGATCGCCAACGCGATCAACCACAACGACCTCGACACGGGCGTCGACGAGGCCCACGCCGACGCGGTCGCCCGCCTGGACGCCATGGAGGCCGACCTCTCGCGCGCGGTCGCCCAGCCCCCCGCGGTCCTCCCGCCCTCCGAACTCCCCGAGTACACCGCGCTCTGGGGCGGCCCCGACTTCCAGGAGGCCGTCGAGGACATCAAGGAGCGCATCCGCGCGGGCGAGGCCTTCCAGGTCGTCCCCTCGCAGCGCTTCGAAACGCCGTGCACGGCAAGCGCGTTGGACGTGTACCGGGTCCTGAGGGCGACCAACCCCTCCCCGTACATGTACCTGTTCCGCTTCGACGAGTTCGACGTCGTCGGCTCGTCCCCGGAGGCCCTGGTCAAGGTCGAGGACGGACAGGCCATGGTCCACCCCATCGCCGGCACCCGGCACCGCGGGGCCACCCCGCAGGAGGACCAGGCCCTCGCCGACGAGCTGCTCGCCGACCCGAAGGAGCGCGCGGAACACCTGATGCTCGTCGACCTCGGACGCAACGACCTCGGACGGGTCTGCGAGCCGGGCTCGGTCGAGGTCGTCGACTTCATGTCCGTCGAGCGGTACTCGCACGTCATGCACATCGTCTCGACGGTCACCGGCAGGATCACGGCGGGCCGCACGGCCTTCGACGTGCTGACCGCCTGCTTCCCGGCCGGTACCCTCTCCGGCGCCCCGAAGCCCCGCGCGATGCAGATCATCGACGAACTCGAGCCGTCCCGGCGCGGCCTGTACGGCGGCTGTGTGGGCTATCTCGACTTCGCCGGCGACTCCGACACCGCCATCGCCATCCGTACGGCCCTGCTGCGCGACGGCACCGCGTACGTCCAGGCGGGCGCCGGCATCGTCGCCGACTCCGACCCGGTCGCCGAGGACACCGAGTGCCGCAACAAGGCGGCGGCGGTCCTGCGGGCGGTCCACACGGCCAACCGGCTGGGGCAGTAAGGCGCTTCTCAGTGGCGCTTCCCAGGCAAGTGGGGCGCTTCTCACGCAACCCCGGGTAACGGTTCGCCCGATGTTAGGGCGATAGTGGGGTACATGACTGCCGTACCTCACCCTCACTCCGAAGCGGCCGGACCCGCCCGTACCGGCCGCCGGAGCCTCGCCGTCGCCCTGCTGTCGGGTGCGCTCGGCGCGGCCGTGGCGCTGCTGGCCACCCGGCAGCGATGGTCGGAGGGCACCACGACGGTGGCCGGCGGCAACTTCCCCCTGACCGCGACGGGCAGCGACGTCACCGGCGTTCCCGCCGCCCTCGCCATAGTGGGCCTCGCCGCGCTCGTCGCCGTCTTCGCCGTCCGCAAGGCCGGCCGCTTCCTGGTCGCCACCCTCCTCGCCCTCTCCGGCGCCGGCACGATCGCCGCGGCCCTCCTCGGCATCTCCGACAGCTCCGCGCTCGACGAGAAGGCCGCACAGGCCTCCGGCGACACCTCGGCCACCGTGGAAGCGCTCACCCACACCGCCTGGCCCTACCTCGCGGCCGCGGGCGGCGCCCTGATCCTCCTCGCCGGCCTGCTCGCCCTGCGCTACGGCCGGCACTGGCCCGCGATGTCCGGCCGCTACGAGCGGGACGGCGCGCCCCGCCCGCGCCGCAAGCCGGCCACCATCGACCCCGACCGGCCCGAGGACCTGTGGAAGGCCCTCGACCGGGGCGAGGACCCCACCGGGGCATAAGCCCCGATCCATAGGCCCCCGATCCGAAGCCCAACAGGCCTCACGTACGCGCGAGGAGTGACCCCCGGGCCGCCCGCACGCGCGCGTGCGGGACAATGAACCACGAGCGTCCGGCTCACACACGTACACACACGTACACAGCAACGAGGAGCAAGTCATGGCGGGCAGCAGCCACGGTCACACCCCGGCCGCCTGGACCGGTGTCATCATCGCCTTCATCGGTTTCACCGTCTCGGGCGCCTTCATGGTGATGGCCGTCCCGGCGGGCTTCTGGGGCGGTCTGGTGATCGTGGTCCTCGGCGGCGTGGTCGGCTGGATCATGCGGGCGATGGGCCTGGGCCAGCCGAAGAGCAACCACCCGGTGCACCAGACGGCACAGAAGCGCGAACCGGCGAGCGTCGAGAGCTGATTTCCGTACGGCGGTGGCGCACGACTTATCGAGGTTATTGAGGGGCGGCCCGGGCGGCCGTCCCTCACGCGTGTTCGGTCCGCGCAGGGCACAATGCGAGACGTGAACGCCGACAGCCACCAGAGCCAGCGACTGACACCGCCCGGCCCGAAGGTGACGCCGTCCGGCGCCGGGGCCGTGCTGGGGCGGCTGGCGGTGCCCGCCGGAGTGCTCGCGGCGGTCGCCGGGGCCTTCGCCTACGTCGGGACCGTGGACCCCAACGAGCCCGGCCACTACCCCGTCTGCCCGCTGCTGCGCTACACCGGCATCTACTGCCCCGGCTGCGGCGGACTGCGCAGCGCGCACGCCTTCGTCCACGGGGACTTCGCGGCGGCGCTCCAGGACAACGCGCCGGCCGTCCTGGGCTATCTGGCCTTCGCGGTGCTGTGGACCGTCTGGGTGGTCCACGCGGTGCGCGGGCGCCCCATGCGGATCGATCCGGGGCCGGTGCTGATGTGGACGCTCGGCGCGTCGCTGCTGGTCTTCACGGTTGTCCGGAACCTGCCGTTCGGTGGCTGGCTACACCCTTGATCAACTGGCGAAGGTCCAGGTAGAGGGGTCGGCGTCAACCGGATGCGAGGCCTACGCCTTCCTCCGGATACCATCGCAGTGACCACCGGTTTTCTCCTGATGGGACAGGCCGGTGGCGGAAGCCGAACCGCTTGAACAGTCAACCGCTGGAAGGGGGCCGCTCGCGTGAGTGTGCTCGACGAGATCATCGACGGAGTCCGTGCCGACCTCGCGGAGCGGCAGGCGCGCGTCAGCCTCGACGAGCTCAAGGAGCGCGCGGCGAAGGCACCCGCGGCCAAGGACGGGATCGCCGCGCTGCGCGGCGAAGGCGTCAAGGTGATCTGCGAGGTCAAGCGCTCCAGCCCCTCCAAGGGCGCGCTGGCCGCGATCGCCGACCCGGCCGGACTCGCCGCGGACTACGAGGCGGGCGGCGCCGCCGTCATCTCCGTCCTCACCGAACAGCGCCGCTTCGGCGGCTCGCTGGCCGACCTGGAGGCGGTCCGCGCGCGCGTGGACATCCCCGTGCTGCGCAAGGACTTCATCGTCACCTCGTACCAACTGTGGGAGGCCCGGGCCTACGGCGCCGACCTCGCGCTGCTCATCGTCGCGGCCCTGGAGCAGTCGGCCCTGGAGTCCCTGATCGAGCGTGCCGAGTCCATCGGGCTCACGCCGCTGGTCGAGGTGCACGACGAGGACGAGGTCGACCGCGCGGTGGACGCGGGCGCCAAGGTGATCGGCGTCAACGCGCGCAACCTCAAGACGCTGGAGGTCGACCGCTCGACGTTCGAGCGGATCGCCCCCGAGATCCCCGCCCACATCGTCAAGATCGCCGAGTCCGGTGTCCGCGGCCCGCACGACCTCATCGCGTACGCCAACGCCGGCGCCGACGCGGTTCTCGTCGGCGAATCCCTGGTGACCGGCAAGGACCCCAAGACGGCGGTCTCCGACCTGGTGGCCGCGGGGGAGCACCCCGCACTGCGGCACGGCCGGGGCTGATCTCCCGGTAGGCTGAGCGGCGATGACTGTGACAATCACCCTGGCGACCACGGACCGGCACGCCCGCCTCGCGCGCGGCTGCCGTCCCCGCGGCTGCCGCGCGCCCGCGAGGCGGGTACACGGCCGCCGGGTGAGATACGTCATCGGTGACGAGCCGGGCCAGGTGAACGGCCGGCGATGGCAGCGCCCCTTTTAGGGGCGCGGGGAACGGCGCGACCAGCCACAACGGTCCCGCAGTCAACCAACCATCCTCGCCCCCACGGCGATCAGTGTCCTTCCAAACACTCACCGTGAGGTTCAAGCATGCCCAGCGAGTTCTTCATCCCCGACCCCGAGGGTCAAATCCCCACCCCCGAAGGCTACTTCGGCACCTTCGGCGGCAAGTTCATCCCGGAGGCCCTCGTCGCCGCCGTGGACGAGGTCGCCGTCGAGTACGACAAGGCCAAACACGACCCCGAGTTCGCCCGTGAGCTCGACGACCTGCTCGTCAACTACACAGGCCGACCGTCGGCGCTCACCGAGGTACCCCGGTTCGCCGAACACGCCGGTGGCGCGCGGGTGTTCCTCAAGCGCGAGGATCTCAACCACACCGGCTCCCACAAGATCAACAACGTGCTCGGCCAGGCGCTGCTCACCAAGCGCATGGGCAAGACCCGCGTCATCGCGGAGACCGGGGCCGGCCAGCACGGGGTCGCCACCGCCACCGCCTGCGCGCTGTTCGGGCTCGAGTGCACCATCTACATGGGCGAGATCGACACCCAGCGCCAGGCCCTGAACGTGGCCCGGATGCGCATGCTCGGCGCCGAGGTCATCGCCGTGAAGTCCGGCAGCCGCACGCTGAAGGACGCGATCAACGAGGCCTTCCGCGACTGGGTCGCCAACGTCGAGCACACCCACTACCTCTTCGGGACCGTCGCCGGACCGCACCCGTTCCCGGCCATGGTGCGCGACTTCCACCGCGTCATCGGCGTCGAGGCCCGCCGCCAGATCCTGGAGCGCGCGGGACGCCTCCCCGACGCCGCCATCGCCTGTGTCGGCGGCGGCTCCAACGCCATCGGCCTCTTCCACGCCTTCATCCCGGACGCGGACGTCCGCCTCATCGGCTGCGAGCCCGCCGGGCACGGCGTCGAGACCGGCGAGCACGCGGCGACCCTGACCGCCGGCGAGCCCGGCATCCTGCACGGCTCGCGGTCCTACGTCCTCCAGGACGAGGAGGGCCAGATCACCGAGCCGTACTCGATCTCGGCCGGTCTGGACTACCCGGGCATCGGGCCCGAGCACTCCTACCTCAAGGACACCGGCCGCGGCGAGTACCGCGCGGTCACCGACGACGCCGCCATGCAGGCCCTGCGCCTGCTGTCGCGGACCGAGGGCATCATCCCGGCGATCGAGAGCGCCCACGCGCTGGCCGGCGCCCTGGAGGTCGGCCGGGAGCTGGGCAAGGACGGGCTGATCGTGATCAACCTGTCCGGGCGCGGTGACAAGGACATGGACACCGCCGCCCGCTACTTCGACCTGTACGACGCCGACGCCGAGGTCACCGCCGACGCGGACACCGACACCGCCGAGATCGAGGGGGACGCCAAGTGAGCGGGGCTGAATTCATCGGCGGAAAGGGTCAGCTGCTGACCGACACCCTCGCCGCCACCAAGGCCGAGGGCCGCGCCGCCCTCATCGCCTACCTCCCGGCCGGGTTCCCGACCGTGGACGGCGGCATCGAGGCGATCAAGGCCGTTTTCGACGGCGGCGCGGACATCGTCGAGGTCGGTCTGCCGCACAGCGACCCCGTCCTGGACGGCCCGGTCATCCAGACCGCCGACGACATCGCCCTGCGTGGCGGCGTCAAGATCGCCGACGTCATGCGGACGGTCAAGGAGGCGTACGAGGCCACCGGAAAGCCGGTGCTCGTGATGACGTACTGGAACCCGATCGACCGCTACGGCGTCGAGCGCTTCACCGCCGAGCTCGCCGAGGCGGGCGGGGCGGGCTGCATCCTGCCCGACCTGCCGGTGCAGGAATCGGCGCTGTGGAGGGAGCACGCGGACAAGCACGGGCTCGCGACCGTCTTCGTCGTGGCGCCCAGCAGCAAGGACGAGCGGCTCGCCAAGATCACCGCGGCGGGCAGCGGTTTCGTCTACGCCGCCTCGCTGATGGGTGTCACCGGCACCCGTGAGTCGGTCGGCGCGCAGGCCCAGGACCTGGTCGAGCGCACCCGGGCCACCGGCACGGACCTGCCGGTCTGCGTCGGCCTCGGTGTTTCCGACGCCCGGCAGGCAGCCGAGGTCGCCGGCTTCGCCGACGGCGTGATCGTCGGCTCGGCCTTCGTCAAGCGGATGCTGGACGCCCCGGACGACGCGGCCGGCGTCGAGGCCGTCCGCGCGCTCGCCGGTGAGCTCGCGCAGGGCGTGCGCGGAAAGGCGTAACAACCGGGTATTCATACGGCTCACTCGAACGGGTGGACCTGGGGCCGGGGAGGCGCGGTGCGCCTCCCCGGTTCGTTCTGCGGGGTGTGAGCGAGAAGAACCGAGACGGAAAGCGCACGGCCCGCGAGCGGCTGGCGGACGAGCGTGCGAAGCAGAAGGCCGCCGAGAAGCGGCGCCGTACGCTGATCGTGGGCGCGAGCGTGGTCTGCGTCCTGGGGCTCGCGGCGGTGATCGGCGTCGTCGCGGCGAACGCGGGCAAGGACGACGGCAGCGACTCGTCGGGCCCGGTCGTGGCACCCTCCGGGGCGCAGGGCAAGGACAGCCTGGCCATCCCGGTCGGCAAGGAGAGCGCCAAGTCGACGCTCACGATCTGGGAGGACTTCCGCTGCCCGGCCTGCAAGGGCTTCGAGACGGCGTACCGCCCGGTGATCCACGAGCTGACGAACGCGGGTCAGCTGAAAGTGGAGTACCACCTGGCGACGATCATCGACGGCAACCTGGGCGGCACCGGCTCCCGCACCTCGGCCAACGCCGCGGCCTGCGCCCAGGACGTCGGCAAGTTCACCCCGTACCACGACGTGCTCTACGACAACCAGCCGGCCGAGACCGACGACGCCTTCGCCGAGAACAGCAAGCTCATCGAGCTGGCGGACAAGGTCGACGGACTCGACACGCCCGCGTTCCGCACCTGTGTCGAGGACGGCACGCACAACAGCTGGGTCGAGAAGTCCGCCGCGGCCTTCCGCAACGGCGGCTTCAGCGGCACACCGACCGTGCTCCTCAACGGCACGAACATCTACCAGGACCAGACGATGACCCCGGCGAAGCTCAAGCAGCTGGTGCAGGAGGCCGCCAAGAAGTAAACGTGGCCGCCCGCTTTCATACCCGCCCGTTATGGACCCGTAGCCGGGCTGCCTGCCGTGGGTCCGGCCCGGCAAGGTAGCGTCGACCCTGCCATGGATATTGCCTACATTCCCAGCCCTTCGCGCGGGGTGATCCACCTCGGTCCCATTCCGCTGCGCGGCTATGCGTTCTGCATCATCATCGGCGTCTTCGTTGCCGTCTGGCTCGGCAACAAGCGCTGGATCGCCCGGGGCGGGCGGGCCGGCACGGTGGCCGACATCGCGGTCTGGGCCGTGCCGTTCGGTCTGGTCGGCGGTCGGCTCTACCACGTGATCACGGATTACGAGCTGTACTTCAGCGAGGGCCGTGACTGGGTGGACGCCTTCAAGATCTGGGAAGGCGGTCTCGGCATCTGGGGCGCGATCGCGCTCGGTGCGGTGGGCGCGTGGATCGGCTGCCGGCGCCGGGGCATCCCGCTGCCCGCCTGGGCCGACGCCCTCGCCCCCGGCATCGCCCTCGCCCAGGCGATCGGGCGCTGGGGGAACTGGTTCAACCAGGAGCTGTACGGGAAGCCCACCGACCTGCCCTGGGCGCTGAAGATCACGTCCTCGACGGACGGGCGGGTGCCGGGCACCTACCACCCGACGTTCCTGTACGAGTCGCTGTGGTGCATCGGTGTCGCGGTGCTGGTGATCTGGGCCGACCGGCGCTTCAAGCTCGGGCACGGACGGGCGTTCGCGCTGTACGTCGCCGCGTACTGCGTGGGCCGCTTCTGGATCGAGTACCTGCGCGTCGACGACGCCCACCACATCCTGGGCCTGCGGCTGAACGACTGGACCGCGATGATCGTGTTCCTGCTCGCGGTGCTGTACTTCGTGCTGTCGGCGAAGAAGCGGCCGGGGCGGGAGGCCGTCGTGGAACCGGGTGCCTCCGATGACGAGGCCGACGGCGAGGCCGACGCTGACAGCGACGACGACGAGACCGAGGTCGCCGACGCGGAGGACGGAGAGAAGGCCGAGGAGAAGGACGGGGCCGGGTCGGGGAAGAAGACCTGACGGTCGGTCGTACGTGGATGAGGGCGCCCTGGGATTTCCGGGCGCCCTCTTCGTTGCGTGTGGGGTCAGTTCCGGCGGGCCAGTGTCAGCGTTCTCTGCGCCGCTGCCACCACCGCCGCGTCGATGAACCGGCCGTCCGGCAGCGCCAGGGCGCCCGGTTCCGCCGTCGCCGCCTTGACGATCGTCTCCGCCTGTTCGATCTCCTGGGCCGTGGGCGCGTAGGCCCGCTCGATGACCGGGAGTTGGCGGGGGTGGACGGCCGCGCGGCCGAGGAAGCCCAAGGCGCGGCCGTGGGCGCAGGAGGCGGCGAGGCCCTCCAGGTCGCGGATGTCGGGGTGGACGGACTGGGGCGGCGGGGCCAGGCCCGCCGCCCGCGCGGCCACGATCACCCGGGAGCGGGACCAGTCCAGGCCCGCGTCGTCACGGACGCCCAGCTCGGCACGGAGATCCGCCTCGCCGAGGCCGATGCCGCGCAGGGACGCGTGGGCGGAGGCGATGGCGTAGGCCCGCTCGATGCCCAGGGCCGTTTCCAGGAGGGCGTACAGCGGAGGTGCGCCGCCGTCGGCGGGGGCCGTGCGTTCGGCGAGGCCGACGATCTGCTCCGGGGAGGTCACCTTGGGCAGGCGCAGGCCGGACAGGCCCGGGAGCGCGGTCATCGCCGTCAGGTCCGCCGGCGCCCAGGGGCTCTCCAGGGCGTTCACGCGGACGTGTACGGGTACCGGTTGCGGCTCGGTGAGGAGTTCGGCGGTGGCTGTGCGGGCGTACTCCTTGCGGTCGGGGGCGACCGCGTCCTCCAGGTCGATCACCACGACGTCGGCGCCTGCGGCCAGGGCCTTCGCGACGATGTGCGGGCGGTCGCCGGGGGCGTACAGCAAGGTGAGGGGGGTCGCTGTCATACGGCGCCCTCCTCGCGCAGGGTGGCCAGGTCCGCCCGGGTCAGGCCCAGTTCGGCCAGGACGTCCGCCGTGTCCGCGCCGTGCGGGCGGCCCGCCCAGCGGATCGCGCCGGGGGTGGAGGAGAGGCGGAAGAGCACGTTCTGCATCCGGAGGGGGCCCAGTTCGGGGTCGTCGACCGTGGTGACGGTGTCGAGGGCCTGGTACTGCGGGTCGGTCATCACGTCCCGTACGTCCTGGATCGGCGCCACCGCGGCCTCCGCCTTCTCGAAGGCCGCGAGGACTTCGGTGCGGGTGCGCTCGGCGATCCAGGTGCCCACCGCCTTGTCGAGGACGTCGGAGTGGGCGGCCCGGTCGGCGCCCGACGCGAACCACGGTTCGTCGATCAGCTCCGGACGGCCGACCAGGCGCATCACGCGCTCGGCGATCGACTGGGCCGAGGTCGACACGGCGACCCAGGTGCCGTCCGCCGTGCGGTAGGTGTTGCGCGGAGCGTTGTTCTGGGAGCGGTTGCCGGTGCGCGGCTGGACGTGGCCGAGCTGGTCGTACCAGGTCGGCTGCGGGCCGAGGACCGTCAGGATCGGCTCGATGATCGCCATGTCGACGACCTGGCCCTCGCCGGTGCGGTCGCGGGCGGCGAGCGCGGTCATGACGGCGTACGCCGTGGTCAGGCCCGCGATCGAGTCGGCGAGGCCGAAGGGCGGGAGGGTCGGCGGCGCGTCCGGTTCTCCGGTGATCGCGGCGAAGCCGCTCACCGCCTCGGCGAGGGTGCCGAAGCCGGGGCGGTGGGCGTAGGGGCCGAACTGGCCGAAGCCGGTGACGCGGGTGAGGACCAGGCGGGGGTTGGCGGCGGACAGTTCCTCCCAGCCGAGGTCCCATTTCTCCAGGGTGCCGGGGCGGAAGTTCTCGATGACGACGTCGGCGGTGGCGGCGAGGCGCAGGAGGGTGGTGCGGCCGCCGGGTTTGGAGAGGTCCAGGGTGATCGTGCGCTTGTTGCGGCCCAGCAGCTTCCACCACAGGCCCACGCCGTCCTTCGACGGGCCGTGGCCGCGGGACGGGTCCGGTTTCCTGGGGTGCTCGATCTTGATGACTTCCGCGCCGAAGTCGCCGAGCATCGTGGCGGCGAGCGGGCCGGCGAAGAGGGTGGCGAGGTCGAGGACGCGGAGGCCGGTGAGCGGGGCCGTGGTCATGCGGCCGGCCGGGCTGTGGGTCATGGGCGGGAAGCCTCCAGGCAGGTGAGGTGGGCCAAGGTGTCGAAGCCGGTGCCGTTGAAGTCGCCGATCGTTGTGGCGAGTCGGTTCTTGAGCGGGGCCGTCCAGCGGTCGGGGAGCGCGGAGGGGGTGCCCGCGAGGAGGGCGGCGACGCTGCCGGCCGTGGCGCCGTTGGAGTCGGTGTCCCACCCGCCGGACACGGCACGGCAGATGGAGCCGGTGAAGTCGCCGTTCGCGTGGGTGAGGGCGGCGGCGATCAGGGCGGTGTTGGGGACGGCGTGCACCCAGTGGTGGGTTTCGGCGTGGGTGGCGTGGAGTTCGTCGACGACCGTCTCGAAGTCCTCGTGTTCTTGCGCGAGTTGGAGGGCGTGACGGACGGCTCGGGCCAGGCGGGAGCCCGGCGGGACCACGGTGAGGCCGGTGCGGAGTGCGGTGTGGATGTCGGCTGCGCCGGTGGTCGCGGTGGTCGCGGTGGCGATGGTGGCCGCGATGAACATCGCCGCGTAGACGCCGTTGGCGGTGTGGGTGAGGGTGGCGTCCCGGTGGGCCTGTTCGGCGGCGGCTGCCGGGTCGCCGGGGTTGGTCCAGCCGTGGACGTCGGCGCGGATCAGCGCGCCGATCCATTCGCGGAACGGGTTGCGATGGCGGGCCGTGCGCGGGGGCTCCAGGCCGGTGAGGAGGTTGCGGTAGGCGATGCGTTCGGCCGTGAACGTGCGGCCGGCCGGGAGTTCGTCGAGCCAGAGGGCTGCCACGTCCGTGGTGGTGAAGTGTCTGCCGTGGCGTTGGAGCAGGAGGAGGTTGAGCAGGGGGTAGTTGAGGTCGTCGTCCTCGGGCATGCCGTCGATGTTCTCGGCGAGGGAGGTGTTCGCCGAGCGGCGGTTCCAGGGGTGCCGCGTGAGGAGTTCCGGGGGGACTCCTCGGGCTGTGAAGTAGGTGTTCAGGGGCCAGTTGCCGGTGGATTCGGCGAGTTGGCGGATGGCGGTCAAGGGGAGCTTTTCGACGGGTTTGCCCAGGAGGCAGCCGACGGCTCGGCCGAGCCAGGCGGCTTCCAGGTGGGCCTGGGCGGGGGCTGGGCGGGGGTGGGATGCGCTGCCCGGCCAGTCGGGGCACAGGGCCTTGATCCTCGTGAGGTCGGTCGGTTCCTCCTCCCGCAACCTGCTGGGCAGGTCGGCCAGTTCGTCCAGCAGGTCCTTGGCGAGCGTCCTCAGGTATCTCGACGCCGGTCGCGGTGAGGCGCCCGCCCGCAGTGGGGCCTGCGAGCCGCCCGCCGCTCGCCACCTCGCCGCGACGGCCGACGGCTCCCGGCCGTCCTGGGCCGCCTGGCGCAACTCATGGCCGATCAGGTCCTCCGGCTGGACCCAGGTCAGTCGGAGCATGCGGGGGTCCCGAGCGCGGTGAACGCCGTCTCGTGTGCGCGGCGGCGGTCCACGTCCCGTTCGAAGACCTCCCGGGTCACGGCCGTGAGCGTGGTCGCCGGTTCCCACAGGTCGAGGCGGCTTGCCTCCGACACCTGCTTCGCCCAGTCCTCCGGCACCGGCGAGCCCAGCGCGCCGGCGATCGCTCCCGCCATCGTGGCGATGGAGTCGCAGTCGCGGCCGTAGTTCACCGCGCCCAGGACCGCGTGGCGAAAGTCGCCGTGCGCGACCACCAACATCCCCAGGGCGACGGGGAGTTCCTCGATCGCGTGCAGGCGGGAGGGGCGGCGGGCGCCCAGGGAGGGGGAGCGGTAGTCGGGGCCCACCGTGTCGTACGGAGCCACCGCCTCCCGCAGCGGGCCCAGCGCCGACTCGAAGTCCGCGCAGCGGGACGCCGCCGCGCAGACTCGCTCGATCGCCGCCCGGGTGCCGTCCTTCGCCAGGGACAGACAGGCCGAGACGACCGAGTCCGGGGTCGCGCCCGGTGTGCTCGCCGCCGCGACCGCCGCCGCGAAGACGCCCGCCGCCTCGCGGCCGTACGACGACTGGTGGGCGCCCGCGATGTCGAGCGCCTCGGCGTACGCGCCTGCCGGGTTGGCCGCGTTGACCAGGCCGACCGGCGCCATGTACATCGCGGCACCGCAGTTCACGATGTTGCCGACGCCGGCCTCGCGGGGGTCCACATGGCCGTAGTGGAGCCTTGCCACCAGCCATTTCTCCGCCAGGAAGACGCGGTGCAGGGGGAGCGCCTCCGACTCCAGTTCCGGGATCCAGCGGGGGTTCTTCATCAGGTCCGGGACCAGGTGGTCCGCGATCGAGTAGGCGTCGAGGTGGTCGCGGACCTGTGCGTAGACCCGTACCAGCGCGTGCGTCATCAAGGTGTCGTCGGTGACGTGGCCGTCGCCCTTGTGGTACGGGGCGATGGGGCGGGCGGTGCGCCAGGCGTCGCCGTTCCAGGGGCCGACGATGCCGTGGACGCGGCCGGCGTGGCGCTCGAGGATCTGCTCGGGGGCGTAACCCTCGACGGGGCCGCCCAGCGCGTCGCCGACGGCCGCGCCGACCAGGGCGCCGGTGATCCGTTCGTCCAGGCTCGCTTTTTGGATTTCTGGTGTTGTGGGCTTCATGTCCCGAATCATCCCTCTGGTGGGGCCGGTTGCGTGGCTTCCAGGAGTTCGGCGAGTTCCACGAGGTCCGTGCCGGTGAGCCGGGGGAGTACGCAGCCGGAGAGGGTGCGGCAGGTGTCGCGCCAGGAGGCCGGGATCGACGCGCCGCCGCCCAGCGCGCCGGTCAGGGCGCCCGCGAGGGCGGGGGCCGAGTCCGCGACCCGGGACAGACAGGCCGCCGCCGGCACCGCCTCCGCGATCCGGCCGTGCGCGGCCAGGGCCAGGGCGAGGGCGACCGGGACCGTCTCGGCGGCGGCGATGCCGTAGCTGTAGACGTGGTCGACGATCTGGTGTTCGAGCAACGGGATCAGGGCGAAGGCGCTCTCGGCGTCCTGGGCGAGCTTGAGGGCGTGGCGGGCGTTGCGGCCGATCTCGGTGGACTCGGGGAGTTCGGCGAGGGCGGCCGTGACGCAGGCCTGTAGGCCGGCTCCGGCCAGGGCGAGTGCGAGTGCCGCGGCCATCGCGCGGGCGCCGTGCACTCCGTCGCCGTCCTGGGTGTAGCGGGCGTCGAACTCGGCCAGATCGGCGGCGAGTCGGGGGTCGCCCGGGTGGGCCACGGCCAGCACACAGGCGCGTACGCAGGCGGCGTCGTCGAAGTAGTGCGGGTTGTCGTGGCCGGTGGCGGGCGGGCGCAGGCCGGCGGCGAGGTTGCCGAGGCCGGCCCGGACGGAGATGCGGGCGCGCAGGGGGAGGACAGCGGACTCGACCTCGGGGGCACGGTCCGCCGCGGCGGCCACCTCGCCGGCGAGGGCGTTCCAGGTCAGGTCGATGGCGGCGCGGGTACGGCGTTGTCGGCTCAGGTCGCCCAGGACGGTGTCGTCGCCGGCCCGCAGGACGGCCTCCGCCGCGAACACCGCCCATTCGGCGTCGTCGGAGGGGCCGAGGCGGAGGGGTTCGGGGGGTTGGTTCAGGGCGATGGGGACGGGGAGGGTGGTTGTCGCGTTCTGTTCGGCGAAGGTGTCCAGTTCGCGGGTGAGGCGGCGGGTCCAGTCGGGCATGCGGGCGGCTCGGTGGCGGGCGGCGGGCCAGCCGGCGGCGTCGCCTGCGGCTAGGCCGAGGAGTAGGCCTTCGATGCGGTGAGGGTGGGTGCCGGTGTAAGCGGCCTCGGCTGCGCCTTCGGCCTTTTTGTTCCCACCCGCACCACCCGTACAACTTTCGTTGTCGGGTGCGGGTGGCCCCTGTGGGGGTTCCTCGCCGTCGGCGGCCGCGGGTTCGATCAGGTCCGCCGTGACCGCCGTCGTCTCGTCCCAGGGAGCGGGGGGCGTCATGAGGCCGTCTCCGCCGCGGGTGCGAATCCGGCCGTTCTCCATCTTCCGGCCTCGCCCGGTGTCAGCAACTCCGCCACGTCCAGGACGTGGTGCCCGGCCATCGACGGCAGGCAGCTGCCGCGGGCCGGGCCGATGGCCGTCGCCCAGTCGGGCGGGATCGCGGACGCGCCCCGGGTCGCGCCCGCCAGAGCGCCCGCCACCGCCGCCGTGGTGTCGGCGTCGCGGCCCATGTTGACGGCTGTCAGTACCGCCGGGACGAAGTCGCCGTCGGCCGCCGCGTACGCGCCGAAGGCGAGGGCGACCGCCTCGGGGGCCAGGTCGGTCCAGGGGTAGCCGCCGATGACGACGGCGGAGCGGACCGCGCGTTCGCCGCGGTGGGCCACCGCCACCGCGCGGCGCAGGGAGCGGGCCGTCCAGGAGTCGTCGGGGACGACCGCCAGGGCCGAGGCGACCACCGCGATGGTAGGTGCGCCCGCCATCGCCGCGGCGACGCCGGCCGCCACCGCCTGGCCGCCGTAGATGCCCTCGCCGTCGTGGCTCACCGAGCCGTCGATCGCCACCAGGCGGGCGGCCTCGGCGGGGCGGCCCGCCGCGAAGATGCCGAAGGGGGCCGCGCGCATGGCCAGCCCGTCGCTCCAGGCGTGCCGGTGCTGCGCGGAGATGGGGGCCGCGAGGCCCCGGCGGAGGTTCTCCAGCGTGCCGCGTTCGCTGAAGCCCGCGCCCCGGAAGGGGCCCTCGTCGCGGTCCGCGATCCACTCGTGCCAGGCGGCCTCCACGTGCGCCGGGGTGAGGGCCGAGCCGTGGCGCGCGAGGAGGAGGCCGGAGAAGATCGCGTACTCGGTGTCGTCCGTGCCGGACGGGGTGTCGGCGACGTAGCCGGTGATACGGCCCCAGCGGGCGCGGATCTCGGAGGGCTTCAGGTTCTCCGCCGGTGCCCCGAGGGCATCGCCGACGGCCAGGCCGAGCAGGGCGCCGCGAGCCCGCTCGCGGAGTTCGGCGGCGTTCCCGGGCGCCGGGACGGAGGGAATACAGGCGATCGATGCCATACGCGGCTCTCCTCTCGGGGGCGTTTCCGGATCAGGAGTCTCCGCAGATGTCGGAGGCGTTTCCGGGACGCGGAACCCTTTGCGGAACTGTCCCCGGTGCGGTGTTCCGCGCAGCCTCACGCGCCCCTGTGTCACCCGGTCGACATCTGTGCAGGCACTCGTGCAGATGAGCGGAGGGGGTCAAAGTCCCTGGTTAGTCCAGCCTTTCCTTGCTGGCGGGGCCGGAATGGGCGGCGTACATTGGGTGTTGTCAAAAAGTGGAATCAGTCCAATGAAGCTCCTGGGGGACCCGAGTGGCCATCATCGAGACCGAGGCGGCGCTGCACGAGGCGCACCGCGACAATCACACGCACCGCGATGTGACCGGCGGCTGGCTGCGCCCCGCCGTCTTCGGTGCGATGGACGGTCTGGTCTCCAACCTCGCCCTGATGACCGGTGTCGCGGGCAGTGCGGTCGGCCGGCAGGGCATCGTGCTGACCGGGCTCGCGGGTCTCGCCGCCGGTGCCTTCTCCATGGCTGCCGGCGAGTACACCTCCGTCGCCTCCCAGCGTGAGCTGGTCGAGGCCGAGCTGGACGTGGAGCGGCGGGAGCTGAGGAAGCACCCCAAGGACGAGGAGGCCGAGCTCGCGGCGCTGTACGAAGGCCGGGGCGTCGAGCCGAAGCTGGCCCGCGAGGTGGCCCGGCAGCTGTCGAAGGACCCCGAGCAGGCCCTGGAGATCCACGCCCGCGAGGAGTTGGGCATCGACCCCGGCGATCTGCCCTCGCCGCTGGTCGCCGCCGGGTCCTCCTTCGGGGCGTTCGCGCTGGGCGCCCTGCTCCCCGTACTGCCGTATCTGCTCGGCGCCACGGCCCTGTGGCCCGCGGTGCTGCTGGCGCTTGTCGGGCTCTTCGCGTGCGGTGCCGTCGTGGCCAGGGTGACGGCGCGGACCTGGTGGTTCAGCGGGCTGCGGCAACTCGCGCTGGGCGGGGCCGCGGCCGGTGTGACGTACGCCCTGGGCAGTCTGTTCGGAATCGCCGTAGGATAGTTCGGCCGGGACTTATGCGTTGGGCCGTATAAGTAGCCGTTACTCGCTGGTTTCGAATGCTTAACCACCGGGCATGAGCCGTAAGCGCTGTGGGCAATGAGGCCCGCGGCGCACCCGCGGGGTGGGCGACGACGCTCCCGCCCGCCACTTCGGGCCGACGGCATCAATCTGACCGATTGATCAGCTTTGGTCCCCACATACTTTGCGCCGCCGAGCGCGGTACCCGCCGCGACCCCGCGGCGTCCGCATGTTGGAACGGATTATCCCGGTTCCCGAGAACCGCTCCATCATGTAACCTGCACGAAATTTTGCACTCACGCAGAGGGCCAGCGTCGTCCCTCGGCAATCTGCATATGCCACATGACGACGACGGGAGAGCCGATGCGTACGCCGCGCCAGCCGTCCCAGCACTCCGCGAATGGCCAGAACTGGTCCTTCATGGATGCTCGCCCTGCTGCGCAGGGTATGTACGACCCCCGCAACGAGCACGACGCCTGTGGCGTCGGCTTCGTGGCCACCCTCACCGGTGAGGCGAGCCACGCGCTGGTCGAGCAGGCGCTCACCGTTCTGCGCAACCTCGAACACCGCGGTGCCACCGGCTCCGAGCCCGACTCGGGCGACGGCGCGGGCATCCTGTCCCAGGTGCCGGACGCCTTCTTCCGCGAGGTGGCCGGATTCGAGCTGCCCGCGGCCGGTGCGTATGCCGTCGGTACCGCCTTCCTGCGGGAGGACGGCATCGAGGACGCCGTCTCACGGATCGAGACGATCGCCGCGGAAGAGAGCCTGACCGTCCTCGGCTGGCGCGATGTGCCGGTCGCCCCGGAACTCCTCGGCGCCACCGCCCGCTCGACGATGCCCGCCTTCCGGCAGATCTTCGTGACCGACGGCGAGTCGACGGAGATCGCCCTGGACCGCAAGGCGTTCGTGCTGCGCAAGCGCGCCGAGCGCGAGGCCGGCGTCTATTTCCCGTCGCTGTCCGCGCGGACCATCGTCTACAAGGGCATGCTGACCACCGGCCAGCTGGAGCCCTTCTTCCCGGACCTGTCCGACCGCCGCTTCGCCTCCGCGATCGCGCTCGTGCACTCCCGGTTCTCCACGAACACCTTCCCGAGCTGGCCGCTCGCCCACCCGTACCGCTTCGTCGCGCACAACGGCGAGATCAACACGGTCAAGGGCAACCGCAACTGGATGGCCGCCCGCGAGTCCCAGCTGGTCTCCGACCTCTTCGGAGACCAGGAGAAGATCGAGCGGGTCTTCCCGATCTGTACGCCCGAGGCCTCCGACTCCGCGTCCTTCGACGAGGTCCTGGAGCTGCTGCACCTCGGCGGCCGGTCCCTCCCGCACTCCGTGCTGATGATGATCCCGGAGGCCTGGGAGAACCACGCCTCCATGGACCCGGCCCGCCGCGCCTTCTACCAGTTCCACGCCACGATGATGGAGCCCTGGGACGGCCCGGCCTGCGTCACCTTCACCGACGGCAAGCAGGTCGGCGCGGTCCTCGACCGCAACGGACTGCGTCCCGGCCGCTACTGGGTCACCGACGACGGCCTCGTCGTCCTCGGCTCCGAGGTCGGCGTCCTCGACATCGACCCGGCCAAGGTCGTCCGCAAGGGCCGTCTTCAGCCCGGCCGGATGTTCCTCGTCGACACCGTCGAGCACCGCATCATCGAGGACGACGAGATCAAGGCCGGCCTCGCCGCCGAGAAGCCCTACGCGGAGTGGCTGGAGGCCGGCGAGATCGAGCTGTCCGACCTGCCCGAGCGTGAGCACATCGTGCACACGCACGCCTCGGTCACCCGCCGCCAGCAGACCTTCGGTTACACCGAGGAGGAGCTGCGCGTCCTTCTCGCGCCGATGGCCAAGGCCGGTGCCGAGCCGATCGGTTCGATGGGCACGGACTCCCCGATCGCCGCGCTGTCCGACCGCCCGCGGCTGCTCTTCGACTACTTCACCCAGCTGTTCGCGCAGGTCACCAACCCGCCGCTGGACGCGATCCGCGAAGAGCTGGTCACCTCGCTGCGCTCCTCGCTCGGCCCGCAGGGCAACCTGCTGGAGCCGTCGGCCGCCTCCTGCCGCGGTGTGCTCCTGCCCTTCCCGGTCATCGACAACGACGAGCTGGCCAAGCTCATCCACATCAACGCCGACGGCGACATGCCCGGCATGAAGGCCGCGACCCTCTCCGGCCTGTACCGGGTCAGCGGTGGCGGTGACGCCCTCGCCGCGCGCATCGAGGAGATCTGCGCCGAGGCCGATGCCGCCATAGCCAACGGCGCCCGGCTCATCGTCCTGTCGGACCGCCACTCCGACGCCGAGCACGCGCCGATCCCGTCGCTGCTGCTCACCGCGGCCGTCCACCACCACCTCATCCGCACCAAGCAGCGCACCCAGGTGGGCCTGCTGGTCGAGGCCGGCGACGTCCGCGAGGTCCACCACGTCGCCCTGCTGATCGGCTTCGGCGCCGCCGCCGTCAACCCGTACCTGGCGATGGAGTCCGTCGAGGACCTGGTCCGCGCGGGCACCTTCCTGCCGGGTATCGAGCCCGAGCAGGCCATCCGCAACCTGATCTACGCCCTCGGCAAGGGCGTCCTGAAGGTCATGTCCAAGATGGGCATCTCGACCGTCGCCTCCTACCGTGGCGCCCAGGTCTTCGAAGCGGTCGGTCTGGACGAGCAGTTCGTCGAGAAGTACTTCAGCGGTACGGCCACCAAGATCGGCGGCGTCGGCATCGACGTCATCGCCAAGGAGGTCGCCGCCCGCCACGCCAAGGCGTACCCGGCCAGCGGCATCGCGCCCGCCCACCGGGCCCTGGACATAGGCGGCGAGTACCAGTGGCGCCGTGAGGGCGAGCCGCACCTGTTCGACCCGGAGACGGTCTTCCGCCTCCAGCACTCCGCGCGCTCCGGCCGCTACGACATCTTCAAGAAGTACACCGAGCGCGTGAACGAGCAGTCCGAGCGGCTGATGACGCTGCGCGGTCTGTTCGGCTTCACGTCCGACCGGCAGCCGATCCCGATCGACGAGGTCGAGCCGGTCAGCGAGATCGTCAAGCGCTTCTCCACCGGCGCCATGTCCTACGGCTCCATCTCCAAGGAAGCCCACGAGACGCTCGCCATCGCCATGAACCAGCTGGGCGGCAAGTCCAACACCGGTGAGGGCGGCGAGGACGCGGACCGGCTCTACGACCCGGCGCGCCGTTCGTCGATCAAGCAGGTCGCCTCCGGCCGCTTCGGTGTGACCTCCGAGTACCTGGTCAACGCGGACGACATCCAGATCAAGATGGCCCAGGGCGCCAAGCCCGGCGAGGGCGGTCAGCTGCCCGGCCACAAGGTGTACCCGTGGGTGGCCAAGACGCGTCACTCGACGCCCGGTGTCGGCCTCATCTCGCCGCCGCCGCACCACGACATCTACTCCATCGAGGACCTGGCCCAGCTGATCCACGACCTGAAGAACGCGAACCCGCAGGCGCGGATTCACGTGAAGCTGGTCTCCGAGGTCGGCGTCGGCACGGTCGCCGCGGGTGTGTCCAAGGCGCACGCGGACGTCGTCCTGATCTCCGGCCACGACGGCGGTACGGGTGCCTCGCCCCTCACCTCCCTCAAGCACGCCGGCGGTCCCTGGGAGCTCGGTCTCGCCGAGACCCAGCAGACCCTGCTGCTCAACGGCCTGCGCGACCGCATCGTCGTCCAGACCGACGGCCAGCTCAAGACCGGCCGGGACGTCGTCATCGCCGCGCTGCTCGGCGCCGAGGAGTTCGGTTTCGCGACCGCGCCGCTCGTCGTCTCCGGCTGCGTCATGATGCGCGTCTGCCACCTGGACACCTGCCCGGTCGGCATCGCCACCCAGAACCCGACCCTGCGGGAACGGTTCAACGGCAAGGCCGAGTACATCGTGAACTTCTTCCAGTTCATCGCCGAAGAGGTCCGCGAGATCCTCGCCGAGCTGGGCTTCCGCACGATCGAGGAGGCCGTCGGCCACGCCGAGAGGCTCGACGTCACGCGCGCCGTCGACCACTGGAAGGCGCAGGGCCTGGACCTGTCCCCGCTCTTCCACGTGCCTGAGCTGCCCGCGGGCGCCCCGCTGCACCAGGTCATCCAGCAGGACCACGGCCTGGAGAAGGCGCTCGACAACGAGCTGATCAAGCTCGCCGCCGACGCCCTGGCCGCGGACAGCGCCACCGACGCCCAGCCGGTGCGCGCCCAGGTCGCCATCCGCAACATCAACCGCACGGTCGGCACCATGCTCGGCCACGAGGTGACGAAGAAGTTCGGCGGTGCGGGCCTGCCCGAGGACACCATCGACATCACCTTCACCGGCTCGGCGGGCCAGTCCTTCGGCGCCTTCCTGCCGCGCGGTGTCACGCTGCGCCTGGAGGGCGACGCCAACGACTACGTCGGCAAGGGCCTCTCCGGCGGCCGGGTGATCGTCCGTCCCGACCGGGGCGCCGACCACCTCGCCGAGTTCTCCACCATCGCGGGCAACACCATCGCCTACGGCGCGACCGGCGGGGAGCTGTTCCTGCGCGGTCGTACGGGCGAGCGGTTCTGCGTGCGCAACTCCGGCGCGACGGTCGTCTCCGAGGGCGTGGGCGACCACGGCTGCGAGTACATGACCGGCGGTCACGCGGTGGTCCTCGGCGAGACGGGCCGCAACTTCGCGGCCGGCATGTCCGGCGGAGTCGCGTACGTCATCGACCTCGACCGCGACAACGTCAACGTCGGCAATGTCGACGCCGTCGAGGCGCTGGACGACACCGACAAGAAGTGGCTGCACGATGTGGTGCGCCGCCACCAGGAGGAGACGGCCTCGACCGTCGCCGGGAAGCTGCTCGCCGAGTGGGACACCGCGGTGGAGCGCTTCAGCAAGATCATCCCCAGCACGTACAAGGCAGTGCTCGCCGCCAAGGACGCCGCCGAGCGAGCCGGTCTCTCCGAGACCGAGATCACCGAGAAGATGATGGAGGCGGCGACCAATGGCTGATCCCAAGGGCTTTCTCAACCACGGTCGCGAGGTCGCCAGGACCCGCCCCGTCGGTGAGCGCGTCAAGGACTGGAACGAGGTCTACGTCCCCGGCTCCCTGCTGCCGATCATCAGCAAGCAGGCCAGCCGGTGCATGGACTGCGGCATCCCGTTCTGCCACAACGGCTGTCCGCTGGGGAACCTGATCCCCGAGTGGAACGACTACGCCTACCGCGAGGACTGGGCGAACGCCTCCGAGCGCCTGCACGCCACGAACAACTTCCCGGAGTTCACGGGCCGGCTGTGCCCCGCTCCGTGCGAGTCGGCGTGTGTGCTCGGCATCAACCAGCCGCCGGTCACCATCAAGAACGTCGAGGTCTCGATCATCGACAAGGCGTGGGAGACCGGGGATGTCGCCCCGCAGATCCCCGAGCGCCTGTCCGGCAAGACGGTCGCGGTCATCGGTTCAGGCCCGGCGGGCCTCGCCGCCGCGCAGCAGCTGACCCGGGCCGGCCACACGGTCGCCGTCTACGAGCGCGCGGACCGCGTCGGAGGCCTCCTCCGGTACGGCATCCCCGAGTTCAAGATGGAGAAGCGGCACATCAACCGCCGTATCGAGCAGATGCGCGCGGAGGGCACCCGCTTCCGTACGGGCATCGAGATCGGCCGCGACATGAAGGCGACGGACCTGCGCAAGCGGTACGACGCCGTGGTCATCGCCGCCGGATCAACTACCGCCCGTGATCTTCCCGTCCCCGGGCGGGAGTTGAAGGGCATCTACCAGGCCATGGAGTACCTGCCGCTGGCCAACAAGGTCCAGGAGGGCGACTACGTGGCGCCCCCCATCACGGCCGAGGGCAAGCACGTCGTGGTCATCGGCGGTGGCGACACCGGCGCCGACTGCGTGGGCACCGCCCACCGCCAGGGCGCGGCCTCCGTCACCCAGCTGGAGATCATGCCCCGCCCGGACGAGGAGCGGAACCCGGTCGCCCAGCCCTGGCCGACCTTCCCGATGCTCTACAAGGTCACCTCCGCGCACGAGGAGGGCGGCGAGCGGATCTACTCCGTCTCCACCACCCACTTCGAGGGCGACGAGGACGGCAACGTCCAGTGGCTGCACCTCACCGAGGTGGAGTTCGTCGAGGGCAAGCTGACCTCGAAGCCGGGCACGGAGCGCAAGATCCCCGCCCAGCTGATCACCCTCGCCATGGGCTTCACCGGCACCGACCGGGACAACGGCCTGGTCGACCAGTTCGGCCTGGACCTCGACGAGCGCGGCAACATCGCCCGCGACGCCGAGTTCCAGACCAACGTGCCGGGCGTGTTCGTCGCCGGTGACGCCGGCCGCGGCCAGTCCCTCATCGTGTGGGCGATCGCGGAGGGCCGCTCGGCCGCGAAGGGCGTCGACCGCTTCCTCACCGGTGTCAGCGACCTGCCGGCGCCGATCCGCCCGACGGACCGTTCGCTGATGGTCTGACGGGTCCCCGGGGCCTTAGGTCCTGGGTTCACATACTGTCCCGTACAAAGGCGTACGGAACACCAGACGGCGCCTGCCCCTTGTCCCCGACCGGACGAACGGGCAGGCGCCGCCGCATGTTCGCTACTTGGCGGGGGCCGGCCAGGTGACGATGACGGTTCTCGTACCGCAGCAGCAGGGCAGAGGGTGCCGTAGCCTCGGGCAGTCAGTCCTGCGCGCGAGGGGGAGTGCCGATGGCCGCGATCAGTCTCAGCAAGGTCGAGGACACCGCGCCCGCGCTGGTCAGCCTGTACAAGAGCGCCGGTGTGTCGCTGCGCAAGCACGGGCTGGAGGGGCTGCGCGCCGCGGTCTACCTCGTCGTCGACTACTCCGGGTCCATGCGGCCGTACTACAAGGACGGCAGCGTGCAGGAGCTCGCCGACCGGGTGCTCGGACTGTCCGCGCACCTCGACGACGACGGGACCGTGCCGGTGGTGTTCTTCTCGACGGACGTGGACGCCGTGGCCGAGATCTCGCTCACGGACCACCAGGGCCTTGAGCAGTACGCAACCGGCCTCGGACACATGGGCAGGACGAACTACCACGTGGCGATGGACGCCGTCATCGACCACTACCTCGACAGCGGCTCGACGGATCCTGCCCTGGTCGTCTTCCAGACCGATGGCGGGCCCAGCAGCAAGCCCGCCGCGGAACGATACGTGTGCAAGGCCGCGAAGCTTCCCCTGTTCTGGCAGTTCATCGGCTTCGGCGATCCGGACAGCCGCCAGTTCGACTTCCTGCGGAAGCTGGACGAACTGGCGGTGCCGGACCGGCGGCTCGTGGACAACGCCGGGTTCTTCCACGCCGGTGTGGATCCGCGGGCGGTGTCCGACGCCGAGTTGTACGACCGGCTGCTGGGCGAGTTCCCGAAGTGGCTGGTGGCGGCGCGGGCGCAGCGGGTCGTACGGCCGTGCTGACTTACCCGGCCAGGCGCTTGAACTGGTCCTCGGTGAGGGGGAGTTCGAGGGCGGCGAAGTTCTGCGCCAAGTGGGCGGGGGAGGAGGTGCCGGGGATGGGGATCACGTTCGGGGCGCGGTGCAGCAGCCAGGCCAGGGCCGTCTGGGACGGTGCTGCGCCCAGCTCGCCCGCGACCACCGACACGGGACTGTCCGCACGCGAATGCTCGCCCATGGCGATCGGGAAGTACGGCAGGAACGCGATCCCCCGCTCGGCGGTGTGATCGATCATCGGGTCGTGCCCGCGCTCGGCCAGGTTGTACATGTTCTGCACGCTCGCGATCGGCGCTATCGCCGAGGCAGCCGTCAGGTCCTCGACGGTCACCTCGGACAGGCCGATGTGCCGGATCTTGCCCTCTTCCTGGAGCCGCTTCAGCGCGCCGATCTGGTCGGCCAACGGATAGTCGGGGTCGATGCGGTGCAGCTGGAAGAGGTCGATGCGGTCGGTGCGCAGCCGGCGCAGGCTCAGTTCCGCCTGCTGGCGCAGATAGGCGGGGTGACCGTGCGTGATCCACTCGGTGGGGCTCGGCCGCAGGACGCCCGCCTTCGTCGCGACGACGATGCCGTCGCGGTACGGGTGCAGAGCCTCGGCGAGCAGTTCCTCGCCCGCGCCCAGGGCGTAGGCATCGGCGGTGTCGAAGAGGTTCACGCCGAGCTCGGCCGCGCCGCGCAGCAGGGCGATGGACTCGGCGCGGTCGGTGGGCGCCGTCCAGATGGGGGCGGTCATGCCGGAGCGCTCGTGCGGGGCGTTCGCGAGCCGCATCGCGCCGTAGCCGATGCGCCGTACTTCGAGGTCGCCGCCGATTCGGAATACCGTTGTATTTGTCATGGCTGTGACGCTAGGAGCTCACATGGATGTGAGCTTCAAGGCGATGTGACGGGCTTCATAGGAGGGGATCATGGGAGGGGGATTGTGAAGATCGGGGAGCTTGCCCGCGAGACCGGCGTCAGTGTCCGGCTGCTGCGCTACTACGAGGAGCAGGGCCTCCTCGATGCCGGGCGCACCCCGGGCGGCCAGCGCGTGTACGACGCCGGCGCGCCCGTGACCGTACGCCGTATCCGCACCCTCCTCGACGCGGGCCTGCCCACCCGGGTGATCCGCGAGGTGCTGGACTGTGTGTGCGGGAGTGAGACCGAGGTGGAGCCCTGCCTGACGCCGATGTTGCTGGAGCAGCTCCAGGGCATCGAGGAGCGGATCGCCGGCCTGGAGGGTTCGCGTCAGTCGCTCACCCGCCTGCTCGCACCGCTGGCTGAGTCGTGACGGCCGTGCCACCCTGAGTGAGATGCGACGGGGAGGCGACGACGCATGGACGGCGCACGATCGGTGGACGAGACAGTGGGCTCCACCCGCTCCCGCAGGGAGCCTCCCGGCAAGGGCGAGAAGCTCGCCGACTGGGCCGACGGACGGCTCGGGCTCTACGCGCTGGCCAAGGCCAACATGCGCAAGGTCTTCCCGGACCACCCGTCTTTCATGCTGGGCGAGATCGCCCTCTACAGCTTCGTCGTCCTGATCATCACCGGCATCTACCTCACCCTGTTCTTCGAGCCGAGCGGCGTCGAGGTCGTCTACCACGGCTCGTACGAGCCCCTCAACGGCGTGATCATGACCAGGGCGTTCGAGTCCACGCTCGACATCAGCTTCGACGTGCGCGGCGGGCTGCTGATGCGGCAGATCCACCACTGGGCCGCGCTGGTCTTCGTCACCGCCATGCTCGTGCACATGATGCGGATCTTCTTCACCGGCGCGTTCCGCAAGCCGCGCGAGGTCAACTGGGTGTTCGGCTGGACCCTGTTGATGCTCGGCATCATCACCGGCCTGACCGGCTACTCGCTCCCCGACGACCTGCTGTCCGGCACCGGCGTCCGCTTCGCCCAGGGCGCCATCCTGTCCGTCCCGATCGTGGGGACGTATCTGTCCTTCTTCCTCTTCGGCGGCGAGTTCCCCGGGCACGACATCATCCCGAGGCTCTTCCCGATCCATGTCCTGCTGCTGCCCGGGATCATGCTGGGCCTGGTGGCCGTCCACCTGCTGCTGGTCTTCTACCACAAGCACACGCAGTATCCGGGGCCCGGCCGCGACAACCGGTCGGTGGTCGGCATGCCCTTCCTGCCGGTCTACATGGCGAAGGCGGGCGGCTTCTTCTTCCTCGTCTTCGGCGTGCTGACGCTCATGGGCGGCATCGCCCAGATCAACCCCGTGTGGGCCTTCGGCCCCTACCGCCCGGACCTGGTCACCACGGGCGCCCAGCCCGACTGGTACCTCGGCTTCTCCGAGGGGCTGATCCGGGTGATGCCGGGATGGGAGATCAATTTCTGGGGCCACACGCTGGCGCTGGGCGTGTTCATTCCCTTCGCGCTGTTCCCGCTGGTCATGCTCGCCATCGGCGTGTACCCCTTCATCGAGGCGTGGATCACCGGCGACAAGCGCGAGCACCACATCCTGGACCGGCCGCGCAACGCACCCGTGCGCACCGGCCTCGGCGTGGCCTGGCTCAGCCTGTACGCGGTGCTGCTGATCGGCGGCGGCAACGACATCGTGGCCACGCACCTGCACCTGTCGATCAACGACATCACCTGGTTCGTGCGGATCGCCGTCTTCGTGGTGCCGGTCCTCGCGTTCGTCGTCACCAAGCGGACCTGCCTCGGCCTCCAGCGCCGAGACCGGGACAAGGTGCTGCACGGCAGGGAGTCGGGCACCGTCAAACGGCTGCCCAACGGCGAGTACGTCGAGGTCCACGAACCCGTCTCGCAGGCGCAGCTGTTCACGCTGACCCAGCACGAGCAGACCGAGCCGTATGAGATCGGGCAACTCGTCGACAAGGGCGGGGTCCGCCGCCGGGTGAAGCACTCCCAGCGGCTGCGGGCCCGGCTGTCCCGGGCCATGTTCGGGCCCCGGGCGCGGATCGAGAAGCCGACGCCGGAGGAGTACCGGGAGCTCACCAGCGGCGATCACCACTGAGGACGGCGGCCCGGCACTCGTCCGGGTCGCCCCAGGCGGTGCGCAGGGCGCGGGCCTTGGTGAGCCAGAGGGACAGGTCGTACTCCGCCGTGTAGCCGATCGCGCCGTGCAGCTGGAGGGCGGTACGGGCGGTGGCGTACGCCGCCTCGCACGCCGTGACCTTCGCGGCGGCGACCTCTTCCCCGGTCATCGTCAGGGCGGCGCCGAAGACCAGGGGGCGGGCGAACTCCAGGGCGATCTTCGCGTCCGCCAGCCGGTGCTTGACGGCCTGGAACGAGCCTATGGGGACGCCGAACTGGGCGCGCTGCTTCACATACGCGACGGTCTTGTCGAGCAGCGCGAGACCTACGCCGAGGGCCTGGGCCGCGGTGGCCAGGCGGGCCCAGGTGAGGGCGTGGCCGAGGGGCGGGGCCGGCGTGAGGAGCTCGCCGCCCGGGGCGAGGAGGGTGAGGCGGCGCGCCGGGTCCAGCGAGGGGCGTACCGGACCGTGACCGGGGGCGAGCCGCAGTCCGTCGGCGGCCACGGTCAGCCGGGCCCGCGCCACGTCGCCGTCCAGGGCGTAGGCGTCGTCGAGCGCGACCGTCGCCATCGTCCCGCCCGAGGCCAGCGAGGGCAGCAGCCGCTTGGCGGGGCCCGCGTCGGTGAGCAGCGCCGCCGCCGTGACCGTCTCCACCAGCGGGCCCGGCACGGCATGCCGCCCCAACTCCACGAAGGCCACCGCGAGTTCGACGGGGCGTGGGCCCAGCCCTTCGTAGGCCTCCGGCACCGCCAGCGCGAAGACACCCGCCTCGGCGATACGGCGCCACAGCGCACGGCCGCTCGTATGCTCGCCCCGGCTCCAGTCCCGTACCACCACCGGTGTGTCGGCGGCCGTCAGCATCGCGTCCAGCGAGTCGGCGAACGCGCGCTGCTCGGTGTTGAGCAGGAAGCGCATTAGCGGCGTCCCTTCGGCAGGTCGAGCAGGCGTTCGGCGACGATGTCGCGCTGGATCTCGTTCGTGCCGGCGTAGAGCGGGCCGGCCAGGGAGAACACATAGCGCTCGGACCACTCCGTGTCCGCCAACTCGCCCTCCGGGCCCAGGAGATCGAGAGCCGTTTCGTGCAGCGCGATGTCGTACTCGGACCAGAAGACCTTGTTCAGGCTGGCCTCGGGGCCCAGGGCCTCGCCGTCCAGGAAGCGGGAGGCGGCGGCGTAGGTGAAGAGCTGGTAGGCCCGGGCGCCGATCAGGGCGTCGGCCACGCGGCCCCGGGTGTTCTCCGGGCAGCCCCGCGCCCGCCAGAGGTCGAACAAACGGTCGGCGCTCGCCAGGAAGCGGCCGGGGGAGCGGAGCGTGAGCCCGCGCTCGTTGGCCGCCGTCGACATCGCGATCCGCCAGCCCTGGCCGGGTGCGCCGATCACGTCCTCGTCGGGCACGAACACCTCGTCCAGGAACAGCTCGGCGAAGGCCGGTTTCCCGTCGAGACGGCGGATGGGGCGGACCGTGACACCGGGCGCGCGCAGGTCGAACATCAGGTAGGTCAGGCCCTGGTGGGGCTTCGGGGTGTCCGGGTCGCCGCGGAACAGGCCGAAGGCACGGTCGGCGAAGGCGGCCCGCGACGACCAGGTCTTCTGCCCGCTCAGCAGCCAGCCGCCGGCCACCCGCGCGGCCTTCGACCGCAGGGACGCCAGGTCCGAGCCCGCCTCCGGCTCCGACCAGGCCTGCGCCCAGACCACCTCGCCGCGGGCCATGGGCGGCAGCACGCGC
The DNA here is from genome assembly GCF_040654815.1 of Streptomyces sp. NPDC050619. Lineage (NCBI taxonomy): Bacteria > Bacillati > Actinomycetota > Actinomycetes > Kitasatosporales > Streptomycetaceae > Streptomyces > Streptomyces sp. NPDC050619. Next base: position 28,892 of record NZ_JBFAIR010000024.1, on the reverse strand, counting down.
GCCCGCTGTTCCTCGGTGCCGTGCTCGAAGAGGGTCGGCGCGAGCAGGCTGACGCCGTTCTGCCCGACCCGGCCCGGTGCGCCCGCCGCGTAGTACTCCTCCTCGAAGACCAGCCACCGCACAAGCCCCGCGTCCCGCCCGCCGTACGCGGCCGGCCAGTTCACCACCGACCAGCGGTCGGCGGCGAGTTCGGCCTCCCACGCGCGGTGTGCCGCGAAGCCCTCCTCGGTCTCCAGGGACGGCAGGGGAGCGGACGGCACATGCGCGTCGAGCCAGGCGCGGGCCTCGGCGCGGAACGCCTCGTCGGCGGGGGAGTGGGTGAGGTCCACGGTCGCCATCCTTCTCTAACAAGTGTTTGGTAGGTTAGCGTGAGCCTATGACAGACGTCGAGAGTCCGTCGTACGTGCCCGGGCATGGGTTGCTGGTGGGGCGCAGCGCCGTCATCACCGCGGCCGCGGGCGCCGGCATCGGCGGCGCCACCGCGCGCCGGTTCCTGGAGGAGGGCGCGCGCGTGCTGATCAGCGACGCGCACGCGCGGCGGCTGAAGGAGTACGAGGCCGAGCTGGGCCGGGACTTTCCGGGTGCGGTGTCGGCTCTCACCTGTGACGTCACCGACGAAACCCAGGTGCGGGCGCTGTTCGAGGCGGCCGTAGGGGAGCACGGGCGGCTCGACGTGGTCGTCAACAACGCCGGTCTCGGCGGGACTTCGACGCTGGTCGACATGAGTGACGAGCAGTGGTCGCGGGTGCTGGACGTGACGTTGAACGGCACGTTCCGGTGCACCCGGGCCGCACTGCGCCGGATGAGAGAGACCGGCGGTGTGATCGTCAACAACGCCTCCGTCGTCGGCTGGCGCGCCCAGGCCGGGCAGGCGCACTACGCCGCCGCGAAGGCCGGCGTGATGGCGCTGACCCGGTGCGCGGCGATCGAGGCGGCCGAGTTCGGGGTGCGGGTCAACGCGGTGTCGCCGAGCCTCGCGATGCATCCGCACCTGGTGAAGGTGACCTCGGCCGAGGTGCTCGAGGAGCTGACCGCGCGCGAGGCCTTCGGCAGGTACGCCGAGCCCTGGGAGGTGGCCAACGTGATCGTGTTCCTGGCGTCGGGCTACTCCTCGTACATGACCGGCGAGGTCGTCCCGGTCAGCAGCCAGCACCCCTAGGACGACAATGGGACCGTGCCGACCAAGAAGAAGCCCCAGGTGACCGCAGCCCCTGCCCGTCGTCGCGAACTCCTCGACACCGCCGCCGAGGTCTTCGCCGAACAGGGCTACAACGCCACCACCGTCCGCAAGATCGCGGACCACGCGGGCATGCTCGCGGGCAGCCTCTACTACCACTTCGACTCCAAGGAATCGATGCTGGAGGAGATCCTGCGGACCTTCCTCGACGAGCTGTGGGACGGCTACGACGCCGTCCTGGGCGGCGAGTTCGGACCGCGGGAGACCCTCGAAAGCCTGGTCACCGAGTCGTTTAGGGAGATCGACCGGCACCGCGCCGCCGTCGCGATCTACCAGAAGGAGAGCAAGCAGCTGGTGGCGCAGGAACGGTTCACGTTCCTCGCCGAATCGCAGCGCAGGTTCGAGAAGGCGTGGCTGTCCACGCTGGAGCGCGGGGTCGCCGCCGAGGTGTTCCGGGCCGACCTCGACGTCCGGCTCACCTACCGGTTCGTGCGCGACACGGTGTGGGTCGCCGCGTCCTGGTACCGGCCCGGCGGACAGCACAGCCCGGAAGAGATCGCCCGGCAGTACCTGTCGATGGTGCTGGACGGGATCGCCGTACGCGAATAGCCCTTTTACGTGAGGGAGTTGCCATGGCCGAGGCCTACATCGTCGAAGCGGTCCGGACGCCCGTCGGGCGGCGCCGGGGAGGGCTCAGCGCGGTCCACCCGGCCGATCTGGGCGCGCATGTGCTCAAGGAGCTTCTCTCGCGCGCCGGCATGGATCCGGCCGCCGTCGAGGACGTCGTCTTCGGCTGCCTGGACACCGTGGGGCCGCAGGCCGGGGACATCGCGCGGACCTGCTGGCTGGCCGCCGGGCTGCCCGAGGAGGTGCCGGGCGTGACGGTGGACCGGCAGTGCGGCTCCTCCCAGCAGGCCGTGCACTTCGCCGCGCAGGGCGTGCTGTCCGGGACGCAGGACCTGGTGGTCGCCGGTGGCGTGCAGAACATGTCGCAGATCCCGATCGCCTTCGCGACCCGGCAGGCCGCCGAGCCCCTGGGCTTCACCGAGGGCCCCTTCGCGGGCAGCGAGGGCTGGCAGGCACGGTACGGGGACCGGCCGGTGAACCAGTTCGCCGGCGCCGAGATGATCGCCGCCAAGTGGGGCATCAGCCGGGAGGACCAGGAGGAGTTCGCGCTGCGGTCGCACCGGCGGGCGCTGTGGGCGATCGACGAGGGGCGCTTCGAGCGGGAGATCGTGCCGTACGGCCAGGTCGCCGTCGACGAGGGCCCGCGCCGGGACACCTCGCTGGAGAAGATGGCCGGACTGAAGCCGGTCATCGACGGCGGCACGATCACCGCCGCCTGTTCCTCGCAGGTCTCGGACGGGGCGGCGGCCATGCTGCTCGCCTCCGAGCACGCGGTGCGCGAGCACGGGCTGCGTCCCCGCGCGCGCGTGCACCATCTGTCGGTGCGCGGCGAGGACCCCATCCGCATGCTGACCGCGCCGATACCGGCCACCGCCCACGCCCTGAAGAAGACCGGCCTGGCGATCGACGACATCGACCTCGTCGAGATCAACGAGGCCTTCGCGCCGGTCGTCCTGGCCTGGCTGAAGGAGACGGGAGCCGATCCGGAGAAGGTCAACGTCAACGGGGGTGCGATCGCGCTCGGGCATCCGCTGGGCGCGACGGGCGTGAAACTGATGACGACGCTGCTGCACGAACTGGAGCGCACGGGCGGGCGGTTCGGGCTCCAGACCATGTGCGAGGGCGGCGGTCAGGCGAATGTCACGATCATTGAGCGATTGTGAGGAGAGTGGCGAAAGGCCGGCCACCCACGAGGGCGGCGGGCAGGCCAACGTGACGATCACCGAGAGGCTGTGAGCCTCGCTCGTATCTCGTCCGCCTCTTTCATGATCTGTTCCACCAGCTCGGCGCACGACGGCAGGTCGTCGATCACCCCGGCGACCTGCCCGGAGGCCATCACCCCGAGATCCGTACGGCCGTCCACCATCGCCGACTTGAGCAGCATCGGCGTGTTCGCGGCGAGCAGGACCTGGCTCCAGGTCAGGTCCTTGCCGTGCTTCATGGCGAGCCCGTCGCGGACCAGCTGCCGCCAGGTGAGCCCGGACAGCTTGCGGAAGCCGGCCGCCCGGCGAACCGCGTGCGTCAGGGCTCGCGCGCGGCCGGAGTGCTCCAGGGCGTCGACCAGGTCCGTACGCAGCATGCGGTGCGGCAGGCCGTCCACGGCCGTGGTGACCGTGACGTCCTTGACGGTTGCCGCCAGGTACCTCGCCTTCACCGCGTCCGGGACCGTCGAGTCGGAGGTGAGCAGGAACCGCGTCCCCATCGCGACGCCCGCCGCCCCGTAAGCCAGCGCCGCGACCAGCCCCCGCCCGTCGAAGAACCCGCCGGCCGCCACGACCGGTATGTTCACCGCGTCGACCACCTGCGGCAGCAGCACCGTCGTCGCCACCTCGCCCGTGTGCCCTCCGCCCTCACCGCCCTGCACGATCACCGCGTCCGCGCCCCACGCCGCGACCTTCTCGGCGTGCCGCCGGGCGCCGACGGACGGGATGACGACGATGCCCGCCTCCTTGAGCTCCGTGATCAGCTCGGGCGAGGGCGCGAGGGCGAAGGACGCGACCCGCACCCCCTCCTCGATCATGATCCGCACCCGGTCGCCGGCGTCCGCCGCGTCCGCCCGCAGGTTCACGCCGAACGGCGCGGGTGTACGGGACCTGACCTCACGTATCGCGTCCCGCAACCGGTCGGGCGTCATCGTCGCGGAGGCCAGGATGCCCAGCGCGCCCGCGTTCGCCGTCGCGGAGACCAGGCGCGGGCCCGCCACCCAGCCCATCCCGGTCTGCACGATCGGATGGCGGACCCCGGCCAGCCGGGTGAGCGCGGTCTCCATCAGGTCCCGACCTCACGGGTGCGGGTGTTCCTCGGATCGAGCACCTCGCGGATCAACCTCAGCTCCTCCGCCGTCGGTTCCCGGGTGCAGGGCACCTCGTCCGGGACGGCCAGGTCGAAGCCGGTGGCCTCCCTGACCTGCCCCACCGTGACCCCCGGGTGCAGCGACGCCAGCCGCATCGAGCGGTCCGGGGTGGCGAAGTCGAAGACGCCCAGGTCGGTGACGACACGCGGGATGCCGTGATAGCGGGCGCCGGTCGCATGGTCGTAGCCGACTCCGCAGATCATGTCGACCTTCTCGACGAACACCCGCCGGGAGTGCCTCGGTACCCAGTAACTCGTCGGATTGTTGAGCGTGTTGACCGGTGCCCCGCGCACCCCGAGCAGCTGCCGTCTCGGCCTCGCCCAGTCGCCGATGCAGGAGATGTTCTGGTTGCCGTACCGGTCGATCTGGCTCGCGCCCATCATCACGTGCCGCCGCCCGCCGGTGACCAGGGTGAGGTGCCGGCGGTACGGCAGCCAGCCCTCGACGGTGCCGTCCGGGCCGATCAGCATCGCCTCGCCGTCGGTCAGCAGCAGGTCGGGCGAGAAGGTGTGCCGGGCCAGGCGGGCACCGACGGACGGGATCAGGCCCATGGGGCTCGCCAGGATCTCTCCCGCGTCCCGCCAGGCCTCCGCGCAGGCGATCACGCAGTACTCGGCGCGGGTGACGGCGCTCATGCCCGCTCCTCCCTGTGCCAGGTCTGCACGGCCGACCGGTACGCCTGCTCGCCCCCGTCGAGGAACCGCGCGGCGAACTCCTCCCAGGGCGTGGTCGCGTACTGCTTCTGGAAGGCCTCGTCGCGGCCGTAGTCGGGCGCGCAGGAGGTGAAGTGGGCGCCGCTGGGGGCCTCGACGACGCCCGTGACCGTGTGGCGATTGATCAGCAGGGTCTGCGGGGCGGCCTCCTTGGTCAGTTCGGCCGGTTCCACGATCCTTTCGCAGGAGACGTACGCCGCCTCGGCCGCCTCGCAGAACAGGTCGTCGAAGTAGGGGTCCGGGCCCAGATACTGGCCGTTGCCCCGCCGGTCCGCGCGGCTCATGTGCACCAGGGCCGCGTCCAGCCGCAGGGCGGGCATGGCGACGAACGTCTCTGTGTCGTCGTACGGGGAAGTCACCGTCCGCAGGCCGGGGTTGACCCGCATGACGTCCGAGCCGATCCCGGCCCGGACCGGCAGGAAGGGCAGCCGGTTGGCGGCGGCGTGCAGTCCCCACATGAACATCGCTTCGTCCACCTCCGTCAGCTCGAAGGCCCCGCGCTCGCGGGCCGCGCGGTAGTGAGGTTCGAGCGGGACCGAGTCGAGCGTGACGAAGGCCGTGACCAGCTTCCGGATGCGTCCGGCGGCGGCCAGCATGCCGATGTCGGGGCCGCCGTACGAGACGACGGTGAGATCGGTGATCTCCGAGCGGAGCAGTGCTCTCACCAGGGCCATCGGCTTGCGGCGCGAGCCCCAGCCGCCGATGCCGAGGGTCATGCCGCTGCCGAGACGGGAGACGACCTCCTCTGCGGTCATCGTCTTGTCACTCACCCGCGGTCTCCTTCCCGAGATCCTTCCCGAAGGTGTCGCGCACCCGGTCGGCCACCCCGCTGAGGCCGGCCTCGAAGGTGAAGCCCTGTTCGAAGCGGTAGCTGCGGCGCACGTCGACCGGGTCGATCCCGTTGATCGCGGCCTTGGCCAGCCGGAGCAGCCGCCCGTCCTTGGCGGCGATCTCGCCGGCCAACTCCAGGGCGGCCGAGCCCAGTTCGCCGCGCGGCACGACCCGCCACACCGAGCCGTGCGCCCGCAGCTCGGCCGCGCTCACCGTGCGCGAGGTGTAGTACAGCGCGCGCATCAGGTGCTGGGGGACGAGCCGGGCCAGGTGGGTGGCCGCGCCCAGCGCTCCACGGTCCAGCTCGGGCAGACCGAAGACCGCGTCCTCGCTCGCCACGATCGCGTCCGCGTTCCCCACCAGGCCGATCCCGCCGCCCAGGCAGAAGCCCTGCACCGCCGCCACGACCGGCACCTCGCAGTCGTAGACCGCCGAAAAGGCCTCCGCGCAGCCGGAGTTGGCGCCGAGCAGAGCGCTGTGCCCGCGCGCCTGTATCTCCTTGATGTCCACGCCCGCGTTGAACCCGCGCCCCTCGGCGGCCAGCACCACGCACCGCACGGCGGCATCGCGGCCGGCCGCGCGCACGGCCTCGGCCAGCGCGAACCAGCCGTCCACCGGCAGCGCGTTCACCGGCGGGAAGTCGACCGTGACGACGGCGATGCCGCCTTTTTCGGACCCCTTTTCCCGGGACGAGGTTTCCGGGGACGAGGTGGAGACACCCATGGCCGCATCAGCTACCTTTCCACCAAACGTTTGTTAGGTGAAGGGTAGTGGCCAATGGAGCTGAACGGGAAGGTCGCGGTCGTCACGGGCGGCACCCGAGGCGTCGGAGCCGGGATCGCGAAGGCGTTCGCCGAGGCCGGTGCCGAGGTCGTGACCTGCGCGCGCAGACCGCCCGAACACCCGGTCAAGGGCACCGAGTTCGTCCCCGTGGACCTGCGCGACCCGGCCGCGGTGCGCGACTTCTTCGCCGCCCTGCCCCGCATCGACGCCCTCGTCAACAACGCGGGCGGCGCCCCCTACCGGCTGCTGGCCGACGCGGACGCCGAGCGGCACGCCAGGGTCGTGGAGCTCAATCTCCTCACCCCGCTGACGGCTTCGCTCGCCGCCTACGAGCAGCTGAAGCGGGCCGGCGGATCGATCGTCATGATCGGCAGCGTCAGCGGCAGCCGCCCCTCGCCCGGTTCGGCGGCCTACGGGGCGGCCAAGGCGGGCCTGGAGAACCTCGCCCGCTCGATGGCCGTGGAATGGGCGCCGGACATCCGCGTCAACACCCTCGTCGTCGGCATGGTCCGCACCGAGCTGTCCCACCTCCACTACGGCGACGACGACGGTATCGCCGCCGTCTCCCGCACGGTTCCGCTCGGCCGCCTCGCCGAGCCGTCCGACGTCGGCGGGGCGGCCGTCTTCCTCGCCTCCGACGCCGCCGCCTACATCACCGGGGCCTCGCTGCTCGTCCACGGGGGCGGGGAGCGGCCCGCGTTCCTGGACTCCGCAACCGCCAACAGGGAGGCATGACATGAGCGGACTGTGTGACGGACGGGTCGTCGTCGTCACCGGCGCGGGCCGTGGACTCGGCCGCGCGCACGCCCTCGCGTACGCGGCCGAGGGGGCGCGCGTCGTCGTCAACGACCTCGGCGTCGGCCTCGACGGCACCCCCGGCCCCGACAGCCCGGCCCGTCAGGTGGCCGACGAGATCCGCGCGGCGGGCGGCGAGGCCGTGGCCCACGGCGCCGACATCGCGACGACCGAGGGCGCCGCGTCGCTGGTGAGGGTCGCCGTGGAGACGTACGGCCGTCTCGACACCCTCGTCAACAACGCCGGCTTCCTACGCGACCGCATGCTCGTCAACCTCGACGAGGACGACTGGGACGCGGTCGTACGCGTCCACCTGAAGGGCCACTTCCTGCCGCTCAAGCACGCGGCTGCGCACTGGCGGGCCCAGGCGAAGGCGGGGCGGCGGCCCGAGGCGCGGGTCGTCAACACCAGCAGCGGGGCGGGGCTGTCGGGCTCGGTGGGGCAGGGGAACTACAGCGCCGCGAAGGCCGGGATCGTCGGGCTGACGCTGGTCGCGGCGGCCGAGCTGGGGCGGTACGGCGTGCAGGTCAACGCGATCGCCCCGGCCGCCCGGACCCGGATGACGCGGGAGACCTTCGCGCGGACGATGGCGGCGCCCGCGGCGGGCTTCGACGCGATGGCCCCCGAGAACGTGTCGCCGCTGGTGGTATGGCTGGGTTCGGCCGCGAGCGCGGGCGTCACCGGGCGGGTCTTCGAGACCGAGGGCGGCCGGATCACCGTCATGGAGGGGTGGCGGCCGGGGCCGAGCGCCGACAAGGGGGCACGGTGGACACCGGCCGAGGCCGGGGAGGTCACGCTGAAACTGCTGGCGGATGCGGAGGTTCCGCGGGGGGTCTACGGGGCGGGGTAGGCCTGGGCCATCGGGATACCGGCCCGCCGGTCTACGGCTCTCTCGGCGCCACCAGCCCCGACTCATACGCGAGGACGACGGCCTGGACCCGGTCGCGGAGGTCCAGCTTCGACAGGATGCGGCCGATGTGCTGCTGGGGCTGGCCGGCCTCACCATCGAACAGCAGAACCGGCCCGTGTGAGCATCGCCCGGCTTCGCGACGCACAGCGCCACGGGTGCGGAACACACCATCCGGCCCACTCGGTGGGCCGAAACGTGCGGCAACGGTCCACGCACCCTACGTGTCACACTCCAGCACCGTCCGGCACAACGCACACCGTGCCCTCATCCGCCCCCGCACCGGCACCCTGATCCGCTGATGGCAGGTCGGGCAGGGAAAGGACACGCGGAGGGTGCCGCCGCCGTCGGGGGTGAAGGTGTAGGGGACGCCGGACTGGGGCCTCGGCCCGGGCGCGTGTCGGCGGTCGCGGGCGTAGCGGCGGCGGCCCGCCCAGCCGGCCGCCGTCAGCGGCGGCTGCTGCTCGTCCTGGCGGGCCCGCTCCATGCCCTTCACATACGCCGTGTAGGCCTGCGGGCTGGTGAACCACACCGAGGGATCCTCACCGAAGACCAGGGCCCGCTTGGCGAGGACGTAGCCGAACTCCTCCGGCGTCAGATACCCCAGCTTCTGGGACGACGCCGCGTCCTCCCGGTACGCGTCGAGCAGCAGCCAGCCCGCGCCCAGGTACGTCGCCGCCGTGTCGGTGAGGATCTCGTTGTCGCGGGTGCCGGGAAAGGACAGGTCCAGGCGGTGCAGATAGACGTGCATCACCTCGTGTGCGAGGGCCGCCCCGATGTCCCGGCGATGGGTGCGGAAACGGTCGTTCAGCTCGATGAAGTACTCGGGTCCCGCGGCGAGCTCCACGCTCGCCGCGTGCTTCATCTCGCGGAAGCCGATGACCACGCGGGCGTCCGGCAGACGGTAGTGGTGCACCAGCTCACGGGCCACCCGCTGCGCCCCGAGATACAGGTCGTCGGTGTCGCAGAACGCCACGTCGGCGGGGATCACGCTGGTCGCGAACGTCTGGATGGTGTCGTACGACAACCGCTTGTACAGCGCTGTGATGGCGGCCCGCACCGTCTCCAGGTGCGGGTATCCGTGCTCGACCGGTCCGTCGTTCGCCACGCCCGTACCCCCAAGACGCCGTGACCCCGCTCCCACTCTACGGGGATGTGGGCGGATTATCCCTGGTCGGATTCCCTGGTCGGATTCCCCGGTACGGGCCTGAGGGCGGGCCACGCCTTCGCCGCACCCTCGAACTCCAGTACCCACACCTCGTTGACCCCCTCGCGCAGCACCGGCCCGGGAACGTACAGCGACCGCTGCGGGCCCGCGGACCAGTAACGGCCGAGGTTGAAGCCGTTGATCCACACGAACCCGCGCGTCCAGCCGGGCAGCTCCAGACACGCGTCCCCGGCGCCGCGGACGGTGACAGTGCCCCGGTACAGGCCGGGCACACCGACTCCCGGCAGGTCCCGCAGCGGCACGCCCTCGACGTCGTCCAGCGCGTCCAGACGCAGCCCACGCGCGTGTACCCCGTGCAGATACTGCCGCTCGTGCAGCAGGCCCCCGGTGATCCCCTTGGGCTCGCCTGTCCGCGGCCCGTAATTGACCCTCCCCAGGGACTCCACCCACAGCTCCACGCGCGCGTGCCCGGCGACGGGCTCCTCGAGGCGGTCGTCGTCCTCGGTGAGCACCCCCGCCCGCTCCCCGTCGACGTACACCACCGCCAGGTCCCGCAGCCCGCGCACGGTCAGCGGGTAGGGCCGCCGCGGACCCGGCACCGTCACCTCGTAGCGCACGACTCCCCGGTCGACGTCCAGCTCCTCGAAGGTGGGCGGCACGGGAGAGGAGATCCGCGGACCCCCGCGCGCCTCCAGTACGTCGTCCAGGGGCGCCCAGCCGGTGAGGCGCGCCTCGGCCGGCGTGCCCAGCGGCGCGGGCGGGGGAGGCGGCTGGGGGAGCGGCCCGTCGGCGTACTCGGCGAGGACTTCGCGCAGGCGCCAGAACTTCTCCGTGGGCCGCCCGTACTCGTCCACCGGCGCGTCGTAGTCGTAGGAGGTCACGTCCGGCTGAAGCGGCCCGTCGTGCAGCTCGCCGCCGCCCCGGTTGGCACCGGCCCACCCGGCGAAGCTGGTGCCGCCGTGCGCCAGGTAGAGGTTGACCGAGGCGCCGCACTCCAGGATCTCCCGCAGGGTCGCCGCGGCCTCCTCGGGATCCCCTACGACGTGCTCGGTGCCCCAGTGGTCGAACCAGCCGCACCAGAACTCCATGCACATCAGCGGGCCCGCGCGCCGGTGCCGGCGCAGTGTCTCGAACGCCACGCGCGCGTGGGAGCCGAAATTCACCGTGGCGAGCACCCCGGGGAGCGAGCCGCCGGTGAGCATGTGGTCCTCCGGGCCGTCCGAGGTGAAAAGTGGAACCGTCACCCCCTGCGCGAGCAGCAGATCGGCGAGGCGACGCAGGTACCGCGCGTCCGAGCCGTAGCTGCCGTACTCGTTCTCCACCTGCACCAGGACCACCGGGCCGCCCCGGTCGATCTGCCGGGACACCACCTCGGGCAGCAGCCGACCCAGCCAGCGCTCCACGGGAGCCAGGAAACGCTCGTCGCTCGTGCGCGGGTGCCCCGTCAGCCAGTGCGGCAGCCCGCCGTTCTCCCACTCGGCGCAGATGTACGGCCCCGGCCGCACGATCGCCCACAGCCCCGCCCGCTGGGCCGCGTCCAGGAAACGGCCCAGCGCCTCGACGTCCCGGACGTCACCAGGGTGCGGCTCGTGCAGGTTCCAGGGCACATACGTCTCCACGCAGTTGAGGCCCATCGCCCGCAGCATCGCCAGCCGGTGCCCCCACTGGGCCTCGTGCACCCGGAAGTAGTGCAGCGCGCCGGACAGCAGCCGCACCGGCCGCCCGTCCAGCAGGAAGTCGGTGTCCCCCACCGTGAACTCGCTCATGCGGCCAGCCTCACCTCTGGCGGTGATCACGTCCATGGACAAAGATCGGCGCTGCTTGGACGGAAACAGCGTCATGACCGACGCCGCGAGGAGCGCCGATGTACCACACCTGGATGCGGTTCTTCACGCCCGGCCCCGCCCACCACCGGCTCGGCCTCGTCTGCCTCGGCGTCGGCCTCCAGTACGGCGCGCTGCCCACCGTCGGCCCGCGCACCCTCGACCACCACGTCGCCGTCGTGATCAGCGCGGGCACCGGCTGGTACCTGAGCCCGGACGGACGCCGTACGACCGTCACCGCGCCCGCGCTGCTGTGGCTCACGCCCGGCATCCCGCACCACTACGCACCCGACGCGGAAACCGGCTGGGACGAGGGCTTCGTCGACTTCGCCGGGCCCGCCACCGCCACGTACACCGCACTGGGCTACATCGAACCGGACCGCCCCGTCGTCCCGCTGTCGGACGCCACGGGCCCGCGCGGCGTCATCGCCCGCATCGCGCGCGCCGCCCGCCGCGACAACCCCCTCCTGGAGGTGGAGACCGGCGCCGCCGTCCACGAACTCCTGGTCGCCCTGCGCCGCGCCCGCGCCGACCTCGCACCCGACGGCGACCAGGTCCTCAAGGCCCTCGCGCGGGACGCGTGTCTGCCGATGTCGGTCGCCGACCACGCGGCCCGGCACGGCATGACCGCCGCCGAACTGCGCACCGCCGTCCGGCGCGGCGCCGGTTGCAGCCCCAAGGACTACCTGCTCGGCATCCGCCTCGGCCGCGCCAAGGAACTCCTCGCCGCCACCGAACTGCCCGTCGCCTCCGTCGCCCGCCGCGTCGGATACGACGACCCGGCCTATTTCTCACGCCTGTTCACCCGCCGCGTCGGCATGGCCCCCGTCCGCTTCCGCGCCCAGCAGGGCCGCACCGTCCCCGGCGGCTGGAGCAACCAGGTCCCCGACCCCGACGATCCGCCCGTGATCGAACGGACCTGCTGAGCAAGCACATAGGGCTGAGCAGGCCACGCAGGGCTGAGCAGGCCCACGTAGGGTGGACGCCCATGACCACCAGCAACACCGGCACCGGCGACGTCGACCCCGCGGTCCGCGAGGAGCTCGCACGGCTGCGCGACAGCATCGACAACATCGACGCGGCCGTCGTCCACATGCTCGCCGAACGCTTCAAGTGCACCCAGCAGGTCGGCCTCCTCAAGGCCCAGCACCGGCTGCCGCCGGCCGATCCGGCCCGCGAGGCCCGGCAGATCGAGCGCCTGCGCAGCCTCGCCGAGAACGCCAAACTCGACCCGTCCTTCGCTGAGAAGTTCCTGAACTTCATCATCGGCGAGGTGATCAGACACCACGAACACATCGCCGAGAACGCCGTGAACGGCTCAACTCCTCTGGCGAATTGATCACGTATTGAACGCGTTTCGACCACGTATCGACCTCGTATCGACCTCCTGCGACCGTCCCCGGGGCGTGACACAGGGGCTCCCGAGGGGCATGCTGCGCTGTGCACTCCTTGTCAGCTGACGAGCACTCCCCGTCAGCTCCTCGGACATAAGCTGGTTTGTCCACGAGGGAGGGACGTCGGGTCATGCCGTCGGATGCCAGGATCCTCATCGTCGACGACCACGAGGACACGCTGTACGCGCTGGAGAGCGCCCTGGCCCCACTGGGCTATCAGCTGGGCCGCGCCACCAGCGGCGACGAGGCCCTCAAGCAGGTACTGCGCGGCCAGGTCGGCCTCCTCCTGCTCGACGTGCGCATGCCCGGCGTCAGCGGCCTGGACGTGGTGCGCTACATGGGGCGCGTGGAACAGACCCAGCACATCCCCATCGTCCTGCTCACCGGCTTCGGCCCCGACCACGAACTGACCACCGCCGCCTTCGGGCTCGGCGTCGCCGACCTGGTCATGAAACCCATCGACCCCTGGGCGCTGCGCACCAAGGTCCGCTACCTGTTCGACGCCCACCAGCGCCACCTCGCCCTCGAACGCGAGGTCCGGGAATTACGCGCCCTGGTCAACGACCGTGCCGAGGCTGCCCTGGTCAACGACCACATCGAGGCCGCCCTGGTCAAGGACCACACTGAGGTCACCTTGGTCAACGACCACATCGAGGCCCCCATGGTCAAGGACCACATCGAGCCCCCGGAACACCCCGCACGCCCCGCCCTGCCCCACCCGGACGCCCGTGTTCCGAACCAGCGCGCCCAGGGAGCGCACGCCTCAGAGCTCGAACAGGACCGGACATAGGCCGCGTTCCGATCCGCCCCTGTGTCTTGTCAGCGCCATCAGGCAGCATGTCCTGCATGTCCGTACTGACGCGCGACGAAGCGCAGACCCGAGCGGGGCTCCTCGACGTCCACCGCTACCAGATCGAACTCGACCTGACGCGCGGCGACGAGATCTTCGACTCCCGTACCCTCATCACCTTCGCGACCCGCGCGGACGGGGACACCTTCGTCGAGCTCAAGCCCGCCGAACTGCGCTCCGTCGCCCTCGACGGGCAGCCGCTCGACCTGGACTCCCTCTCCGTGGACGAGGACCGGCTGCGCATCAAGAACCTGACCGCGGGCGAGCACGAGCTGCGCATCGACGCCGCCATGCGCTACTCCCGCACCGGCGAGGGCATGCACCGCTTCACCGACCCCACCGACGGCGAAACCTACGTCTACACACAGCTGGCCCTGGACGACTGCAAGCGGGTCTTCCCCGCCTTCGACCAGCCCGACCTCAAGGCCGTCTTCGAACTGTCCGTGAAGGCCCCCGACAGCTGGACCGTCCTCGCCAACGGGATCACCTCGCGGGGGGACGACGGCGTCTGGCAGGCCGCGCCCACCCCCCTGATCTCCACCTACCTCGTCGCCGTCGCCGCCGGCCCCTGGCACTCGGTACGCACCGAACACCGCGGCCTGCCCTTCGGCCTCCACTGCCGCCGCTCCCTGGCCACCCACCTGGACGCGGACGCCGACGAGCTCTTCGACATCACGCGCGCGTGCTTCGACCGCTACCACGAGAAGTTCGAAGAGCCCTACCCCTTCGACTCCTACGACCAGGCGTTCGTCCCCGAGTTCAACTTCGGCGCCATGGAGAACCCCGGACTGGTCACCTTCCGCGACGAGTTCGTCTACCGCTCCGCCGTCACCGACACCGAGCGCCAGACCCGCGCCATGGTCATCGCCCACGAAATGGCCCACATGTGGTTCGGCGACCTCGTCACCCTCCAGTGGTGGGACGACATCTGGCTGAACGAGTCCTTCGCCGAGTACATGGGATACCAGACCCTCACCGAGGCGACCCGTTTCACCGGCACCTGGGTGGACTTCGGCGTCGCCCGCAAGGCCTGGGGCTACGACGCCGACCAGCGCCCCTCCACCCACCCCGTCGCCCCCGACCCGGCCGCCGTCCCCGACACCGCGTCCGCCATGCTCAACTTCGACGGGATCTCCTACGCCAAGGGCGCCTCCGCGCTCAGGCAGCTGGTCGCCTGGCTCGGCGAGAAGGACTTCCTGGCCGGCATCAACACCCACTTCGCCCGCCACAAGTTCGCCAACGCCACCCTCGCCGACTTCATCGACTCCCTCGCCGCGGGCACCGACCGCGACGTCCACACCTGGGCCGACACCTGGCTGCGCACCACCGGCGTCGACACCCTCACCCCGCGCGTCGCCCGCGGCGACGACGGCACCTGCGCCCTCACCGTCGACCGCACCGGCAGCCGCCCGCACCGCATCGCCGTCGGCCTCTACGACCAGGACGTCACCGACGAGGGCCGCCACCTCGTCCTGCGCGAACGCCTCGACCTCGACATCCCGCAGGCCGAATCCGGTGGGCCGCACCCCATCGGCAAACGCCCCGCCCTGCTCCTCCTCAACGACGGCGACCTCACCTACACCAAGGTCCGCTTCGACCCCGAGTCCTTCGCGACCGTCCGCGCCGCCCTGTCCGGGCTGCCCGAACCACTCACCCGCGCGGTCGTGTGGAACGCCCTCAGGGACGCCGTCCGCGACGGCCAACTCCCCGCCGCCGCCTACCTGGACGCCGCCCGCGCCCACCTCCCGCACGAGACGGACCTCGCCCTCGTCCAGGGCGTCCTCGCCTTCGCCTGCGCCCAGGTCGCCGACCGCTACCTCACCCCCGAGGAGCGCCCCGCCGCCCTGGCCACCCTCTCCGCCCTGTGCCGCGACCTCATCCGCCGCACCGAGGACGGCGACAACCCCGGTCTGCGCCTGATCGCCGTACGCCACTTCATCGACGTCGCCGCCCACCCCGACACGATCGCCGCCTGGCTCACCGACGGCACCGTGCCCGGCGGCCCGGAACTCGACCCCGAGCTGCGCTGGCGCGTCCTCGGCCGGCTCGCCGTCCTCGGCGCCACCGACGAGCGGGCCATCGCCGCCGAACTGGAGCGCGACCCGAGCGCCACCGGCCAAGAAGGCGCCGCCCGCTGCCGGGCCGCCCTGCCCGACGAGGACGCCAAGCGCACGGCATGGGAGGCGATGTTCGCCACCGACGACCTCTCCAACTACCTGTTCGTCGCCACGGCCCGGGGCTTCTGGCAGCCCGAACAGGCCGACCTCGTACGGCAGTACGTGCCCCGCTACTTCCAGGACGCGGTCTCCGTCGCCGCCCGCCGCGGCCCCGCCATCGCGGACGCCGCCGGCCGCTGGGCCTTCCCCGCCCCCGTAGGCGACGCGGAGACGCTCCGCCTGGGCGAGCGGTGCCTGCGGGACGCCGACCCGATCCCGGCCCTGCGCCGCAAGCTGATCGACCAACTCGACGATCTGGGGAGGGCGTTGCGAGTGAGGGAGGTGTAGAGCCGCCTGGCCTGCTCAAAGGCCCGAGGGACACGTACCCCCTTTCGGGTCTCATCGTCGAACTTTTCGGGCGCGGCGCCACATCCGCGTACAAGCTGGAACTCCCTCTGACCAGCGCCCCGAAGGACAACGATGAGCACCCCGCCGCTCGCCTCCGGCCCCGAAGGCCCGGAAGGGCCCGAAGGCCCGGAAGGCCCCGACGCCCTGCGGCCGTTGCTCGACACGGTGCTCGGCGCGCTGCGGGAGGGCGCGCGGGCCCGCGGGGGACCGCTGCCCGCGGGCGGGCCGGACGCGGTCGCCGCCCGGGTACGGGCAGCGGTGGGCGACGTACTGCCGGACAAGGGCGACCCGGACGCCCTACGGCTGCTCGTGCGCGCGCTCGCCGAAGGCGCCGCCGATCCGGCCCACCCGCGGTGCGCCGCCCACCTGCACTGCCCGCCCCTCGCCGTCGCCACCGCCGCCGACCTCGCCGTCGGCGTCCTCAACCCGTCCCTCGACTCCTGGGACCAGGCCCCGGCGGCCTCCGCACTGGAGAGACTGGTGACCCGGGCGCTCGCCAGGGAAGCCGGAGCCGCCGACGCCCTCGTCACGACCGGCGGCACCGAATCCAACCAACTCGCCCTCCTGCTGGCCCGCGAGGCGCACGGCGGAAGCGTCCGGCTCGTCTGCGGAACCAACGCCCACCACTCGCTGCCGCGTGCCGCCTGGCTGCTCGGGCTGCCCGAACCCGTCCTCGTCCCCGCCCCCGCCGGCACCCTCGACCCCGCCGCCCTCGACGAAGCCCTCACCACCCTGCCCGGCCCCCTGCTCGTCGCCGCCACCGCCGGCACCACCGACGCCGGCCTCATCGACCCCCTCCCCGACATCGCCGCCCGGTGCGCCGCCCACGGCGCCCGCCTGCACATCGACGCCGCCTACGGCGGAGGCCTCCTCTTCAGCGACCGGTACCGCCACCGGCTCGCCGGCCTCGACGCCGCCGACACCGTCACCCTCGACCTGCACAAACTCGGCTGGCAGCCCATCGCCGCCGGCCTCCTCGCCGTCACCCACCCCGGCGACCTCACCGCCCTCGACCAGCGCGCCGACTACCTCAACGCCGACGACGACACCGAGGCCGGCCTGCCCGACCTGCTCGGCCGCTCCCTGCGCACCAGCCGCCGCCCCGACGTCCTCAAGATCGCCGTCACCCTCAAAACCCTCGGCCGCACCGGCCTGGGCGCCCTCGTCGACCAGGTCTGCGCCCACGCCGACGCGTTCGCCGCCCTCGTCCACGACCACCCCGGCTTCGAGCTCTACGACCGGCCCACCATCAGCACCGTCCTGTTCCGGCCCGCGGCCTCCACCGACGACGCCGTCGCCGCCGTACGCCGAAAACTCCTCACCGACGGCCGAGCCGTCCTCGGCCGGGCCCGCCCGGACGGCCGGCTCTGGCTCAAGGCCACCCTCCTCAACCCCCACACCAGGCCCGACGACCTGGCCGCACTCCTGCAACTGGTGGAAGGAAACACCCCCCGATGACGACCCGCACCCCCCACCCGCCGCACCACGAGCCCGACGCACCCCGCGACCTGGTCGGCATCGGCATCGGCCCCTCCAACCTCTCCCTCGCCGCGCTCGCCCACCCCCTCACCGAACTCGACACGGTCTTCTACGACCAGCGCCCCGCCTTCGACTGGCACCCCGGCCTGCTCATCGACGGCGCACGCGTCCAAGTCCCGTTCCTCGCCGACCTGGTGACCCTCGCCGACCCGGTCAGCCCCTGGACCTTCCTCAACTACCTCAAGGCCCGCGAGCGGCTCTTCCCCTTCTACTTCGCCGAGCGCTTCCACATCCAGCGCGCCGAGTACGAGGCCTACTGCCGCTGGGTGTCGGAGAACCTCCCCGGGCTGCACTTCGGCCACCAGGTCGACGCCGTGCGCTGGAACCCCGAACGCGACGTGTTCGAGGTCGACTTCACCCAACTCGACACCGACGGGGAAGCCGAAGCCCTCGGCCGTACCTACACCAGGAACATCGTCCTCGGCATCGGCACCGAGCCCTACGTCCCCGACCCGCTCAAGCCCCTCGTCGAGGCACCCACCGTCCCCGTCGTGCACGCCGCCGACTACCTCGACCACCGCGACACCCTCCTCGCCGCCGGACACGTCACCGTCGTCGGCTCCGGACAGTCCGGCGCGGAGGTCTTCCTCGACCTGCTCCGGGGCCGCCCCGCCGGCCAGGAGAAGATCCACTGGCTCGGCCGCACCGAGGCCTTCGCCCCCATGGAGTACTCCAAGCTCGGCCTGGAGCACTTCACGCCCGACTACACCCGCTACTTCCACGCCCTCGCCGAAGGCACCCGCGACCGCCTCGTCAGCACGCAGTGGCAACTGCACAAGGGCATCGACGCCGACACCATCGCCGCCATCCACGACGAGCTGTACCGCCGTACCCAGCACGGCGGCTGGCCCGACGCCGTCCTCACGCCCGGCGTCCGGGTCCGCACCGCGGGCCGCATCGCCACCACCAGGATCGAACTCCACCTCGAACACATCGAGCAGAACACCCGCTCCCGCCTCACCACCGACGCCGTCGTCCTCGCCACCGGCTACCGCGAACGCCCCCTCGACCGCATCCTCGCCGGCCTCGACCCCTACCTGCGCCGCGACAGCCGCGAACGCCCCCGCGTCGACGAGCGGTTCCGCCTGGTCCTGGACCCCTCCGTGACGGGAGCGGTACATGTGCAGAACGCCGAACGCCACACCCACGGCGTCGGCACCCCCGACCTCGGACTCGCCGCCTGGCGCAGCGCCACCATCCTCAACTCCCTGACGGACAAGGAGCCTTACCCGCTGCCCGCACGAACGGCCTTCACCACCTTCGGACTCGAACCACGACAGCCGCAGATCCCGGCCGCCCGCCAGGCAAGGGCGCTCACGCCCCTTGTCGACGGGTGGTAACGAGCGGTAAGAGGACCGAAAAGGCCGGAAGAAAAAGGGCCGCCAGAATATGCCCTACCTCTCCCTTGTGCGCTCGGACCGCTGTACCGTCCCGGCATGTCGCTGCAACGGGGGCGTCTGGTCCGGGCGAAATTTCTTTCCGGGGGAATCTTCCTCGGGATCTATAGCCCGGCGGACGATCATTTCTTTGGCCTGGTGATCGATTTACCGATCCTGGTGGCCACGGGAATTCTGTTGCTGACGGTGCGTACATGGGCACACGAATCAGCTACCGAGCAGAAAACAAAAAGACCATGACCATACCGACCCCGCCCAACATCACCCCCGGACCACAAATACCCCACCACGTCCCCCCGGCCACCTCACCCTCCCGCTTCGCCCCCGACGTCACCCGCTACCTATGCACCGCCGTCCACACAGACACCAAGTTCGCCCGCCAAGCCGTCGAACAGATCCTGGAAGAACCACGCCGCGCAGTCGCCTCCTCGCCAGGCGTCGACCTCGCCTGCGTACTCCGGCACGCGCTGGCCGCCCGCCGCCGCCAGGTACGCCGGGACGTCGTCCTCGCCCTGCTGCTCCTGATCATCGTGATCACACTGCCGATCACCTTCGGCGCAACCCTCGTCTTCGGCTTCCTCGCGGCCTGGATCATCGTCGCCATCGAATCGCTCACCGTGCACTACGGCGTCGTCGCCGGACAACTCAAACGAGAGAACTTCGCCCCCGACCAGGCCCCCCAGCCACTCAGCGCCGAAAACCGACGACGCATCGAGGCCATCGAAAGACGAGACCGAGGCAACGTCGTCGTCTTCTCCCTCTACGCTCCCTTCGTCGGCTACGGACAGACGATGAGCACCTGGTCCTTCGTCCTCGGCACAGACCGGCCCCAAGAGGGCAAGCAGGTCGTGCCCTTCACCGTCCACGAACTCAACGACCACCTCGCCGCCCGAATCGGAGACCTCAAACTCCCCGGCGTCCGCGTCGAGAACCTCCTCCTCGTCAACGGCGCCGACCTCCTGTACGGAGTGGACGACCGCACCCGCGCCGAACTACTGCCCGACACCGCCGGACCACCCAGGGAAAGGGTCTCGCCCAACCTCCTGCGCGAACTGCGCGAGGACGGCAAGGGCCGCGCCCGCCCCTACCTGGCCATCCGCGTCACCGGCTGGAGCGGCGAACTGGCCACCACCCTCTTCCTGCGCTGCGCCCTGCTCTCCGACCGCAAGATGCTCTTCATCGAAGGCAGCAGCTCCCTCCTCGCCCCGGTCCGCGAGCAGTACCGCATCGCGGACCAACTCCTCGGCTCACCCACCCCCCGCCAGTGGTGGACCCTGGTCAGACGCGCCGGACTCCGCGCACCGGCCCTGCTGATCGGAGCCCCCTTCTCGGTGATCGCGGGCCTGTTCTCCCCCCTCATCGAACACCGCAAGCAACGCCGCCAGAGCCGGGAGATCCGCCACCGCTCGTTCAACTACGGAGCGGCCTTCAGCATCCGGGACGCCGCGAGCGACCAGCTCTACTACCGCTACTTCCAGCAACTCGACCGGGAGCTGTACGCCAAGACGGTCGAACACCGCGTGCTGGACGCCCTGGTGGACTTCATGGAGGACCACAACATCGACTCCGGCGACCTGATCCAGCGCCAGGCCACCATCAACAACATGGGCCTGTACGCGGGCGGAAACGTGACGCTCAACAGCTCCGCCGTCGGCGTCGGCGGCAGCATCGCCGGCGTCTTCCGACGCGGCCAGCCCTCCGGCGCCCCCGTCACCCCCGGCTCGCCCGCCGGCACCCCAGCCGCACCACCCGCGAACCGAGGAAAGTGACGGCATGTCAGAAACCGACACCGGAAACAACAGCGGCATCCACGCCGGCGGCAACATCCGCATCGACGCCAGCGCGGTCGCCCTCAACCACTCCACCGCAACCACCGGCGCCCCCACCGAAGCCGACCGCGAAGCCGCCATCACCGAACTCCGCGCCGCCGCCCACCTGTTGCTCGAGCACTTACGCCGAGACCAGCACCACTACGAAGACGGCGCCGAACTCGTCCAGGCCGCCGAACACGTCGAAGCCGAACTCACCCGAGAGGAACCACGCCGCAACACCCTCCTGCGCTGGCTGGGCTTCATCGCCCCCGGCGTACAGACCACAGCCGCCATCGCCGGCGACGTGGCAGCCATCCAGAACAGCGTCACCAGCCTGCTGTAACACGAAGTGAAGGCCGGCGGCACAACCACCGGCCTTCACACACCTACACCTGGCCCCTAGAAAACAGGCGTACCGCCCCGCGTAAGCCTCCAGTCCACCGACGCGAAATCCTTCGGATCCAGCACCCCCTTCGCGGTCACCCACTCCGCGATCCGCGTCCGGATCTCCGTCGACTCCGCCCACACCTCGGTAGCGGAAGCCACATGCGGAAACGCACCGCCCCCGTTCGCACGGTAGTTGTTCACCGCCAGCACAAACTGCTGACCATCATCCAGCGCCGCCCCCATGTACGTCAGATTCCTGATCCGCGAACCCGCCGCCTCCGCGATGTCGATCTCATAACCCAACCCCGACACATAGTCGTAGTTGTAGTCCGGACGCCCCCCGGCATTCGTCAGCTTCTCCACATCGACCACCGCACCGGCCGCCGTCTGCACGAAATACTGCGCCGAATACTCCAGATACGCCCGGATCTGCGCCCCCGTCATCAACTTCGCGACCAGCGTGTTGTCGTACACGTACAGACTCGACAAATCCCGGATCGTCACCTCCCCGGCCGGAATCTCCGACGTCCGCGAGAACGGCGACGCCTGCGCGATCACCGGCATCGACGCGTACTCGGTACCCGCCAGCGCCGCCCTGACCACGTCCTCCTGCACCTTCGTGATCAGGTCGATGATCGGCGCGTCCTTATAGCGGGCATCCACCGTCGTCAACGTCTCCGTCGCCGTGCCCACCACCTGATTGACATACGCCACGACGACATCGTGATCATCCTTCAACAGCTTCGTGATCTCCGGATCGTCCGCCACCGCATTGGAATTGAGAACCGACGCCGCCACCGACTCGACCCCCCACCTCCCCTTCGCGAAGACCAACTCGATGTCGAAAAGAGACAACCGCTCCGCATACGCCAGCGGCTCCGACAGGACAACCGTCCGACCCGTCTCCTCGTTGGCGACCTTCAGCTCCGGGATCTCCACATGCGCGTGCCCGACCAGAATCGCGTCGATCCCCGGCACCTGCCGCGCCACCAACGCCGCCGAATTCTCCACATACGGCAGCTGATCACCGTACGACGACGTCCCCGACGACCCCGAATGCGCCGATACGACCACCACATCCGCACCCATCGACCGCAGCCTCGGCACCCACTTCGCCGCCTGCTCCTCAAGCCCCGGGAACGTCAACCTGCCCTGCACATACGCCTTGTCCCAGATCGCGATACCCGGATTCGTCAACCCGAGCACCGCCACCTTCACCGGCGGCGCACCCGGCACCCGGAACGTCTTCATGAAGAACGGCGGGAAAGCCGGCTTCAACGTCTTCGCGTCCAGCGCGTTCGCACCCAGCAGCGGAAAGTCGCACTGTTCCTCGAACTTACGCAGCGTTTCGATGCCGTAATTGAACTCGTGATTGCCAAGCGCCACCGCGTCATACCCAATGGCATTCATCGCCGCCGCCATCGGATGCACCGGACCACCCTCCGCGGTGATCGGATCGACCTTCGCGTAGTAGTACGTCAGCGGCGTGCCCTGAATCGTGTCGCCCGCGTCCAGCAACAGCGTGTTCCGGCGGCCCTTCTCACTCCGCACCCGGTTCACCAGCGTCGAGATCCGCGCCAGACCCTGCGCGTTGCCCTGCGCGTCGCCGTACTCCGCGTCCTTGAAGTAGTCCCAGTTGAAGACATGACCGTGCAGATCGGTGGTGCCCATGACCGTCAGCGAGTACCGCTTCACCGGCTTCGTCCCCTTCTTCGCCTCCGCGGCCCCAGCCGCCGGAGCCGCCGCACCGGCCAACGCGACCCCCGCCCCCGTCACAGCGGACTTCTTCAGGAACTTCCGACGGTTCAACGGCATGTCACGATCTCCTCGGGAAACGGTCAACAACGCGCGTAGATTCTGACCCGTCCATGCCCAACCGCAATAGACCCCGCACGTTTCGATCTGGTGACCGACAGACACCCCCCGCAGGTAAGAACTGACAGAGTGGGACGTATGACCACCCCACCCCCGCAAGACCCCCAACCCGCCCTGCCCTACGGCACCCCCGACGCCCCCCGCATCGCCGTCCGCGGCGAAGCACGCCTCGAAGTCGACCCCGAAATCGCCCGCATCGGCATCACCGTCGCCGCCCGCGGCAAAGATCGCCGCGCCGCCCTCGACGACCTCACCCGCCGCAACACCACCGCCCTCGACCTCATCAAGACCTACGGCGAAGCAGTGGAGAGGCTGGAAACCGGCTCCTTCTCCATCACCCCCCAACTCAAGGAACACGGCCGCGGCGAACGCATCCACGCCTACCACGGCCGCGTCCACATCACCGCCGAACTCACCGACTTCACCGCACTCGGCGAACTCACCACCCGCCTCGCCGACCTGGACCTGACGCGGGTGGACGGCCCCTGGTGGGCCCTGCGCCCCGACTCACCCGCCCACAAGGAAGCCCGGCAACAGGCAGTACGAGAAGCCGTACAACGGGCAAGGGAATACGCCGACGCACTCGGCACCACACTCGCGGCACTCGTGGAACTCGCCGACATCGGCGCGGAAACCCCCCAGGCCTACCCGCCGGCCAACCCTGGCCGCATGCGCTCCATGGCCTACGCCACCGAAGACGCCGCCGCCCCCCTCGACCTCGAACCCCAACGCCAACGGGTCCACGCCCAGGTCAACGCCCGCTTCACCATGGCGCCGCCACAGCTGTGACCCCAGAGGAATTCGCGCGTTTGAATGCTCATCAGAGCACCCCCGCGCACAATTCAACACTTGTCAATAGCACTTCACCCAAAGGTTGTTGAGTAGTCATGCGTGGCCAATTCCCTACCCGTGAGTAAGTCATAGGCTCGAAACATGCGCCGAGCAAAAATCGTCTGCACCCTGGGGCCCGCCACCGACTCGTACGACCAGATCAAGGCACTGGTCGAAGCCGGAATGGACGTCGCCCGATTCAACCTCAGCCACGGCACCTACGGCGAACACGAGGACCGCTACCAGCGCGTACGCAAAGCCTCCGACGAGACCGGCCACAGCGTCGGCATGCTCGCCGACCTTCAAGGCCCGAAGATCCGCCTCGGCCACTTCACCGAAGGACCCGTACTCCTTGAACGCGGCGACACCTTCACCATCACGGTCGAAGAAGGCACCGAAGGCGACCGACAGACCTGCGGAACCACCTACTCCGGCCTCGCCGCCGACGTAACCCCCGGCGAACACATCCTCGTCGACGACGGCAAGGTCTGCCTCGAAGTCACCACCGTCGACGGCCCCCGCGTCCACACCAAAGTGGTCGAAGGAGGCGTGATCTCCGACCACAAGGGTCTCAACCTCCCCGGCGTCGCCGTCTCCGTCCCCGCCCTCTCCGACAAGGACGAGGCCGACCTCCGCTGGGCCCTGCGCAACGGCTTCGACATCATCGCGCTCTCCTTCGTCCGCAGCGGCCGCGACATCGAGGACGTCCACCGCATCATGGACGAGGAAGGCCGCCGCCTCCCCGTCATCGCGAAAGTGGAGAAGCCCCAAGCAGTGGAAGCGATCGACGACATCGTCGCCGCCTTCGACGGCATCATGGTCGCGCGCGGGGACCTGGGCGTGGAGATGCCACTCGAACAGGTCCCGATCGTCCAGAAGCGCGCCATCAAACTCGCCAAACGCAACGCCAAGCCGGTCATCGTCGCCACCCAGATGCTCGACTCGATGATCGACAACTCGCGTCCGACGAGGGCGGAGGCGTCGGATGTGGCCAACGCGATCATCGACGGCACGGACGCGGTGATGCTGTCCGGCGAGACCAGCGTCGGCAAGTACCCCATCGAAACGGTCCAGACGATGGCACGGATCGTCGAAGCGGCCGAGGAAGACATCCTCGCGAAGGGCCTCCCGCCCCTGACCGAACGCAACAAGCCACGCACCCAAGGCGGCGCGGTCGCCCGAGCGGCAGCGGAAATGGGCGACTTCCTGGAAGCGAAATTCCTGGTCGCCTTCACCCAGTCCGGCGACACAGTCCGCCGCCTGTCCCGCTACCGCTCCCCGATCCCGCTGCTCGCCTTCACCCCGGAACCGGCGACGCGCTCGCAGCTGAACCTGACGTGGGGCGTGGAGACCTTCCTGGGTCCCCAAGTGAACTCCACCGACGCCATGGTGGACCAGGTCGACGAACTGCTGCTGAAGTACGGCCGCTGCGAGAAGGGCGACATCGTCGTCATCACGGCCGGCTCTCCTCCCGGGGTCTCCGGCTCGACGAACCTGGTCCGGGTGCACCACATCGGCGAGGACGACAAGTAGGGGCCTTTCAGTGCTTGGGGCCTATGTGGGTGTCCATTTGGGCTACGGAGGCTTTGCGGGCGACGGAGATGTTGTACGGGTTGCCGTTGCGGGTGCAGCGGGTCCACTCGATGCCGAGCTTGTCGAGGGTGTCGGTGTAGAGCCGACGGATGTCCTCGGAGACGTTGGTGAAGAAGTACCGAGGGTATTCGTACCGCTTGCGTTCACCGGCTACGACGCGACTGGTCCAGTTGGTGATCCGGCAGCCGTCGGAATGGATGAGGCCGCGGATGAACTCCCAGGGGTGGGCGTCGACGATGGCTTGCTGCCAGGGTGCGAGGGCGATGGTGCGCTCGTGCTTCTTGCCGGGGCCGTGCTGGGGGAACATACAGG
Organism: Streptomyces sp. NPDC050619; assembly: GCF_040654815.1. Taxonomy (NCBI): domain Bacteria; kingdom Bacillati; phylum Actinomycetota; class Actinomycetes; order Kitasatosporales; family Streptomycetaceae; genus Streptomyces; species Streptomyces sp. NPDC050619. The sequence goes on along the minus strand of NZ_JBFAIR010000024.1, from coordinate 3,162 downwards.
TCCAGTGCATCGTGTACGACTTCACCTCGATGCAGCCGGGCTTGTAGCGCTGCGTGACGCTCGGGAGCGGCATCACCTTGCGCATGGCTTCCTCGGCGGCGGCGATCAGACCGGTCTGGGTCGCGTTGCAGAAGATGGACAGATGGTGTTGCTTGGGCTTCGAGATGATGTGGCCATCGCCCAGGTAGAGGCCGAGCAGGTACGCGTACGCGACTACGTCGAACTCGCGCCCCGTACATCGAGGGCAGTCCGTTGGCTGCTCGTACGTCTCGCCGCGTGCTCGGCGGTCCTCGCTGCGCCACCAGCCGACGGTTCCCCGTGGGATGTTGAGGCGCTCCGCGACTACACGGTTGGGGACACCTTGGCGCATGAGTGCGACGGCTTGGGCGCGAATCGAAGGGCTGTGCTGTTCCATGCGACCACTGTGAGTTACTGATCGTGACCGCGCGCAGCAAAAAGCGGATGTTCACGAGAACGTGAGCATCCGCTTCGGGAAGTGCCGGGTACGGGATTCGAACCCGTATGTCCTTTCGGACAGATGTGTTTGAGACATCCGCGTAAGCCTGTTCCGCCAACCCGGCTGGCACTGTCGAGAGTGTACCGGGTCACCGTAGCTCCCCGCCTCTAGGTAGGCTGCATAGACAGCAGTACCTGCCCGGCCCGCAACAAGGAGCCCCCGTGACCGCCCCCGAGTCGCCCCAGCCCGTAGACGCGCCCGACGACGACAAGTCGCACGTGCCTCCGCTGACGACCCGTGTCGTCATCGCCGAGGACGAGGCCCTGATCCGGCTCGATCTCAAAGAGATGCTGGAGGAAGAGGGCTACAGCGTCGTCGGCGAGGCCGGTGACGGTGAGCAGGCCGTCGAGCTCGCCCGTGAGCACAAGCCGGACCTCGTGATCCTCGACGTGAAGATGCCCAAGCTCGACGGCATCTCGGCGGCCGAGAAGATCGCCGAGGAGCGGATCGCCCCGGTGCTCATGCTGACCGCCTTCTCGCAGCGCGACCTCGTCGAGCGCGCCAGGGACGCCGGCGCGATGGCGTACCTGGTGAAGCCGTTCAGCAAGAGTGACGTCGTTCCGGCGATCGAGATGGCCGTATCGAGGTTCACGGAGCTGAAGGAGCTGGAGCGCGAGGTCGCCGACCTCTCCCAGCGTCTGGAGACCCGCAAGCTCGTCGACCGCGCGAAGTCGATCCTCCAGACCGAGTACGGCCTGACCGAGCCGGCCGCGTTCCGGTGGATCCAGAAGACCTCCATGGACCGTCGGATGTCCATGCAGCAGGTCGCCGAGGCGGTCATCCAGGACGCCGACGAGAAGAAGAACAGCAAGGGCTGACACCCGGAGCACGAACGCGGCCCGCGCCCCCGAATCAGGGGGCGCGGGCCGCGTTGCGTGACCAGCCCAAACGCGGCCTAGTCCTCGCCGAGGTAGGCCTTGCGTACGGATTCGTCGTGCAGCAGGTCGTTCCCGGTGCCTGAGAGGACGATGTTGCCGACTTCCATGACGTGTCCCTGGTCGGCGAGCGACAGGGCTGCCTGGGCGTTCTGTTCGACGAGGAGGATCGTCGTGCCCGTGGACTTGAGTTCGGCGATGGTGGCCATGATCTTCTGCATCATGATCGGGGAGAGGCCCATGGAGGGCTCGTCGAGCATGAGCAGTTTCGGCTGGGACATGAGTGCGCGGCCCATCGCGAGCATCTGCTGTTCGCCGCCTGAGAGGGTTCCCGCGGCCTGTTTCCTGCGTTCTCCCAGGATGGGGAAGAGGTCGTAGGCGCGTTGGATGTCCTTGTCGATGCCTGCCTTGTCCGTTCTCAGGAAGGCGCCGAGTTGGAGGTTTTCGGCGATGGTGAGGCGGGGGAAGATGTGGCGGCCTTCGGGGGAGTGGGCGAGGCCGAGGGCGACGATCTTGTGGGCGGGTACGCCGCTCAGGGGTTTGCCGTCGAAGGTGATCTTTCCGCTGGTCGGCTTGAGCAGGCCGGAGAGGGTGCGCAGGGTGGTCGTTTTGCCGGCGCCGTTGGTGCCGATGAGGGTGACGACCTGGCCGGCGTCGACGCTGAAGGAGATGCCCTTGACGGCTTCGATCTTGCCGTAGGAGACGCGGAGGTCTTCGACCTCAAGCAGTGCGGTCACTTGACGTCTCCCTGGGTGGTGGTGCTCGGTGTCCCGAGGGCGGCTTCGGCGGCGGCGACGTCGGCGGCTTCGGCTTCGCCGGGTTCGCCCTCGAAGGGTTCGCCGAGGTAGGCGGCGATGACGCGTTCGTCGGCCTGGACGACTTCGGAGGTGCCTTCGACGAGTTTTTCGCCTTGGACGAGGACGGCGACGCGGTCGGAGAGGTTGAAGACGAAGCGCATGTCGTGCTCGATGAGCAGGACGGCGATGCCCTGGTCGCGGATGGCGAAGACCAGGTCTTCGGTGGCTCGCGTCTCTTGGGGGTTCATGCCGGCGGTGGGCTCGTCGAGCAGGAGCAGGCCTGGTTCGCTGGCCATGGCGCGCGCGATCTCCAGCTTGCGTTGTTCGCCGTAGGGGAGGTTGCGGGCGAGGTGGTCGCGCTTGGCGGCGAGGCCGATGAACTCGAGGAGTTCCATGGCGCGTTCTTCGCTGGCCTTTTCCGCTTTTTTGAAGCCGGGGCCGCGGAGCAGCGCCGACCACAGGCCTTCCTTGGTCCGGGTGTGGCGGCCTACGAGGACGTTTTCGAGGACGGTCATGTTGGCGAAGAGGCGGATGTTCTGGAAGGTGCGGGCGATGCCGGCCTGGGTGACGAGGTGGGGTTTGGCCGGCAGCACGGTGCCTTTGTAGGAGACGGTGCCTTCGGTGGGGACGTACAGGCCGGTGAGGCAGTTGAAGAAGGTGGTTTTTCCGGCGCCGTTGGGGCCGATGAGGCCGACGATCTCGCCGGAGTTGACGGTGAGGTCGACGGATCGTACGGCGGTGAGACCGCCGAAGCGCATGGTGACGGCGCGTGCTTCGAGTACAGGTGTCGTCATGATGGTCACGCCCCCGCCTTGGTGACGGTCACGGGTTGGTCGGTGAGCGTCGTTTGTTCTGGTACATCGAGTTGGCCGGTCTCGTGGAATTCGAGTTGGTTGCGGCGGTTGGCGATGATGCCTTCGGGGCGGAAGCGCATCAGGAGGATGAGGGCGATGCCGAAGGCAAGCAGTGACTT
>NZ_JBFAIR010000023.1:124490-175905 GCF_040654815.1 Streptomyces sp. NPDC050619 | reverse complement strand
GCCGTATCGCGCGGGTCTCTCGGTGCACCGTCCCTGACACCTGGACCCGGCCACCGATTTCCTGACATGCTACGGTCCCCATCACCTTTCAGCTCTGGGTAAGTCATTTGACCCAGGAATACTCTCCGAATTCCTCCCGGCTCAACCGGGGATACATCAAGGCGCCTCCATGGCGCACTCACACCACACGTACTTGCCCCGGTGGCCGCCTCTGGTCAGCGGCTGCCACCCCCACAGGTCGGCACAGGCCCGAACGAGAGCGAGCCCGCGCCCCTCCTCCAGCTCGGTGAGCTGCTCCAACTTCCCCGGCGGTTCGGGCGGTTCGGGGTCGGCATCCCACGCCCCGATCCGCAGCACGCCGGCCGACCAGGAAACACGTAGCGCAGCAGGCCCCTTGGTGTGCCGTACGGAGTTGGTAATCAGCTCCGTTGCGAGCAACTCGGCGGTGTCGACGAGGCGGATCAGGCCGTGCATCGTGAGGATCAGACGGAGAGTGCGGCGGCTGACGGTGACGGCTCGGGGGTCGTTCGGGATGTACAAGGTGTACTCCCAGGGTTCGTTTTCGGGCATGGCTGAACTCCTGTCAGAGAAAGGGAAGGCTGGCGGGATCTGTGGCGGTGACGGGCGGTGGCAGTGCCGCAGCCGTCGTGGCAGGACGGGGCGGTGCGCTTCCGGGGGTCCCGGCGTTCCGCAGCGTGTGCGTCGCGTCACTGACGGTAGGACCTCAATTTAGGACTTTGCAAGCCGCTGCCGTAATCTTGCCCTCGAACGAGTCGCTGCCTCCAGGCAGTTGATGGCGAGGAGGAAACCATGCCGCGTCGGCCGCAGCCGACCGCACGACAGGCACGTCTTGGTGCTGAACTGCGCAAACTGCGGGAGGCCGCAGGGCTCAAGGCACGTGAAGCCGCCGCGCTGCTCGGAGCCGACTCCGTCCAGATGAGCCAGATCGAGTCCGGCATCGCGGGAGTGAGCGCGACCCGCGTTCGCAGTCTCGCTGCTCACTACGCCTGCACTAACGAGGAGTTGATCGCGGCACTGGTCACGATGGCCACCAACCGGACGCGCGGCTGGTGGGAGGAGTACCGGGGGCTGCTACCGACGTCTTTTCTGGACCTGTCCGAGCTGGAGCATCACGCCACCTACCGCTGGGACGTGGACTTTCTGCACGTCCCCGGCCTGCTCCAGACAGAGGACTACGCCCGCGGGATCCTCGGATACAGAGTGCCGGAACTCCCGGAGAACGAGCTCGACTTGCGCGTCCGACACCGGTTGGATCGCCGCGTTATCCTCGAAGGCCCCCAGCCGACCCCCTACGAGGCCGTGATACACGAGTCGGCACTACGCATCCGGGTCGGTGACCGCGTCGCATCTCGGGTTCAGCTCGTACACATCCTGGAGTTCTCGGAAGCAGATCACATCACCGTGCGCGTTATTCCGTTCGACCTGGATGGTTTCGCCGGCGCCGACAGCGCGATGGTGTACGCGGGTGGCACCGTGCCCAAGCTGGACACGGTCGTACGCGACGGCCCTCAGGGCGCGGGCTTCATCGACTCCGAAGCCCAACTCGGCACGTTTCGAACACTTTTCCGTAGGATGGAGGCCGCATCGCTCGACCCCCAACGGTCGCGCGACTTCATCCACAGGCTGGCGAAGGAACTGTGAGGCGAACCGTGACCACCCCCGTCAACTGGCAGAAATCCTCCTTCTCCGGCAGCGGGGACGGCAACGCCTGCGTCGAGATAGCAAACCTGCACACCCGAGTCGCGATACGGGACTCGAAGGACCCGACCCAAGGCACTGTCTCCTTCCCCCCCGGAGCCTTCTCTGCGTTCATCAAGGCCCTGAAGACAGAGAGTTGACGCTCAGCGGCCTGAATGCGACGGCGATCACGACTCCCAGAACGGAGCGCCGACCCGGATACGGATCTGCCTGTCGCGGTCGACGTGTATCGCGACGATTCCCTCGACGATCTCCCCGACCTCGGGCAACGGAACGGCAGGGGCTGCGAGGTCATTGATGGTGCCGTCCGGGTTGTACGACAAGAGATCGATGAATCCGTTGCACCCGGGAGCGGCGTCGAGTTCCACAAAGACACCGAAGGGGAACCGTGCCTTGACTCTGCCGTGGGCGTCGGACCCCACTGGGTATCTACGCTTCGCCGCTTCCCAGGTTTCTTCTGCCGTCACTTGTACCGCGCTCTCGGATAGTGAGTCTTTTTTCAACCTGCCGAGGAACACTCCCGTTAGAGCCTCGGGGCCAGCTCACCATTGAGCCGCACCTACGGTACCCGCCGCGGTGAACGCAAACTCCCGCCGCACGGCGTCCAACACCCGCATCGACCGCACGATCTCCGGCGATGCCACTTCCGACGGGCACATGAAGGCCAGCCCGGTCACCGCCGTGCCGAGATGCTGCTCGCCGCTGCTCGAACGCGGCGTCCACGGCCGCGAGATCCTCGATACCCGAAAGACCTTGCCGCTTCCAGTCGAATTCGGACGTCCCGCCCGGCCTACGTCCGTCACCCGTCGCACTCCGAATGCCATACCGGACTTTCCTGGTCACACCCCTCGCCAGGTTCCACTGGTCACTCCGAAGGACGCTACGAAATCGTCCACGATTCCTCCGGAGAATGGATCGACGGCGGGATCCTCGGGTGTGAGCAGGCTGACGGCGTAGTACGCGGACAACAGGAGCCTCGTGCCTTCGAGGTTCTCCTCGGATTCCGGGGAGCCCAGGCGGACTCCGGACACGGTCGTCGCGTACAGCGACTGCGCGTGGAGTCGATAGAAGACGGCATACGGTCCTTGCCGTGTGGCGTCGAGCGAGTAGCCGTTGTCTTCCCAGAAGTCCTCCACGCCAGTCTTCCGCTGCGCCGGGCGGAAGCGGCTCCCCGTACAGGAACAGTCCTGGCCACCGCCGCTGTGCCTGATGGGCGAAGCCCCGCATTGCCTCCGGAAATGACGCGTCCACGATGTAATCAGTCGAATGACCGGTGAGATCCATGAGAGTTCCTCGCAAGGAGCAAGACGAGCGGGTTGACCACATAGCGGTGATGGCTGTAGTGGAGCCCTGTCTCGGCGTCGAAGTACAGAGTGTGCCGGGAACGCCAGGCTGCATTCCCCATCTCGTCGGTCACGCCTCGTCGTCCCACCGCTCCCCCGAACGGGTGCGCTGCACGAGGGGACGGTCACTACCCGGCTCCAGTCCCAGGTCGTGGTGCAGATCTCGCCCATCCCGGGGGCGCTCGATCGGCTCTCCTCCGCCAGCGGGGTACCGTCCCAGGCGAAATCGGCGCGCTCGACCACCCTTTCGCCATCCGCGGAGAGGAGTTCCTTGGCGATGCGCCTACCCAGCGGGTCGTAACGGTAGCGCCAGCGGCTTCCGTCCGGGGTGGTAACCGTCCGCAGACGGTCCTCCGCGTCCCAGGTGAACAGCCAGGTGCGCGACCCACCGGACAGCAGAACGCGCGTATGCCGCACCACCCGACCCGGTGCGTCGTGCTCGTACCTGGACCGTCCGGCGCACTGTGACCACCCCTGACAACTGGCAGAAGTCGTCCTTCTCCGGCGGGACGGCAACAACTGCGTAGAGATCGCGCACTTCCGGAACGGCACGAACCTGAGCGTGTCCCTGATGGCGTCCTCGGCGAAGCCGCCGGTGCCCTCGGCGCGCAGCGCCGCGTACAGCTCCGGGGTCGTTCGCCGTCGAGCTGGGCCGCGACGCCCGCCGAGCTCGAACGAGGCGTCCACCTCGGTGGGGCCGTCGAGTCCGTGGGCAGCGCATGAGCCCCCGGCTCACTCCTTGAGCGTCCAGACATGCGAGTCGGCGGGGGGAGCCGGCCGCACTGCCCACTCGGAAAGATTCTCTCCGGGAGCGCCGTACGGCAACTGACCCTCTCTCGGCTCGAAGTAGAGACCATAGGCCCAGTACTTCGCCGGTTCGTGGCACATGAGGTCGGGATAGGGTTCGATCTCCTCCCCCTCGTACGTCGCGTTGATCCTGGCCACCGCTTCGGCTCGGGAGATTCCGAACCGGCCGACCATCTCCTCGGCGATCTGCCGGAAGTAGTCGAGCATTCCCTCATCAAGTTCGATGAGGAATTCCTCAGTCCTCACGATGGACCCACTCTCCGTACGAATGAATTGTCAAACAATTGGGCTGCGCGATCGGTGAAGATCGCCATTTGATGCCCGTTGAACACGCCGGGTTTCCCGTCGAGGAACGCGGGGACGTTTCTCAGCATCGGACCTTCGACCATGTCATAGCCGTGCATGTCCCCGCCGCTTCGATGATGCCGGATGAAGTCGGCAAGTTCATCACTGGGGCCGTCGAAGATCTTGCTGTTCAGCTTGTCCAACTCGCTCTTGGGTACCCGGAAGTGCAGAACCGCGGGAACATCGTCGTACCTCTTCCCCAGCCTCTTCGCCCAGTCGATGGCCTGCTGCGGACTGTTGGTCACGTAGAAACCGTACGCGCCGAAGTCCATCTCCCGGGGCTTGAACTGGGGATCGATCCCGCGGGCGAGGATGTTGTCCGCACCGGCCCCGGTCGTCCCGTGGAAGAGGTCCACCATGCAGGGCGCTTTGAGCCCCAACGGGTCCTTCCACTGCAGCGGATTCTTCACATACGCATAGTGGTTGGGCCCCGGCGTCCGGCCCAGAGGATCGGGACTCAGATAGCGTGCCGTACCGGGCTCGTAATAACGGTGAACGTTGTAATGCAGCCCGGTTTCGTCATCGAAGTACTGGCCCGGGAAGCGCAGCGGGCAATCGACGCGCGGTGCGTCGGCCCGCTCCGTGGGAACGCCCCAGAGCGTGGACGACTGCGTCCAGACGACCTCTCCGCAGGGGTCGACGAGTTCCGTCGGCGTCCCGATGAGGTCGGTGACAATGGCGTAGAAGCGTTCGTCGATCTCGTGCTGCGCGGTGTCCGGCCCGACCGGGCCGGTGTCGCGCACACGCTGGCCGATCGGGACCGGCCCGTCCCCCCAGTCCCACGACATGCTGAGGGTTCCGTCCGTCTGCTCGGCGAGATTGTCGCCGTCCCAGAAGAAGGAGATCTGCTCGACGACGGTCGCACCGTCGTCCCCCAGCAACTGCTTGGCGACGCGTCGCCCCACTGGGTCGTACACGTAGTGCCAGTGACGGCCGTCAGGGGTGAGGACGTCGGTGAGTTGGTCCTCGGTGTTCCAGGCGTAGCGCCAGACGCGCGTGCCGCCGGACAGCAGCTTCGTGGTCCGCTGCACGACGCGGCCCTGCCCGTCGTGGCGGTAGCGGGTCCGGCCCGCCCGCTCGATCAGGGTGCCCGAGTAGGTACGCTCGCCGGGGCCGGTCTCCTCGTCGTACACCGGTGCTGACGTGCTGAATTCGGTGAGGTTGCCGAGGGCGTCGAACCGGTAGCTCTCGTCCCGGCCGTCGCTGCCGCCTCGCGCGGCCGTCACCCTCCCGGCCGGGTCGAACGTGAAGGTCCGCTCACCGAGACGTGAGTCCGTCACCGACGAGAGCATGCCGTCGGGGCGGTGATCGAACGCGCGCCGGCGCACGTCGCCCGACCCCGTCTGGAGCCGCTGTGTGGTACGCAGCCGCTCGGCGTCCCACTCGTGGGTCAGGCGCGCGGCGTCCCCGAGCACCCGCTCGACCTCGCGGCCGGCGACGTCGTACTGAAACGTGACGTCATGCTGCCCGGACCGCTGCACGACGGAGCGCCGCTCGGCGTCGTAGATCCATCGGGTGAGCGCGCCGCTCGGTGTGCGCCGTGCGACGCGGCGACCGATGAGGTCGTACTCGGACCGCACCTCCCGCCCGTTCCACGACTCCGCCAGGACCCGGCCCATGGCGTCGTGCTCCGCGCGGAGTTCGACATCGGCGCCGCGCGCCCGTACGAGCCTGCCGAGCATGTCGTACTCATACGTCGTGGCGGTCCCGTCGGCCTCCATCGCGATGACGTTGCCGATGGCGTCGTACCGGAACCCGGTGACCTGACCCGCGCCGTTGGTCCGCTCGACCAGCTGCCCGGCGGCGTCATAACGGTACGTAAGGGTCCGGCCGTCGAAGTCCGTTTCGGATGTCACCCGTCCTACGCCGTCATAGGTGTAACTCCACTCCCGGCCCTGTGCGTTGGTGACGCTCCTCAGTCTCAGCTCGGTGTCGTACCGGAAGCGTTCCAGCGTCCCGTCCTCGCTCTGGCGCAAGGTGCAGAGATCGAAGTGGGTGTTCTCGAAGCGCGTGTGGCGGCCGTTCGACGAACGGTATTCCAGAGGGTTGCCCTCGGCGTCGTACGACCAGTGTTCCGTGGTCCCGTTCGGCAAGTGGCGCCAGGAGATCCGGCCCTCCGGGGTCCAGCCGATCCGGGTGACCGCCCCGAAGGGGTCGGCGAGTTCGACGATCCGACCGAACGCGTCACGTACAAGCGAGTTCCGCGCTCCCAATGCGTCGACGATGCCGACCACCAGCCCCGCGGCGTCGTTGGCCAGCGTCTGCCGGCGGTTGCCGAGGGCGTCGGTGATGCCGATGAGACCACCGTGCTCGTCGAATGTGAAGGCCGTCGTGGCGCCGAGGGGATCGGCGACCGCCACCCGGTTGCCGCGCTCGTCGTAATCCGACTTCCATGTGCTGCCGTCCGGCTGGGTGACCTTCGTGATCTGTCCGTACTCGTTGTACTCCTTGGCCACGACGCCGCCGTCCGGACGCACGACCTCCGTGATGTTGCCGGTGTCGTCGTGGTGGAAATGGGTGGTACGCCCCAGAGGGTCGGTCAGGGCCACCAGATGGCCGAACTCGTCCCAGTCGCGGGTGGTGGTGTGCCCCAGCGGATCGGTCTCGATGACAGGGAGGAAGTCCTCGTCGAAGGTGTAGGTGATCTGCTGCCCGAGGGAGTCCGTCGCGACAGTGGTGCGTGTCTCGTCGTCGTAGGCATAGCGGTACGCAAGAACGCCGCTGTCGCTGCCCGTACGGACACAGCGGCCGGCTTCGTCGTAGGCGTAGCGGTACCAGTCGCCGGTCCTGCTCTGCCATCCGGTGACCCGCTGCCGGTCGTCGTAGCTGTAGCGCTGAGGAACCGAGGAGGAGTCGACGACGCCGATCAGACGGCCCTGTGCGTCGTACTCGTATGTCATGAGGCAGGGCTGATCCGGAGCGCTGAGCAGCGTCAGGGACGCCACACGGCCGGACGAGGCGGTGACTCCGAGCCGGTAGCCGCCTTGATGGATCACCTCGCACGGGGAGCCGTCCTCCGCGTGACGGATGTCGATCGTGTTGCCGTTGCGGTCCTGGAGACCGACCAGCGGGAGTTCCGTGGTGCGGCCGCCCGGCACTCGGCGGAAAACGAGCGTCGTGCCGCTCTGGGGCTGGTGGACGGTGGCTTCTCCGTCTGGCGTGCCGTCCCAGCGCAGAGGCCAGTTGGGGCCGAAGACCGGCCGCATCGGCTCGCCCGCCTCCGGAACCGCGTAGTGCAGCACTGTGCCGTCGGTGCCGATGAACCGGACGCCGTCGTCATCGATCAGGAGCCGCTGGTCGAGGGTGGACGTCCAACCGGCACCGAACCAGCGTCCGGACTCCACCCCTGTGCGGTGACTGCGCTCGATGACGAGCGGCAGGACGCCCGGCAGGGTGAAGTCGGTGATCGACATCACCATCTGGCCGGTGGCCATGTCAATTGGGTCGCCGCAGGTGAAGAGGTTCTTCATCTGGCGGCCCAGGTTCTTCATGCCCGGGCCGAGCCCCTTGAGCCCCATGGCCATGCCCTTGAGGCCGGTCTTGCCGAAAGCCTTCAGCCCCTTGGCCAGACCGCCGAGCGTGGTCAGCCCCTTCATGCCCGGGATGCAGTCCAGCGCCGCGAACCCCACATCCCATAGCGACGCCTGGCCCTTGGAATATTTGTAGAGCGTGTCGGCGAGCACGACGAGCGCGGCCACCAGCACGATCGCCCCGAGGATCGGCCCCCCGACAATCATCGCGACAATCCCGAGGACGGCCACGACCACCTTGCAGACGGTGACGATCGTGTCCCAGTTGTCCTCAAACCAGTCCCCGACATCCTCCCACCACGACCGGTTCTGAATGCCCGCATCCGAGGCCTCATCGATCTTCGACTTCGCCTCCCGCGCCGCCTCCTCACGCATCGTCCGCGCATCCGCCGCCATCTTCTTCGCCGCGTCCAACGCATCCTGCGCACCCGTGACGTCCGACTGCGCCTTGGTATGGGCGCTTTGGGCGTGCTGGACATCCCGGGTGGCGGCCCGCACCTTCGCCTCATCCGGCTTCTCTGTGCTGCTCTTACTGCCAGTCGGATCGTCCTTGTACTTGTCGGCTTCCTTGCCAGCCCGCGTCACCCACGAGTCCGCCGACGACAACCGCGACTGGGCGGAGGAAAGGTCATCCCGTGCTTCCCTGCCCTTGGCGAGTGCCTTGTCCGCGAGCGCCTGGGCGCGTTCCAGCTTCGGCCAGTACGCCGCCAGCGCATCACCGCACAACTCGTACGACTTCTTCAGCTTCTTCAGATTCTTCGGAACCCCGGAGAACTGCTCCTTGAACACCGCCGCCGACTTGCCCGCCCACTCCAGCCCCACATCGTCCTCGGCCATGCCCTTCACCAGACGCAACGCCTCAGACACGTCATCCGCGAAATCGTGCAACACCCGCGCCAGATACCGCACCCGGACCGGATCACCCGGCGTCGGATCCTTCTCCAGATCCAGCACATGCCAATCCCGCGGCCGGTAGCCCGCCATCCTTCGTCCCCGTCCCCCGTCACCCACGGATCACAAACAACCGTATGCACACGTGAACTTACAAGGCACAACCGTTCGGGGGAAACATCAACCAGCGAACCGGAACGTCGGCGTCGAGCAGCCCGTCTGCATCGGCGTCTGCATCGGCCTCAGCCGATGCAGACGGTTCCGATGTGAGTCTGCCGAAGGACCTGGACACGAAGCGGTACTCGGACGTCACATGGGAGGTGGATACGGTGCCCTACGGCATTCGGGTCCAGGCGCCGTACTGCAACGCCCCCAGAGCCTGACCGCCCTGTTCCGTCAGGGCCTTCGCCAAGAAGTCCGACAGGGTGTCGTCGGCGACGAGGCCCGCGGGCAGGGACAGGCCCGCCATCGCCAGCGCCGGTTCGAGGCTGCGCAGCGTGTACGCCAGCCACGGGACCATCGGCGAGTCCCCGCCCACCACGACCGAGGCATGGCACTCGACCATCGGGCCGGGCAGTCCGGCATCGAGGAAGGTGCGGTTCAGCTGGCGCCCGAAGTCCGGCGGTGTTCCGTTGGCCCGGAACGCCTTGGCGAGCAGCGCGTAGCTGTCGTCCCACAGAGGACTCGGCGGCCAACTGGGGTTCTGCACAGTGAAGTCGATCTCGTGGAACACCAGAATCCCGCCCGGCCGCAGGAGCCGGGCGAACCGTCGGAGCGTGGCGGCAGGGTCCTTCTGGTACAGCAGGACGAAGCGGCCCACCACGGCGTCGAAACGCTCTGTGGAGTCGAAGTCGTCGAGCTCGGTGACCGCGAAGTCGATGTTCCCGTCGAAGCCTTCGTTCCGCACCCTGCGGCGGGCCTTCTCCGTGACCACCGGATCGCGGTCGACGCCCAGGACCCGGCCACGCGGCCCCACGATCGCGGCGGCCAGCATCGAGACATCACCCACGCCTGAACCAAGGTCCAGGACGGACATGCCGGGCTTCAGACCGCCCAAGCGCAGGAACTGCTCGGTCGAAGGGCGCAGAATCCGTGCCTGCAACACAAGGCGCCGGTGCTCCAAGTCGGAGCTTCCGAGTACGTAATCGGGATTCGCGCCGAGCGCGGCCCCTGTTTCCGGCGTGGCGATTTGGTTCATCGTCTTTCCGCTCTCTGTCAGATCTCCGGACTTCATCTCCCGGAAGTAGGCCAAGCTTTACGCTGAGTTATGAACTTTGATCACCGCGTTTTGTGGAAAGTCCGTGGAGCCGGGGCAATTTCGAAGTCATCTTCGCCAAGACGGTTGGGGGCGAGGAGGAAGCCATGCCACGCGGGCCTGAGTGAAGCGCGCCTACGCCGGATCGCAGCTCACTACCACGGCACGTACCGGAACGACGTGGAGTTCCTGCATATCCCTGGCCTCATGCAGACAGAGGACTATGCCCGCGCTGCCCGACGAGGACCTGGAGTTGCGTGTCCGCCACCGGAGCCGGCCCCGAAGTCCTAGCCCAGACACCAGGGAACAAGTAACCCGCCGGTAGCTTTGGCTGCTCGGGCATGCGCGGCCGTGGCGACTTGTTCATCATGTTCGCGCAGCATGCGCAGGACGGTGGCGGGCGAGGGGTGCTGACCCTTCTTCGCACCCTTGGAGATGACGAGCCGGGCCGCGAAGTCGCGCAGGCTCAACCCCTCGTCACATAGGCGCAGGGCGGTGAACAGCATGTCGTCGTCGGTGACGCCCGCGCCGCCAATGGTCTTGCCGCGCTTGCGGGCGGACTCGTGGCCTTCGAGGGTGCGGTCCCGGATCATGCGGGTCGTCCGCGGTGAGCCCGAGCGCGGCGACGATCGCGGCGCGCTCGTCCGGGGGCGGGGGCTGCGAGCTGGTCCGGCGTGCGGCGGGTGAGAGGCGGATCGCGACGGTGTCGAACGTGCGCCCGCCGGTGTGTTGGCGGTCGTTCAGCTCGCCCAGCGCGGTGCGGGTCAACCGGACGGCCTGCGCGGCAACGGTGCCGTGGCCGCAGCCGGACAGTTCGGCGGTGGCGGTGGCGGTGAAGAACCGGACCGGCCAGCCACCGTCCGGCGTCCGCCCCGGGCCGAGGAACGCCGCGTGCGAGGTGCCGGCCGCAGCAGCGACAGCACGCCGGTCCGCGTCCGTCGCCGCCGGGTCGTCGTCGGTGACGGACGTGGGGCTACCGCCCCGGCCGTCGCGCCGCACGCACGCATCAACCACCGTGACATCCCGCCAGGACATCGGCCCACCTTTGACGCTCAACGAACAGGCAACCGCCAACGGCGTCCGCCGCTAGCCGGACCTGGCCTTAAGCGGCCGACCGAACGCGTCCCGGAGCGTACCGGCCTGCCTCAGCCGGTGCCGTCCTGCACCGGATAGTGGATGACGACCAAACCGCCGGTGGCGTAGTTGACGACATCGGCGGCCACCCGCTGGCCTTCCGGCGACGCCCGCGCCGCGGCCATGGCGGCGGCGTCAGCGAAGTCGGCTTCGAAGACCGCGAAATACGGCGCTTCTCCCTCGGTCGCCGCCACGTCGAAGCTGTAGCGCCACGCAAGCGGGCCGGGCCAATTCTTGACCAGCGGAAGGTGGTTGTTCACGTAGTAGTCGCGGAAGTGGTCAGGGTCGACGGGCTTGGAATACAGGACCAACGACCTATGCATGACGACCTCCGTCCAGGTCGCGCCAGAATCCATGGTCGAGCACACCGGGCTCGGTGGCCGCGGCCTTCGCGAGAACCGTGAGGGCGGACTCGAAATCGGCGGTGTGCGTGAGTGCGATGGGTAGTACTGCGGTCAGTTGAATCGTCATATGCGCAGGTTAAAGCTTGATGTGCGGTCGAGGGAAAGACCGGTACGGGATAGACTCAGAACGGATCGTTATCAATCGGCAGGAGGGGCACGTGGCGCCGGATACGGTGAGCCTGCGCTACTTCCTGGTGCTGGCGCAGGAGTTGAACTTCACCCGCGCGGCCGCACGGATCGGTATCGCACAGCCCGCACTCAGCGCCCGGATGCGCCGACTGGAGGCGGAACTCGGTACGGCCCTGCTGGTCCGCAACACGCGTAGCGTCGTATTGACCACGGCCGGTGCGGCTTTGGCGGAGTCCGCGCCGCCCGCACTGGCGGCGCTGGACCGGGCATGGGACACCGCCCGGAGCGCGGCCGCCGGTGAACTGGGCACGCTGCGCATCGGATACAGCCTCAGCACCGGGGCCGAGACGGCACCAGCCCTGGTGGACAGGCTGATTCGCGGCAACAGCGGACTCGAGGTCGGCGCGGTCCCGATGGCGACACCGGAGATCTCCCCCGCGGTCGCCGACGGCCGCATCGATGCCGGGATCACCCGCGGTGAACAGCCGGGCCGTGGCGTGCGCCGGCTCCTGCTGCGGCGTCAGCGCATCGGGGTCCAGCTGGCGCAGCACCATCCGCTGGCCGAACACCCGGAGATCGAGATCGCCGACGCGGCCGCGTATCCGCTGCGACTCCCGGACCGTGCGGCCAACCCCGTGATCCACGATCAGCTGTCCGCACTGTTCCGAGACACCCGACCACACCCCCGATTCCACACGCCCGCGGTCTCTTTCGACATGTCTCAGCGCGACCTGCGCGACGGGGTCACCCTCGCCCCGGCCGGAGAAGCCGCGGTCACGGCATCACTGGCCGGTCTCACCTGGCGACCACTGCGGGGCGCGCCCAGCCTGACGATCCACCTGGTCCTCCCACGCGAGCAGTCGCCACTACACCGCCGCATCCGGGCCGTCGCCAAAACCCTGGCGCACGAGCTGCACTGGCTGCCGGACTGACGCGCAAGAAGCGACGCAGGCGCGCGTCAGGTCGAAGGCGCGCCACGCGGCCTCGTTCATCCGGGGGTCGGTGCGGTCGGCGAAGTCCTTCAACGTGGCTCCGTGGTCGATCGAGCGGAGGGGGTAGTGCGGGGGTGGGCACGGCAGTGGGCAGCCCCAGGTCGAGGCGCTTGTCCATGTCGAGGCGGAACGTTCCGTACGGGTTGACGTTGGACCAGAACAGGGCGGTCAGGCCTCGCCGGCGAGCGTCGGCGGCCGAAACCCCAGGGCCTCGCGGATCTGCTTGCGGTGCCGCTTCGCGCCCGCCAGGTCGTACTCCGCCGGCGAGGACAGATCGTCCCGCGCCTCCCTGCCCTTGACCAGCGCCTGTCAAGCGCCGCGTCATCCTCCGACGTGCCCTTGACCAGACGCAACGCCTCGGACACGTCATCCGCGAAATCGTGCAACACCCGCGCCAGATGCCGCACCCGGTCCGGATCCCCCGGCGTTGGATCCTTCTCCAGATCCAGCACACATGCCAATCCCGCAGCCGTCGCCCTCCGGCCCTCCGGCTATCCGGCTATCCGGCTATCCGGCTATCCGGTGAAGGCCGGCCCGGCCCGACTACCCAGTGAACCGAAACGTCGAAGTAATCGCATCGAAGATGTCGAAGAACGAGTCGGCCAGATCCAGCACCTGACTGCTCCCCGCCACCAGCGCCACCTTCCCCGCCTGCCCGGGCACCGGAATGAACGTCTGCATCAGCACAGCCCGCACGGTCCGGTTCAGGCTGTCGTCCGGTACGGCGATGTCCTCGATGCCGTACGTCCGCGCCGCCTGGCCCACGCCGGGGATGTCGACGGTCGTCACCTTGCGCCAGGCGTCGCCCTCCTTCTTCGCCTCCTTCGCCGCGAGGGTGCCTGCCATCGCCGCCGGGTCGGTCGACAGGGGTTCGCCGTCGCGGGTGCGGCCGCCGACCAGGGAGACCGTCACCGAGCCGGTGATCGGTGTGTCGCCGCCGAAGCTCTCCGCCATGCAACCGCAGTACAGCGCACCGGACTTCCACGCGTCCGCCGCCGCCTTGCGCAGGAAGGCGATGTACGTGTCCCGGTACTGGGCCAACTCCGGGCGCTGACGTACCCGTTCGGTGACCATCCGCCGGATGGAGTCGTCCCGCGACTCGGGGCGGACGTCGAACTCCCACCACGATTCCGGCACCTTGATCAGAAAGCCGCCGCGCTCGACCGTGAGCGCCTCCATGTAGCGGGCCATGACACCGCCTCCCCCGTTTGTTTCATTCGACCACTCGTTGCGCAGTCGTCTCGTTGTACGGTTCCGCAAAGACTACGAGGCCGACTGGGGGACAGACACATGGGCAAGGGCAAGAGCGACCTCGCACTGCCGCTGAGCGAGCTGGAGACCTACGGGAGCCGGCTGCGCTCCCTCAAGACTCGCCTGAACCACACCAAGAAGCTCTTCGAGTCCTACAAGGACGACATCGGCGACGGCGGCGTCAACGACGCCCTCGGCGACTTCGAGGCCAACTGGGAGGACGGCCGCGAGGACATCACCCAGCAGCTGGACGCGCTGGCCGGCATGTCCGACGCGGTCGTCCGCGAGTTCAAGAAGCTGGAACTCGATCTGGAGAAGAAGGTCAAGGACGGGGTGAAGACCGAGGAGCAGGGCGGCAAGTAGTCCCGCCCCGCGTCACTCCGCACGGTGGAGGCGGCCTCACCCCACCTCGTTCTCCGCCACCGCTTCCCCATGCACGACCACATCGCCCCCGTAGAACATCCCGACGAACACCGGCGCGTACGTCAGCTGGACCTCGACCTCCACCTGGTCGGCGTTCGCCGCCACGCAGTGGGTCGCCGCGATGTCCGCGCCGGTCATGTCCATCTCGCGGGCGAAGGCCTTCACCCGGGCGTTGCAGTTCTCGTAGTTGATCGGTGCGGGGCCGCCCTCGTTGTCGTAGAGGGAGTCGAGGTTGATGTCCTGGGCGGCGTAGCGGGCCGCCTGTTCGGCGATGTCGGCGGCGCGCTCCCGCTTGGAGATGGACATGCCGCCGTCGATGACGAAGGCCGACAGCGACAGGAACACGACCGCGAAGATGATGACCGCGCCGGCGCCCGAGCCCCGGTCGTCCATCTCCGCGTGGCGGGCGGCCCACCAGGACCGTACGAGATCCTTCACGCCGTCCTCCGGAACGGGTCCAGGGGCGAACTGAAGCTCGCCGTCAGCCGCGTCGGGACGTCCAGGCCGAGCATCGCCAGGCCCCGCACCTGGCAGCTGACCTCGACCGTGAAGATGGTGTCGGGCGCGAAGCCGGGGCTGGTCTGCGTCACCGAGACCGGGCCCGAGCAGATGTCCGTGAGGTCCGCCTCCGCTGCCTTGCGTGCCTCGGCCATCGCCGTCGCGTGGTCCTTCTGGATGGAGCCCGCGCGCGCCGCGTCCCGCGCCGCGCCGTCGAGCGCGCCGCGTCCGTCGACCAGCTGCCCGAACGCCACCAGGACCAGGATGAACAGGATCATCACCGGGGCGAGGATCACCACCTCGATGGTGGACAGGCCCCGGTCGTCGTCTCTCGGTTTCCGGCCGTCCGAAAACCCCTTCAGGCAGGAGTACGGCATCTAGTTCTCGTCCTCCCGCACAAACCGCTCCACCGGCCCCGACGACTGCGCGTGCACCGTGAAGTCCAGCCCGGGGAACACCGTCGGCACCCGTGCCGTGATCTCCACGCCCACCGTGTTCTGCTCCGGTTGCAGCATCTTCACTTCGGGCTTCAGCACCAGCTGCGGGCCCAACTGGCTGATGTAGCTGTCCACCACGTCCTGTGCCTCGCCCCGCCACGCCCCCGGCTGTGCGTCGGCCGTGGCGCGGGCCTTGCGGGCGCCCGCCTGGGCCGCCGCCTGGGCCACGTGGTCCGCGAAGAAGTACAGCGCGAACTGCACCGTCGCGAAGATCATGAAGAACAGGACCGGGGTGAGGAAGACGAACTCGATCGCGGTCATGCCGGAGTCGCCGCGGGCGGAAGCGGCATCCGCCCGACGGCGTATCCAGCGACCTACGCGTGCCGACATCCCCGTCATCCCCGTTGAACCAGTTCCGGTACGAGTGCAAATACGAGTACGAGTACGAGTGCAAGTACGAGTACGAGTGCTCAGCAGGTGCCGCTCTGGTTGGCACCCTCGATGCACTTGCCCACCTTCTTCGCGCCCGTGTCCAGCGCCTGGTTGATGATCGCGGCCACCACGCCGACGATCGCCACGACGACCGCCGAGATGATGACCCACTCGACCGCGGACGCGCCGCGGTCCAGTTCGCCGGAGCGGGCGCGCTGGACGCGGCCCTGGAGGAAGGTGATCACGAAGTCCACGCCGGGGTTCCCGGTGCTGACGTTCCATCCGGTCATTGTGAGTTGTCCTCTCGAATCAGTTCTGGAAGCGATTCAGTTGTCGATCAATCAGCAATCAATTGGCTCGGTCTCCACGCTGAGTCACACCTGGAACACCCGCATCGCCGCCGGAAAGATCAGGAACACCAGGAAGCCGGCGCACAGCAGCAACTGCGCCACGAGCATCGACTGGGACTTCTCGCCCGCGCTGCCCTCGATCTCGGCCAGCTCGCGGTGCCGCATGGTCTCGGCGCGGGAGGCGAGCGACTCGCGCACCTTCGCGCCGTCGTCCGCGACCAGCGCGAGGGAGGCGGAGAGGTCCTTCAGCTCCTCCACGCCGAGCTCCTCGCCCAGCGAGCCGAGCGCCTGCCACTGGCTGATGCCGGTGATACGGGCGTCCGCGAGGGCGTTGCGGATGCGCTGCGTCGCCCAGCCGTCGGAGATCTCCGCCGCGGCCATCAGCGCCTCGGGCAGACCCCGGCCGCCGGCCAGGCTCATCGACACCAGGTCCAGGTAGGCCCCGATGACCCGCCTGAGGTCGCGCCGCTTGGCGGCCGCGTCCCGCCGTACCTCCAAGTCGGGGAGGAAGAAGAAGAGGGCCGCGAACGCCAGCGCCAGCCACACCGGGACGATCGGGCTGCTGTCGAAGCCCAGCGTCCACACGATCGCGAACAGGAGCGGGCCGAAGAACAGTCCGGCGGTCGCCAGCAGCACCTTCGTCGCCAGGAACTTCTCCCAGCTGCGCTCCAGCACCGCGAGGTCCGCGCGCAGCGAGCGCTGCTCCCAGCCCTGCTGGAGGTAGAACTCGGAGACGCGCAGGCCGACTTGGGCGCGCAGCGAGCCGATGCGGCCCTTGTCCGCGGCCGTTCGCGCCGACTCGTACGCCGCTCCGCGCGCCCGCATGGCGTCGATCCGCGCGACCTGCGCGACCGCGCTGCGCTTCGACGGCATCAGGGCCCGTACGAGGGCGAAGATGCCGAGGCCGATCACCGCCCCGACGACGACCGGCATGGTCAGGTCGTTCATCGCCGGACCCCCTCTTCATGGTGAGGTCCCTGCTGAGGCCCCTGGTGAGATCCCTGTTGCTGCGACGGGGACGGCGTGCGGGGACGTACGAACTGCACCGACGACTCGTCGTGCACCAGGAAGCGTTCGGGCGTCTCGATCGTGGACAGCTTGCGCAGCCACCAGAAGCCGAGCGCGAACAGGCCGCAGACGATCGCGAGGACGACCTGGCCGACCGCGGTGCCGTACGGCGCCACGAAGTCCCGGTTGAAGATCGACAGGCCCAGGACGAAGGCGACCGAGACCGCTACGACGATCTGGACCGAGCGGCGCGTCGAGGCGCGCTGGGCCATCACGCGCTGCCGCATGTCGACCTCCTCGCGCGCCGACTTGGCCAACGCGCCCAGGACTTGGCGCAGACCCGGACCGCGCAGGCGGGCGTTGAGGATCAGCGCCGCGACGATGATGTCGGCGGAGGCGTCGTCGATCTCGTCGGCGAGCTGCTGGAGCGCGTCGGGCAGCGGGGTGCGGGAGCGCAGGCGGTCGACCAGCGCGTCCAGGTGCGGGCGCAGCACGGGGGCGGCGGCGCGCGCCGACGCCGGGATCGCCTGCTCCAGGCCCACCGCGCCGGCGATGGTGTCGCGCAGCGACTCCGTCCAGGAGGCGAGGGCCTCCACGCGTCGCATGGCGGCTCGTTCCTCGCCCGCGCCGCCGAAGAGGCGGTCCCAGAAGAAGACGAGGATGCCGGCGGCGATGCCGGCGACCGCCCAGCGCGTCAGCAGCAGGACGGCGAGGCCGATGATGGCCGCGAGCGAACCGCGCCGGCCGACGAACCGCATCAGCTCGTTCCAGCGCTCGTTGGCCTTCTGCTTCTCGTGCTCCGGCTTGACGGGCAGTCCGCGTACGGCGACCAGGAACAGCGCGAGGCCGCCGCCGACGGCGATACCGCACCCGAGCGAGTACAGGACGGTGGTCGAGAAGAGACCGCCCATCGAACCGAGCGAGCCGAGTGCCGCGAGTCTCATGGTCATCACCCCCAGGTTCCGGTGGGCCGGTAGCCGTGCGCCATCAGGTCCTCCACGCACGCGAGCGGCGCGTGCGGGACGATCCGGCCGTCGGGGGCCTCGGCGAACACCTCACTGGACAGGACACGTCCGTCGACGCCGTTCACCTCGCGGACGGAGGTGACCATGCGCTGGAGGCGGCCGCCGGTCTGGTAGTTGTTGCGCCGCTGGATGAAGACGACGAAGTTCACGGCGCCCGCGATGAGCATCTGGCTGGCCTCGATGGGCAGCCGCTCGTTCGCCTGCAACGCGTACGTGGAAATACGGTTGAAGACCTCGCTGGAGCTGTTGGCGTGGATCGTGGAGAGCGAGCCGTCGTTGCCCTGCGACATCGCGTTGAGCATGGTGACGATCTCGTCGCCGAGCACCTCACCGACGATGACGCGGGAGGGGTTCATACGCAGGGAACGGCGGACCAGTTCGGCCATGGTGATGGAGCCCTGCCCCTCGGAGTTGGGCAGCCGCTCCTCGAACGCGACGACGTTCGGGTGGAGGTCGGGAAAGGTGTCGAGCCCGAGCTCCAGCGCCCGCTCGACGGTGATGAGACGCTCGTGCGGCGGGATCTCATTGGCGAGGGCCCGCAGCAGCGTCGTCTTACCGGCGTTGGTAGCCCCCGCGATCATGATGTTCTTGCGGGCGCGGACCGCGCAGGCCATGAAGTGCGCGACCTCTGGGGCCACCGTGCCGTTCCCGACGAGGTCGGAGATGAACACCTTGCCCATGCGGGCGCGACGGATGGAGAGAGAGGGCCGCCGGGCCACGTCCATGACGGCCGACAGTCGCGAGCCGTCCGGCAGTCGCAGGTCGAGCTGAGGGTTGGCGGAGTCGAAGGGGCGCGAGGACAGACCCGAGTAGGCGCCGAGGATCTGGATGAGCTCGATGAGCTCCTCGTCGGTCTCGGCGACGGGGTCGCCCTTCTCCTCCCGGCCGTCGGCGTACCCGACGAACACCTGGTCGCAGCCGTTGATGTCGATGTTCTCGACCTCGGGGTTGTCCAGGAGCGGTTGCAGCCTGCCGACCCCGAACAGCGCGGCGTGCACGGCGGCGGCGTACTGCTCCTCGGTCTCCGCGTCGAGGGGCGTACGGCCGGCGTTGATCTCTGTCCTGGCGTATTCCTCCAGGATCTGGGCTATGACCGCGCGGGCGTACTGCCGCTCGTCCTCGCTGGACATCGGCGTGACGCCGTTGACCTGGTCGAGGCGGCGCTGCTCGGCGATACGGTCACCGGCGTCCTGCCGGAACCGCTTGACCAACGAGTGGTCGACAGCGGTCATCGGCCGGCCCCCGCATGGCCGTCCATCTGGCCGTGCTGGGCCTGCGTCGGTACGGTCCAGGCGGCGCCGAACTGCTGGTAGAGGTCCGCGGTGACCTTGCGGGCGGAGCGGATCAGCAGCGACTTGTCGAGCCGCCCGCGCTTGCGGCCGGCCAACTGGTCGGCCCCGGCGGGGTCTTCGGCGATCGTGCCGACGACCCGGGCACCGGTCTGCGCGTGCACGAGCATGTCGTTGACCTGGCCGGCGAGCTTGGCGGCGTTGTTCGTGTCGGCGATCAGGACGACACCGATCAGCGGGGTGCCGAGGCTCGCGGCGCCGCGCGAGCCGCCGTGCAGCTTGTTGGACAGGGCGGTGGCCCGGTCACGGACGCGGGCGATGGCCTCCGGCTCGGTGCGGCTGATCAGGAGCACGAGGGCGGCGTGCGGGAAGAGTTCCGCCGCCGGGGTGTCCCCCGCGATACGGCCGCAGTCGGCGATGACGTCGGCGGCGGCGTGCGGGGAGTCGGCGAGCGTGGAGAAGGCGTGCCCGAGGGTGGGCCAGAGCCCGGCGAGCCCGGCGGCCTGCTCGGCGTTGCCGAGCCCGACGAGCACTTCGAGCCCGCCGCTCAACGGCTGGACATGGTCCCAGAGTTGGTCGGGAACCAGCCCGCGCCGAGCGGTGGCCGCGATGGACAGCATGCCGGTGTTCGGGTTCAGCGGCCCGCCGTGCGCGGCGGCGCTGCGGTAGACGAGGTCACCGCCGGCCGGGTCGGTCTCGGCCAGCAGCACACGCCGCGGCCAGACCGCCGCGAGGGCGACGGCCGCGGTGGTGACGCCGGGGGAACCCTTGTCGGCGGCGAGGGCGATGAGGGCCATGGGGTGGGTGCCGCCTTCTAGTTGCCGGAACCGGAGACGTGCACGACGGCGACCGCACCGGCGGCCGCGGCCTTGGCGACGGCAGCGGCGTCGGCCTGGTCGACGAGCAGCGTGATCGAGAGGTTGCCGGTGCTGACGGTGGCGTCGCTGTCCGCGGCCACCGTGTTGACCTTGGCATTCCCGACGAGGAGACCGTCGGACGACGTGGACGTCGAGTCGGAGCCGCTGGAGCTGTCCGAGTTCGAACCGGTGGTGCTGGTGTCGACGTTGTAGACGGCCACGGTGTCACCGGGCTTGATGTCCGACGGGTACTGGCCCTCCTTGAGGGCGGCACCGACGGAGGCCTTGCCGGCGGGCAGGCTGGCACCCTCGGCGAACATCTGGCCCATCACGACCGTGTCCGGGTAGATCGTGGACTTGGCCTTGAGGGACTTGAGGGTGGACAGCTGCGACCACTCGACGTAGTTGATGCTGTCGTCCTTGGCGACCATGACAGAGGTCACGTCACTGTCCTTGACGGACTCCCCGGCGGGGATCTCCTTGGTCACCTGGACGACCTCGATCCGATCCCCGGCCTGAAGCACGAGCATCGTCGCGCCCAGCGCACCCACCAGGATCAGCAGCACCGCGAGAGCGGCGAGTGCCGGTTTGCGCTCGCGAGGCGGTGCGGGAAGCCGGTCACCGACCGTGGGCTGAACCGGAGCCGCGGAACGGTGGTTGCCCGCCCCCGTACGCTCTTGGATCTTCACGCAACCGCTCCCCGTACACCCAAGAAGGTCTGTCGAATTCTCTAACAAATTCTCTAACAAATAAGGACACTTCACCCGCGCCCACCCGAGTACTGACGAGCGGGACGTACCCGCCCGACCTGGGCAAATATCCAGCGCTGAGGTGAGTGTCAAGCCATGGCACCGTATCAGCCGCACATAAGGCCCTCAAGGCGCGTCCGACCCCCTGAGGCTCACCGCGCCCACCGTTACCCACCTGCAACTAAGGGCGCGCTCACCCCTGTTGCAGGCGGCTTCGAGAAGGGCATCGCGCTGTGCGGGAGCGAATCCGTTGCCAGCCTGACATCTTGCCGCCTCCGCGACGGGCCTTCGTTACTTCTCGGCCATCAGGCCTGCACGAATCGCTCACGCCCCCATGGAACCGCCGTGCCATGATCTTTGCTCGCCGCGAGGAGAACCGCGGCCGACCTTTGGATACGGGCACATACACGGGGGCGGGTTTCCGCGGTGACGAGCACACGGGTGGAGCTTCTTCCGGTGGGTGGGGCGACGTTGGCGTCCGATGCCCGGGTCCTGGAGACCGTCCGGGCGATCGGGGCGCGCACCGGGGTCGACTACACGGACGACGCGGCGGTGAGCGCGCTGCTCGTGGAGCGGCGGCGGGCAGTAGATGCGGTGCAACGCGAACCACTGACGTGGCTGGGCGCACTGTTCTTCACCGTCGGTGTGATCTGGCCCTTCGTGGGCCCGGAGGTGCCCGCGCTGGCCGGACGACGCGAACTGGCGCTGGGCCCCGCGGTACCGCTGATCGCCCTCGGCGTAGCCCTCATCGTCCGTATGCGCATCCGCTGGAAGCGTCGGCTGATGCACAGGGAACTTGTCGGCTACCGCGAGGTGCTGGGCGTGGCCCGCGCGCACGGCCTCCCGCTGACGCACGTACCGGTGTGGCTCGAGGGCCGGGCGTCGGGCGGGGGCGGGAAGGGGGCGGCGCCGATTCCGTCGTATCCGCTGGTGGATCCACCGGCATCGGGCCGCCAAGTCCGCGAGACCCCTGATGCAGCGGTGGCCGTACCGCCGAAGCCCGCCGCCGTCACCGCATACGAGGAGACCATCCACGACGGCGGCTGGCACACCGAGACCGGCTGTCTGCTGCTGTTGGCCGGCGTGATCGGCCCGGCCTGGGCGGTGACGGAGGACGTCCCCCTCGCCGGCCTCCTCGTCGCCCTCCGCGATCATCGTCTGGCGGGCGGGCAGCCGTCAGGGCAGCGAGAAGGAAGCGCTGCGCGCCGAGGCGATGGCGTACGTCAGGGCCGTCGCTCAGGCGCAGGCGGCGGGGGCGCGGGTGCCGGAACTGTCGCCCGTACTACGGAACTTGCTGGACGAGCAGGACAGCTCGCTGCACCACAAATAAGCGTCACCTCGGAACCACCCAAGGAGAGACCCCCATGAAGCGTGCCGCACTGGCCACCGCCTCCGCGCTGTCCCTGACCGCCGTACTGACCGCCGTACTGACCGCCTGCTCCGCTGGCGACTCGGATGCGGGCGCCAAGGCCGCGAACTCGCCTTCGTCGCCCCGGGCGAAGCAGGCGAGCCCTGAGGAACGGTTGGCCAAGCTCCTGGTCACGAAGGCCGACGCCAACTACACGGTCACGAAGCCCGTGAAGGGCGACGCCCTGGCCGCGAGCCAGGAGGAGATGCGGGTCGACAAGGCCGCCTGCACGCCGTTGGCGTACGCGACGAACGAACTCCCCATCGGCGAACCGGAGGCCTCGCTGACGCGCGTGGCCAAGAACTCCTCCTCCATGAGTACCTACATCACGCTCGCCACGTACGCGGACGGCAAGGCGGCGACGGCGATGAAGGAACTCTCCCAGGCGACAGCCGCCTGTACCGGAGGCTTCACCGCGAAGTCGGACAGCGGCTCCAACAAGTACGACTCGGTGACCGTCGAGACCGCCCCCTCGGGCGGCGACGAGTCGGTCGCCGCCGCCTCCACCTTCCAGTTCCGGTACCCCCAGACCATCCGCACCCAGACCTTCCGTTTCGGCGACACGATCGCCAACTACTTCACGCTGGACGTCAGCGCGTTCGTGCAGTCCCCCCGCCCGGGCAACGCCAAGATCCCGGCCGACCTGGTCAAGGCGCAGAACGCGAAGCTGGGATGAGCGAGACCGAGCGGGCTGATGTGAGCGAGACCGAACAGGCCGCCTGGCCCGAGCGAACCCCCCTTGGCGCCGCCTGGCGAGGCGCGGTCGTCCTCGTCTTCACCGTCACCGGCATCCCGGCCGCCGCCTGGCTGGCCACGAAGCTCACGCCGTACGAACCCCGGTTCGGGAGCGGTCCGCCCATCGTCCTGGGAATGATCGTGGTGGCGCTGTTCCTCAACTTGCTGCGCGCGAGGGACTGGTTGGTGCTGGCGCCGCTGTGGAGCATCCTGACGGCGGGCTTCGCGGGCAGCTACGTACTGGACAAGGGGTACGTCTCCCTGCACCGCCCGTATCTCACGGCCTCGGCTTGGCCGACGGTCAGTATGTCGCTGGTGGGCGTCGGGTTCGCGGCCGCTGTCGTGTCGGTCGTATGGGGCACGGTCAGTGGTTACCGACGTCCTCGGCCGTTCAAGCCCAAGAAGGAGGCGTGAGCAGCCAGGGAGTCATGCCCTGAGGTAGAGCTGCTCGGCTTCCAGGATCAGGCCGCCCAGCGCGTTGTCATAGGGCCAGGAATCGGCGATAACACGGCCGACTCCTCGTAGGCGCTGCTCCTTCGGGGGAAGGTGCGGGGCGGAGAGTTGCTGCGCCATCTGCGTCAACTGCTCCCGAATCGAGGCGAGTTGCCCGGGGCTGCTCATGCGCCCCTGCCCTGCGGCGTGCCGTTCCAGCTCTTCGTCGATTCCGGACAGGGCCCGCTCGATTACGGCACGGGCCTTTTGCGCGGTTGATTCGGACACTATGGCTCCAGCGAATCCCGGTCAGGGTTCAATACCTATGTCTGAGGCCTCGCCACGCCTCAGAACTTCCCTAACGGTTCACGGCCTGGATCTCCTTGACCGTCACGTCCTGTTCGAACGTCGACAGCCCGTCCGGCAGCGCCGGCTGCCGCGCCGGTCCGTCCGGGTCGGCCGAGTCGGTCCAGGTCACCTTCCAGGTGATCGACGCCTTGAAGGGGTACGTGCCGCCGCCGGACGAGCGACGGTAGGTGACGTTGCAGCCCGCGTCCTTGCTGTCGACCGTGTAGCCGTCGCCGCCCTTTACCAGGTCGTATGTGCAGGTCTGCGGGTCGGCGTCCGCTGTGCCGGCGTCGACCTTGAGCGCGACGGGGGTGGCGACGGTGGTCGCGGCCATCTGGACGCCCTTGTAGTTGATGTCGGCGGTCGTCCACACCCGGTCGAACTCGCCCTCGAACTTCACCCGCGTACCGAGGTTCACGATGAGCCGGTCCGCGCTCGGGCTCAGCACCACGGGCGGCGTGGGCAACTTGGTGGAGTTGTAGGCCAGTTCGGAGAGGATCTCCGGGGTCAGCTTGTTCGGGTCGGGCTGCGGATCGGCCGGCGGGACCCAGATCTCCCAGTTGCCCGTGGTGACGGGGCAGGCGGTGCTGTAGTCGTCGTTACGGAACTTCACCTGCCACCACAGGCCCTTGTCACCCTCGTGGTACTTCTCCTTGTCCCGCTTCCTGGCGTAACTCGCGGCGGGCTCACCTGCCCCGCCGTACGCGTCCTTGATGAACTTCTCGTACTCCTCGGCCGTGTACATGGGCTCGTACCAGCAGACCGGGGGCTTCCAGTTCGCGTTCGAGGACGTGGCGGTGGCGGTGGAGCCGCCGGTGCCGGGGCTGCTCTGGTTGATGCGGATGTGGGCGCCGATGGTGCCGTTGGTGGAGTTGGCGCCGGAGTTGGTGGGTGGCTGGTCGGGTTGGGTGGTGGTCCCCTCGTCGCCACCAACCGTGGGATCCCCGGCGTACGCCGGGGATGCCGACCCGAGCGCCACCACAAGGCCCGCAGCCGCGACCGTACGAACGACGAGAGGAACGGCACTTCCCCCTAGCCCTGCACGCACGAGGCGTCCCCCTTCTTCCAATTCTGCTGCGTGACCTGCCAGTCACCGCGAGAGTCCTTCGCCGCCTGAAGCGTGTAGGGCCGCCGCCGTCTTGCCGTTGGCGACGTCCGTGACCTCGAAGCCGAAGAACCGGTAGTCGCCGGTGATGGTGAGCCCGTCCTTCTTGATGGTCGCGACCCGGTCGGTCCAGTAGGTCAGGGCGGACGACGCGAAGTAGCGACTCATGTTGGCGGTCTGTCCTTCTCCCTCGGCAAAGGCCTCGAGCCCGCGCCTGGGCGGAGTACGCCACGTCCCGCAGGATCACGTCCTTCGTCGCGTCCCCGGTCGACTCGTTCTCCACCGTCGCCTTGACGTCCGAGGGAAAGGCGAAGCTCGGCGCGTCCTTCTCGGCCGCCGCGGAGGCGGACGGCGTGGCGGAACCGGAATCCCCCGAATCCGCTCCGGCAATCTTGTCGCTGCCCGAGTCGTCGCTCGAATCACTGCTGCAACCGGTCACGGAAAAGGCGACAGCAGCAATAAGCCCGGCCGCGGCCGCCTTCCGTCGCATGGTCAGCATGAGCGTCCGTCCTCAGAGGTAGATGATCGGCGTGCCCACGGATGGTCCTATGAGGGCCAGGTGTTGGACCAAGAGCCCCAAGAGACTGGTGCAGCCCTGTGAAGTTCGTGAAGTCGACTTCACACGTGCGACCAACGCCGCGCCAACTGGAGACCTCAGCCCCCGGACGTCACCGTGACCGTACGAGCGAGGCCGTCCGTCAGCGCGCACAGCGCGTCCGTGTGCGCGAGCGCACGCCATGAGGTGAGCAGCACCAGCCCCCACTTCTCATCCGGGCAGATCCCGTACGCACAGGTCTCCATGACGGTGCCGGTGCCGTCCCGGCCGGCCTCCTGGACGTAGGCGTGCCGTACGCGGACCGCCGGCCCGACGGGAAGCGTGTGGAGCTCGGCCTCGGGCGGGCGGAAGGAGATGTCCGTCGGGGTGGCCAGGTAGCGGTGGAGCAGGTCGACGGTCACCGTGGGGTACGACTCGTCGGCGACCAGCGCCGAGAGCTCGATGCGGGCCAGCTCGCCGAGCCGCGGCTCGGGGACGTACGACAGCGCGGTGACCGGTCCGCGCCCGCGTGAGTCCGCGGCGGCGTCGCGCAGTTCGGCGGCGAGGGCCTGGACCAGCCGCTCGTCCCGCTCTTCGGCACCCACGCGGCGCCGGGCCGCGTCCGCCGCCCAGGAGTCCAGGTCGACCAGTTCGCGCACGGGCAGGGATATGGCGTCGTCCGGCGCCTGGATGTGAACCGTGGACGCGGAGAACTCGGGCATCGGCTTCAGGCCATCCATTGCAGCGTGCGGGCGATCGAATCGAAGAGGCTCACCAGCGCGTCCGCCAGCGGCTCCACGGGCGTCATCGGAGTGGAGAACGACAGCAGCAGCCGCTGCTCGCTGTGCGGTACGGCCAGGTAGACGTCGAGATGGGTGACGGTGAGGCTGTTGCCGTCCGGGTCACCGGGTGCGGGTCTGCGGCGGTGGAGGTGGCGTACGGCCGGACCCGCGGGCAGGTCGACCAAGGTCACGTCGGCCCCCCGAGCGCCCAGGGACAGGGCGATGTCGGACAGGTCCCCGGCCGCGGTTCCCGGCGGGGGCTGGAGCACGGTGACGACCAGCCCGGCGGACACCGGCACCTGCCCGATGACCTGGTTGACGAGATACATCTCGACGCCGCCGTTGGCGTGGGCGGCCGCCGCCTGCTCCCGCAGCCGATCGGCGAGCGCGGCCTTCAACTGCGGGGTGGCCTGCGTCCGGCGCAGCCCGCGGTTGACCAGCTTGTCGATGCGGTGGGTCCAGCGGTCGGGGTCGAGGACTATGCGTTCCCAGCCCTCCGGTACCGCTATCCGGTAGTCGGAGGGGGGTGCGCGGTGTGCTTCCGTGGCGTCGGTGGCGGGGCCGGTGTGAGAGGAAGCGCCGGAAGGGGTGTTGTCGGGGGTGTTGAGGGGCGCGTGGGAGGGGGTACTCATGCCGCCGTTCCGCTTGCTCGGCCCATCCGGTTCCGCCGCGGGCGCACCCTGCCGATGACGGCGGCGGTCACTGGGGCCAGGACCAGGACAGCGCCGGCCCCCAGGCAGACGTATCCGTCAATCGTGCCGCCGATGTCCGACTTGTGCCCGAGAACGGGTTGGTAGTGGCCTGCCGGGTCGACCACCGCGGTGGCTTCGTCACCGATCAGGTCCGCACACCACTTGTCGTTCTTGAAGACCGTCCGGACAGATCCGTCAGGGAGCTTGACGCGGCACTCCGTGACGCGTTTTCCGTGCGACTCCGTATAACTGGGCTCCGCGTAGGTCACCTGGGTTTCCTGCCCGCGAAGGTGCAGGTACCACTCGTTGGCGGCGTAGGTACCGTCCCAGATCAGCACCATGTAGGCGGCGCCGACGAGGCAGCGCGCGGCAAGCCCCCCGCGGGACAGACGGGTCTTGAACATCGCCCAGGCCACGGGCAGTGCGCAGGCCCACCCCACGAACAGCGCGGAACGACCGATGAGGTACGTGGACAGGAGGCAGACCACGACAGCGGCGACGGAGACCAGAAGCAGACGCATCCACGGCCACACGGCCGCGCGGGCTGCCGGCCCGTCGTCGCCACCGAAGTCCCGCCATCCCGATGAAGGAACAAACTCGGAGATGATGTGCCGCACCCGCCGCTCACCGCCGTCCTCGGCGGCGATCCGGCGCAGCTCCGGCAGCCCCATCCCGACCTCCTCCAGCGCGCGTTGCGCGCTCTTCGGCAGCTGGGTGAACTGCTCATCGACGGTCCGACCGTCTCTAGGTGCCACGTGCTTCCATCTCTCCTCACCCTTGCGGGTCTCGCGGTGGCCCGTCCCTGGCCGGACGTCAAGCCCCGGCGGGAGTCCAATGCCAGTTGTAGAAGGGGATTCCATTGGCGCCGACGCCGGGAATGTCCTTGAGGCCGCCGAGCAGATCGGGGCCTGTCACTCTCGATTCCCATTCCTCGACGGGGGCCAGGTTCGAGATGCCCGCAGCCAGCGGCAGCGTCTGGCTCGCCCAGTAGAGCCGATTGGCCGATGTCGCCATCCCCTTGAACGCGGAGTCCGAAATGGTCTTCATAATGGGCAGATCACCGGCTTTGGCGAGGAGATCGTCCTCACCGGGCAACTTCCCCGCGGCGACGCGAATGTCGTCGAGATACGCCTTGGCGTTGAAGGACTCCTTGACGATCGACCGCATCTTCGGCAGGAGGCTGCTCGGGCCCTTCGCCAGCGCTTCGCCGATCTTGCCTGCCCTGACACCCGAGAGGTCTTCCGCAAGTCCGCCGGCCAATTCTCTGCTCAGCCCGATCTCCCGGGCGGCCTGGAAGTCCTTCAGAGCCGACGACCCCCTTGCGGCGATGGCCGCCTCCTTGGCAGTCGTCCCAAGGAGGCGCCCAGCGCCGAAGGACAGCACACCAATCGCGTCGATGGCGACGTCCAGCCAGGTGCCCTTGCCGTCCAGGGCGGAGACGGTGTCACAGACCAGAGCGACCACGGAGGCCACCAGGGCCAGCGCGGCGAGCACCTCGCCAAGGACAGGCACCCAGCTGAGTACGAGAGCCAGCACACCCAGGACACCGGCGGCCACCCCTGCCCAGTGCCCGACGTCGGCAACCCAGTCCTTCCAGTGGTCCCACCAGTGGTGCTCGGGATCCTTCAACCCGTCGTGTTCTACGGCATCGTGAATGGCCGACGCGACGTTCTTGGCCTGCGTGTCCCGATAGGACAGCGCATGCCGGAGATCCTTCTTCGCGGCCTCCAGGTCCGTGTCGGCACCCTCCTTCTGCCGCCGCAGCTTCTGCTTGTCGGGGTGACTGTCGTCCCCGGGATGCCGGTCGATCTGGTTCTGGTAGCGGGTACCTTCCGCGTCGGCGTCCTTGGCTTTGGTCAGCGCGGCCCGCACGAGGTTCTGCGCGTGCTCCAGAGCGGTGGCCCAGTCGACCCGGATCTGATCGTCGGCGGGCGCGGCACCCACCTTCGTACCCAGGGCACCGGCAGCAGCCGCATACCGCTGATGAGTCTTCCCGAGCAGCCCGACCGTCTCCTCGGTCTTCGTCCTGAACTCCCGCCCGGCATCGGAGTCCCATCCCCTCCCGTCGACCAGGTTGTCCAGCTTGGTGGCCTGCTCCTGGATCATGGCGGCGGTGTCGGCGATGCGCTTGCCGAGCCGGGCCACCTCGTACGGGTCGCCCGGGGTGAACTCTTTGTCGTCGTAGCGGGCGGTCTGCCAGTCGACACCGGAGAAGTCGTCGCTCACTTGCCCTCGCCCTTGCCCTTGCTCTCGGGTTGGGACTTCAGCAGGGCCTGGGCGAGATGCTGATCGAGCCCGTCGTACGCCTTCGCCGCCGCACCTGCGGTCTTCCCGAGGAACTCCAGCCCGTCGCAGAGCTCCTTGCGCTTCTTCTTCCAGTCGTCCGCGAAGTCGTCCAGCGCACCGGCGACATCGCCGGACCCCATGTCAGCGTCGTAGGAGTCGACCAGATCCTTCGCATGATCGAACTGCGACTTCAACTTCCCCACGGACCGGCTGATCTCCCGCAGCTCCGTCGTGGACACGGCGATGTGATCCGCCACTACGACCCCCGTACGCGTACGCATTGCTTTCCGGCCGACCGGTCGTCTACCCGACCGTCCGACCGGCGGCCACGGCTACTGTCCTGCGGGGGTTCGGTCCGGGCAACCATCGGACTGCAAAGGCAGGGTCCAGAAAGGGTCTGCCGATTAAGGGGCTTGTCCGGTTGAGCTCTGAGGAACCGACCTCACGATCGCAAACCCGCTCCGGGGACTGGGTGACTGGCAGAGGGTGGGACTTCGCCGCTTGGCACGCCATTACGGGTGAATTTCTCAGAAAACCACACGGAAGCGGACGACCAGCCGTTTGGGTAGGCGCCGTAAGCCTCACACGAACGGATCCGCTGTGGCCGAACCACCCGACCTGTACACGATCGAAATCGAGCCTGAGGTACGCGCCTGGCTGGAAAAGCTGGCGCGAGCCGACTACAGAGCAGTCGAGCGCTCCGCCGACCGGCTCGCCACCGACGGCCCCGCACTACCCTTTCCGTTGGCAAGCCATCTCGGCGACGGGGTGAGGGAACTGCGTATCGGAGCCTTCCGTGTCACTTATTGGCTGGCCCCGGGACGACGTGCGGTTCTGCTCACCGTGTTCCGCAAGACCAGGATGCGGGAGGCAGACGAAGTCCTGCGAGCCCAGCGGGCCAAGAAGCTGTGCGAGGCCGAGCACCCTCCAGCCGGTGAGTACGACGTTTACAGTAGGAACGAGGAGGTCCAATGAGCAGCGGCTACCACACGAGTTGGAAGATCCCACCCGAGCACCGTGAGGATCCCGCGTACCACGCCGCCGGGCGCCGCATGGACTTCGCCCAGGCGGTCTACGACCGACGTTCCGCCCTCGGCTGGAGCACCGCCGAGCTGGCGCGCCGCGCCAAGCTGTCCGAAGAGGACATCGAGGCCATCGAGGAAAGCGGAGTCGACCCCACGCTTGAGCTGATCGAGCAGTTGGCAACTGCTCTGGAAGCCGGCGCCCACATCGACCCGCGCACCAGCCCGGAGTTCCGCTTCGAGGACCACGCTGCCTGAGCCGGCCACCGCTCCACCGCCCGGCATTCACATAGGAGCGACACCGGGCTACCTCGGAGTCGAACAGTGAGGGCACGGGTGCGCGATCGACTCTTCCTTGAGCTGCGCGGGAGCCAGGTTCTGGCCAGTGGCCTCATCCGCCCTCAGCCCGCGGTCGGTCACCCTTCACTTGCCTCACGGGTGGGAAAGGTACTGGTGTCGATCTTCACGCGCTCCCCGGTGGCCAGAGTGAACCCGACCGCGTGGCCGTAAGGGATCTCGACGACCCTGCCGTAGCCGGAAGCATGCAGCTCGGACATCAGCGTGACCGTCTTCTTCAACGGGTCGGCGATCATGTAGAAGTCGATCCCGTAACGCCCGTACTTCCGAACGTTCCGGACGTAGTCCTTCTCGTCCTCCGGCTCGGACGGGACCTCGACCACAGCCAGTACGTCGATGCAGGAATAGCTGTTCTTCCGGCGCTCGGCGTCGAAGCCGACGATCGTCAGGTCCGGCGCCGCGTCATTCTCGCCCGGGAACGTGATGACCACGTCACCGTAGACAGGCTCGCGGGCGATCCCCGCGGCCCTCACCGCGTCCTTGGCGTCGGAGACAGTCCAGTCCTGTTCAGGACTCGACGGCGTCATGATCACCCTGCCGTCGAAGACCTCGACCTTGTAACCCTCAGGGACAGCGCCCCGCTCGATCAGGTCACCCATGACGGACACGGAAGCTCACCTCCTACGGGCATTATGGCTCGCCGGAGATAAGCGGGAGAGGCCTTCCCGCGTGGGCTACTCCTCGCCATCGCCTTCCGAGGACTCGTCGCCCTCAGCGGGGTAGGCCACGAAGGTCCCCTTCGCCGGCAGCGTGAGCACGAGCCCGCGTTCGCGGAGTTCGCGGACGGCTCGGCGGGCGGTCAGGTGTGCGACACCGTACTCCGCAGCAAGGTCCCGCTCCCCAAGCAACCGGGCACCCGGCCGCAGTTCGCCCGACTTGATACGCGCAGCGATGTGGTTCGCCACCTGCATATATACGTAAGCGATCTCGTTCGGGTCGATTGGCGACCCCTTCGACTGCTCTGCCATATCGAACAACGTACGACAGCCATGACCTGCATGGATTGATGGAGCACAGCAGACCGCTATACGTCACCCATAACTACCCTGTACCGTGCTCCGAAGAGACCCCGGCGACGGAGGGAAGCCGTCCCGGGGCGCGGCCAACGCTACGAAGGAGCGTCGACATGCTGGACCTTACAGTCAGCATCCTCGCCTGGATGCTGTCCCTCTGCACCCCGCCCCCGAGGGGCCGCCACCGCCTCGGCGCCCTACCGCCCCTGCGGATCACCCCCGTCCCGCCCCCACTCCCTTTCACGGAACTCCTGGACGGCAACACATCCCGCCTCGTACGCCCCTACGTCCTGGACCCCGCCGAATACCGCCGCCAACGAGACCGCCGCCGTGCCGCTTACCTGGCAACCCTCGGCATCGACGTAGGCCCGAAGCACATCCACGGCGTACGAGTACCGACGGCCGCCCGATGACCCGCCCCGCCCTGCGGATGTGCGCCCGCTGCCAGCGCACCACGGAGGAACCGGTACTGATCCACGAGGTCCACGCCGCGTCGGGCCCCGGCTTCAACGTCTACGCGTGCGCGGAGTGCGCCATCCATTACCCGCCCTCGCCCGACGCACTCGAACTCCTGGAGACCACGGAAGAATCCACCTACCGCCGCTCCCGCCTCACCCTCCACGTCTACAAGATCAACGCCGAGGGAGCCGTGACCGAGGACAGGGGCGAGGTCGAGATCCTGGTCGGCGGGCGCGCTGAGCCAGTGCCGTGGACGTCGGCGTATCCACCGTGCGCGTGCACAAGGTGCAGCGCAACGCGATAGCGAAACGGAATCCCTCCGCAACGACGGCCCCGGATGCGGCACGCCTGCGTCCGGGGCCGTCACCCGCCTCGGGCACGATCCGGACACAACCTCCATCACAGGGACCCATACGCCCAGAATTGCCCCCGTGTAGAGGGAAGTTCGCTCTGGCGAAACACAGAACCCCACCGATACCGTCAGTAGCCTCGACTACACATCTGTCTCACGGGGAGTCCACTGTGAAGCGCCGCTCTTTGCCCGTTGCTGCCGCGCTCGCCGCAACCGCAGCCCTGCTCTTGACGGCTTGCGGGAGCGGGGATGACAGCTCAGGGGACAACGACAAGATCGCGGGAGCCGACACAGGCAGCCCAGCGACCTCGGCTTCACCAAGCGCCAGCGCTTCAGACAGCGCTGGTCGTCCGGACATCAGACTGCCAGAGGACGTAGAGAACGTCTTTGAGGGCTGGAAGACCGGCGACGCAACAAAGGACGCCGCTCTGTCCGATGCCGAGCAGGCCCTCAACTCCGTTGATGACGCGATCGCTCGGGGCGACACCGACTCCAAGGCACTCGCCTTCTACTACCAAGGGGACGCTCTCGTCAGTGAAGTCAAGTGGGTCCAAGCATGGCTTGATGAAAACATCGCCTGGACTGGAACCACTCGCTACTTCAACCCACAGGTAACGCTGCGCGACAAGAAAACAGCTGTCGTCATCTACTGTGCCAACGACAGCAAGGCGTACAACAAGGACCGAAAGACCGGGAAGGTGGACAAGACTCCGACGGCCGACAGTCCTTACGTGCTGTACAACACTCGAATGGAAAAGAACGCCGATGGTGTTTGGCAGACCACTGGCCTCATTACCAAGAGGGGGAACGCGCAGTGCGGCGGCTGACCACACGGTCCCGGGTCGGAGTAATCACTCTCGTTGCCCTGGTCTCGGCCGGCGCCCCCGGCATTGCCCGGGCCACAGGGGGCCCTGCCCCCTCTGTCACTGAAGTCGATTCCAGCGCTGACAAGCAGGATCAGTCGATCTCCTCTCAGGTCAGGTTCGACCTGTCGAAGAACGGGAACGGGAAAACAACTGGATCGGTGACTGCCGTAGGAAATTGGACGCCCCCAGCATGCTGGTACGAGCCGAGGTACACGCCCGAGGGGAAGGAACAGCAGTACAAGGAGCTGGTCAACACCCCTCTCTACACGGGTAAGTCTTTGGCTCAGCCAGCCTTCGAGAATCGATACATCAAAGGACACCCCTACACCGACTTCAACAAGAAGAAGAGCGGTAAGGGAATGTTCTGGACTTCGGAACGTGACGACAGCCGCCTCGCGGACGACGCTATTTGGGCCTGCGATAAGCCCGACTTCTGGGTCGACAACGGTGACACCCCAGATGTCGAGAACAGCATCGATCCGGAGACCCTGGCCGAACTCGCCTACGGAAAAATCCAGGTGCCCGACACAGAGGTGACTCTCGCCCCGGAGGAGACCACGAAGGTCAACCTCCCCACCTGGGCCTGGCTCGACAAGGCCGCCTTCCACACGGTGTCCGTGACCGCCTCCCTCAACGTCGGCGGCTGGAACGTCTCTGCCACGACCACAGCCAAGCCCGTATCCCTCAAGCTGGAGCCCGGCACTGCCGACGCGACCACCTACCCGGCGAACGGCCAGTGCACCATCAACGCCGACGGCTCCATCGGCGAGCCTTACGCAAAGGGCAAGGCCGACGAGACCCCACCCTGCGGTGTCACCTACCTCCGCTCGTCCGATGGCGGTACATACAAGCTCAAGGCCACCATCACCTGGGAAATCACCTGGGCAGGATCCAACGGCGAGGCAGGCAAGCTCCCCGACGGCACCTTCGGAACGACCCAGGACATCGCCGTCCAGGAAATCCAAGCCATCAACAGGTGACCGACGCAGCCGCACAGTCCGCGTACCCGCCTCTGACCTCGCTCCAACAGACCGGAACAGCACATGAGTGACCTGCGCCTCGACGACACCATATTCGCGCACCTGAGGAAGACCTTCTCCTCCATCAGCGACCGCATGGAGACCACCCGCCGTAGCCTCCGCAGCGCGGACGCCTCAGCCGTCGGCGAGAGCAAGCTCATCGAAGAGGTCCAGGATTTCGCCGACGACTGGGGCTACGGCGTCAAGCAGCTCGGCAAGCACACCCAGGGCGCCGTCAAGATGATCAACAAGATCGGCGAGTCCTTCGACAAACTCGACCTGGACCTGGCCGAATCGCTCAAGACCAAGAAGAAGGAGAAGTGAGGTGGGGCGACCTACCTTCCCGAACATAGGCTGGGACCCCACACCGGGAAACGTGGAGGACACCCGCGAGCTCGCCAAAAATCTCGGCGGACTCGCGGGCGAGCTGGGCACATCGCTCCGGGAGTTGGAGCGAATCGAGTCCGGTGCGTGGAAGGGCAAGACCGCCACGGCCTTCGTCGAATACGTCGGCCAGGACGTCACACCGCTGATCCGCAAGAGCCACGACTCGTTCGACAAGGCCTCGCGTGCACTGCACCGGTGGGCGAACGAGCTCCAGGACTTCCAGGACGAGGCCGACCGGTTGGAGAAAGCCGCCGGCGAGAAACTCGACGCCAAGGCGGACGCCGAGCAGAAGGCCGAGGGCAAAGGCAGCGACGATCTCGCGAAGACCTCCAGCGCGGTGAACAAGGCCATCAACGACGTCCACAACCTTGAGGAGCGGTTCCGCCAGGCGGCGGAGAAGATCAGCAAGGAGCTGGACAAGGCCGGCGACATCGCCCCGGACGAGCCCGGCTTCTGGGACAAGCTGGGGAATGGGATCGCGGATGCCTGGGACGCCACAGGCAAGTGGCTCGAGGAGCATGCCGATGACATCAAGTTGGTCGGCGATCTACTCAGCGACCTGAGCGGCGTTCTCGGCATGCTGGCCATCCTCACTGCACCGTTCGAGCCGATCGGTGCCATATTCGCCGCGGCGGCGGTGGTCAGCAGCGGCCTCGCCCTGGTGACTCACCTTGTGGCCAAGGCCGCCGGTGCCGATGTGAGCTGGATGAACATCGGCTTCGATGCGCTGGGCTCCATTCCAGGGATCACTGCATTCGCCAAGGGTGTCAAGGTTGCGGACGGCGCCGTCGCCGCCGCACGTGCGGCGGAACTGGGCCCAGGCTTCAAGGGGGTGAGCACCATCGGGCGGAACATCGTCGGCTTCGGCGACAATGTCGCGGGAGCCGTGAACTTCACTGTCCGGGGCAAGAACATCGGCCTCTTCGGTCTCAAGGCCGGCGGACACATCTCCACCGAAGGCGGCATCATGAGCCGCATCAGCCTCCTCGCGGAGAAGAACATTCGCAACGGCCAGTTGCTCGGTACCGGCGGCATCCCCGGCCTGAAGAACATCGACTCCATGAGCAAACTCGGACGGGGAATCGATGCGGGCATCAAGATCTTGCCCAAAGCGTTTTCGATCCCGTCGCACGTCGGAGAGATGATGAATCCGGGGGATCGTTTCCAGGACTCCGCGACAGCACACTGAGAGGACACGAGGCTGTGGACTGGTATCCGCCTCCGGGCGAGAGCCTGCTCATGCGGGCCAACGTCGCCTTCGCCACCGGATTGGCGCCGCCCGTGGCCGGCCTCCGCTCATTCCGCGACACCGAACGGCGCGACATTGAAGCCGAGCTGAACGGATGGCCTCCCGGTCCCGGTTTCACTCCGCGCGGCAAGGCTGACCGAGTAGGCGTACGGGCCCTGGACATCGCGTTGCTCGGCATCCCCCGCCTGATCAACATGATCGGGAACGTCGCCGCCCCCAGCGGCCGGCTCGTCGATGAGCCAGGCAGCCCCGGGAAACCTCAGGAACCCGAGAACGAGGTCGATGACTTTCCGGTTGTGTGGGCGGCCGAAGGCACCCTTGCCCGAACGCTCCCCTGGCAGTTGGACCCAGCCCGTCGACCGAAGAGGTACCGCACCGAGCTCGTGCTGACCGATCAGCGGCTGCTCATCCTGGGAGTGGACGCGTCAGCCGGGCTGGCCCCCGCCACTGAACTGTGGCAAGCCCCCCGGGGTTCCGTCGCTGGCATCGATCGGTTGGCGTATCCAGCGAGCGGATCCGATGTCAGGGTCCGGTTCACCGACGGATCGTGGACTCGTTGGAAGGTCGGCGACGCCGCCAAGCTGGCAAGCCGGTTTCGCGGGGAGCGGAAACCCGTCATGGAAGACGCCCTCACCGCGCAACAGCGCGAACGCATCACAGAACTCGTGGCGGACCCTCCCCTGACTGTCGCTCGCTCGGTCGGTACAGTCCTGCCGGTCACCGAACCGCCGTCGTTGGAGCGCCTTCCCGACGGCACCGTGGCGGTCGAGTTGCGGGTTCCGCTCTCCGACGGCACCACCCAGACCCTCACCCGCTACCTGTCCCCGTCCGGTACGGACGTGATGCCGAAGGAAGACACGCAGTGACGGAAGCGGTCCAACTGGACGCCACACGGGACGCACAGATCATCCCGCCGATGACGTTCGTTGTCCCGGAGGGCATCCATGCCCTGCCGGTCGATGCATCCGCGGAAGAGCGACCCACGGCCGCCACGGAGTTCGTACGCGACCTCTACCCTGGCGGCGACGACACGCTCTGGCAGTCGGCGGCGACCTTCTATGAACTCCTCACGGAGGCCATGGCCACGGCGGGACTCGCATTCTCGGCCTTCGGCCTCTTCGCCCTGGACACCGGCGGAGTCGCCCACTGCTCCTTCACCGTAGCCGCCTATGCCTCCGACCACACCGACCCGGACATCGCCGCACAGGGCATCCTGGCGGTGCTGTCCTCCGACCCGATGAACGACGCCCGCTGGCTCGACCTGCCCTGCGGCCCCGCAGTCTCTCGCATCACGCTGCGGGAGCTCACTCTCAGCCCGGACATCACGGCGAATGGTGAGCAGACCAAGCTCCTGACTGGTCAGATCCAGGTCCACATACCGTTCCCAACGGGGCCCTTCACCGCGGCTTTCACCATCGACACGGCAGCGATGGAGTACTGGGGCGAGTTCTGCGACATGACAACAGCCATCCTGCAGACGGTCTCGTTCGACGATCCCGACGTCGAAGCCACCACTGACGAGAACCAGTCAACGGCAACTGACCACGCATGGACTGGTATCCCGAATGCGATGAATCGGCAGCCCACAACGTGATCCAAGCCAAGGGTCGGTGGAGGCCGCCTCCCGGAGAACGGGAAATCGCCCGCGCTCCCGTCTCCTTCGCGACCGGCGCCGCCAGCCGCGTCGTCGACCGGCGGTGGTTCCGTGACACCGAGCGGCGCGATATTCAGGACGAGCTGGACGGTTGGCCGGCCGGGCCGACGTACCGGCGGCGTTCGCGGGTCACCGTCACTGTGCTCGCCACCTTGAAGGTCGTTTTCGTCCTAGCATTCCTTGCTGTCGTCGCCGTGCTCGGCGGCACAGGGGTAGGTCCCAGCGGATCGGACAGTCTCGGCACATCTGAGGACCCGGAGAACGAGGTCGAGGACTTCCCCGTGGTGTGGGCGGCCCCCGGCGCCCTCGCCCGCACACTCCCGTGGGAACTCGACCCGGCCCGCCGCCCTGAGACGGACCGCACCCACCTCGTCCTGACCGATCGCCGCCTGCTCGTCACCGGCTCCATCGACGACCCGCGGGAGCCCTGGGAAGAGGTGCTCTGGGAAACCGAGTTGAGCGCCATAGCTGCCGTGGACCGCAAGGAGTTCAGCATCGGCAAGCGCGACTTCCGGATTGTGTTCACGGATGGCTCCTGGTGCCGACTGACTTCACTCGACGGCAAGCGGCTGATCGAGCATCTGACGGTGCCGGATCTGTCAGGTGCGTAAGGCGCCCTTTCGAGGTAGCTATTCAGCAGGGCGCGGGCTGTTCGCCAGCCGGGGCGGCGTGATCGCCAGGCTGGTGGTGAGGGGCCGGCTCGTACACGGAGGACCGTCTCGCCGAGTTGGCCGCGGTACGCGGCGAGTTGGCGGCTGCGCGGGAACGGAGACTGCCAAGGTGCCGCCTGGTCTTCCACACGCAGCAACCTCATATAGCCCAATTTGCCCCCGTGCGTACAGGGAAGTTCACTTTGGTCAAACAGACAACCTCACCGATACCGTCAGTGCCCTCGACTGCATTTCTGTCTCACGGGGAGTCCATTGTGAAGCACCGCTCCGTGCCTGTTGCTGCCGCGTTGGTCACCATCACCGCCTTGTTGCTGACGGCGTGCGGTGGTGGGGGCGACAGCCTCAAGGCCAACGACAAGATTCTCGGAGCGGATACGGGAGAGACCACGGCCTCAGCCTCGCCGACCCCGAGTGACGCGGTCGACCGCCCGAAGATCGCCCTGCCGGACGACCTAACCGACGAGTTCGAGGACTGGAAGGCCGGTGACGCGGCTAAGGACATCGTCCTTGCGGATGTCAGGCAGCGGATCGACGCAACCAATTACGCCATCACGGCGGACAATGCCGAACTGCCCGTTCTCAGCTTCTACTACAGCGGTGCCGCATTGGCCGACGCGAAGGACTGGGTGCGGTCCATCGTGAAGGACGGCTACTCCATCACTGGCACGAACCGCTACTACAACACCAAGGTCGAAGTCTTCAACTCATCGTCGGCGGGCGTCGTGTACTGCGAGGACCAGGGCAAGGCCTACGCGAAGGACCGCGAGACGAACAAGGTCTACAAGACCCCAGTGACCAGCAAGTCGTACGTGCTCTACACGACGCGAGTGGAGAAGAACAAGCAGGGCGTATGGCAGACGACAAAGCTCGCTTCGCAGAGGGGCCGCAAGTCGTGCACGCCGTGATGCAGCAGCCGGTTCATCGCGTCGGTCTTTTCGCAAGCATGTCCGCACGCCGGCTCAGTCGTACGGAACTTCCTCGATCACCGTCTCCTTGAAACGCCACGAACCCCGGTTGCCGAACGCCTCGGCACGCAGGCCCAACTCCCAGGCGATCCGAGCGGCTCGGTGCTGGGACACGTCGGGGTACCCCTCGGGGTGGACCTTGATATAGCCGCGACGGTCGGCCGGGTACATGCGTAGGGCCTCTCGCAGCTTCTCCTCCTGCTCTTCTTGCGTGGTGGCGTTGCGAGTGACGGCCTTGTAC
The DNA here is from genome assembly GCF_040654815.1 of Streptomyces sp. NPDC050619. Lineage (NCBI taxonomy): Bacteria > Bacillati > Actinomycetota > Actinomycetes > Kitasatosporales > Streptomycetaceae > Streptomyces > Streptomyces sp. NPDC050619. Next base: position 136,459 of record NZ_JBFAIR010000023.1, on the reverse strand, counting down.
AGCTTCCGCATCCCGGCCGACGGTTCACGGTCTGCCCGCCACCTGGCAGCGTCCGATCCACGCCATGCCATCCAGCCCACGGCACCGAGTGCGGCGAGAGCGAACGCCCCTGAACCGAGCGTCTCGCCTGTCGCGTCCGCCTCGCCCGGCGTCTGCGGACGGAGTTCGCCCTCGGGGTCCGCGATCACCGTCACCGCCCGGCCGACGTTGTAGCGGTCGGTCGGCGTTTTCATGGCGGGTCCTGGGACCTTGAAGCCGTCCTGCGCCTGCCGTTCGTAGTTGTAGTCACGGGCCTTGCGTCCCTGGGCCGGGTCTCGCCACTCCTTCACGACCGTGGCTGTAACTTTCTCACCCCGTTGCTGCAGCGTGAGGTCGTCGCGAGCCATGTCGGCGACGTACACGGACATCAGGGAGGGCCCCACGATGAACAGCGCCGCGTACGTGCTGGACTCCTTGGCTCCCAGCTTTCGGATCAGCAGGATGAGTAGTACTCCGTGCACGATCCACAGGGGTATCAGGAGGCCGGGTCCGAAGTCGTCAGCTAGGAGGAACAGCCCGGCGATCGCGACGAGCACGTAGCAGCCGATGCCGATCGACAGCGGGAGAGAGTACCGCGTGCGCCTCTTCCGCGCCTCGTCCTCCGCAACGCCGCTCACTGCTTCCTCCGCTGCTCTGTCATCCGTTCTGCTGGCCTCCGAGACGTTCTCCCATACGGTTCATGGGTTGCCGGATCGGCGGCCCACCTGCGGCGATGGCAGACGGCGCTGCCCGCCTCCTCGTCCATGCACGCCTCCCTCAACCTGGCAGCAGAGAGAAATAGGCTGGAACTCAAATCGGCAGGCGTGATCAACCACAAATAGGGCCTGCTGCCCGTCAAATGATCCACCGCAAGGACTCCGCAATCGACGTGCAGAGCCGATGCATGGGTCCCGACATGCCACTGATCGGCACCGCGAACGCAAGCACCAAATAGCCGACGGCTCCAGGCATGTGGACGTAGAGGTCCATGGTGGTCGGAGTGAGGATCCGTACTGCTTCGCCAGCGGGGAGGCTGACAGTCGACAATTCTGCGGCGTGGCCGTTCCGCTGCTCCTTGTCCTCGAACGACGACAAGAGATCCTGCGGTGCCAAGGCCCCGCTCCGGGGGAACAGCGAGACGATGAGCGAAGCTGGCATGATGCTGCCGTCCTCCAGCTCCGGCCTCAGGAAGAACTCAAGTGCGCCGCCCCTGACCCCGGCCTCGGCGGTGTTGCGCAGGCTGGCCCAGGCCTCCTGTTTCGCTTCGGCCGGGACACTCTTTCCTTCCGCCTGGTGGTCCACGAACGTTTTTAGCTGGGCACGCCACCGGTCCTGGGTGAGATCGATGCGGAACCAGTCCCTCGGGACCAGCAGCCGGTAGTCCTTTGGCGGTGCCTTCGCGTCGGGTCCCGTGGTCATCCCGGCATCACAATCGGCTTACCCGCGTCATTGAACAGGCGGACACTCTTTACGACGCCGGCGAACATGGACGAGAAGACGTCCCAACCCTCGGGCGTCGGGGTACCCATCTCCATCACCAGAACAGTCCCGTTTTTCAGCGGTATCTGGACCTGGATGAAGGATGTCAGCACCGGTTCATCGCTCCCGGAGGCCGTAAGGCTTCCGTCCAGACTGCCCTTCCTGGTCCCGATGCAGGAGACGGCGGGGCCACAAGGCAGCTGGATCTCGCTGATCTGCCCGATGCCGAGGTGCCGCATCGTCGAGCTCAGGAATCCCACGGGGTTGGCTCCGGCCCGCTCATCGAGGTCAATCATGCTGACAGTCACCGTCGCCGTGCAGCGCGCCCCGTCCACCTCGGTCAGGACGAAGCCCGAGTACTGGATCCCGGCCTCGATGAAGGAGTCGTAGTGGGCAGCGACCATGACGGCCCACTCAAGTTGCACCTCGAAGGTCGCTTCCGGCATCACAGCGCGGGCCAGCTCGATCAATTGCTCGGCAGTCTCGTCCAAGTCTTCCGCGTCCATGGGAATCTCGAAGAACCCCTCGGGCATGATCCAGCGGACGTCGATGCCCTGGCCTCCGACCGAGCCGCGGAGGTTCTCTTCAGCTGCTACCGCGCTCACGACTGGCTTTCTCCATCGGTGTTATCTGCCACGTCCGCATCAGGGTGGAAATTGGCCGCGAAGGGATACGGCCCGTAGTGCGGATAGTGGGCTGGGATGTCCGCCCCTTCCCTGCGCGCCAGATGTGCCAGCTCACGGTACTTCCGAGCACGGGCCCGGAGGTTCTGGCGAACCGGGTCCCCCCAGTGCGCCATAGCAGTACGGACGTACACAGCGAGCAGGGCCAGTACAACGATGCCGGCCGCCACGGCATAAGCGATGCGGGCCGTGCTCGACTCCCAGAACTGGACCACGCCTCCCCAGTACACGGCCGCGCCGAAGCCGATGATCGCCAGAGGGACTCCAATCTTGAGCCCAGCGTTGAACATCGCTTCCTCGTCGCGATGTCGGAGCCGGAGCATGCGCAGAACTACCTGGTCGTCCAAGAAGTCGAAGCGGAGTTCCTTTCCCGCCTGCTCAGCCTGCGTCTTCGCGGCGGGAATGGCAGCGATCACTTCCCCGGGCACCAGCCGTGCAGGCTCACCACCCCTGCGTCCGACGAATTCCCATTCTCCGAGGTCGGTCGAATCGCTCATGCGGATCGACCTCCTTTCATGCGTTTTCCACCCTTTTTCACGACAGTGCGCCTACGCGGCCAAGGCGGCGTGGAACGGCTGCGGGGAAGGGCCGGGAGAGGGGCTCGGGGTGGGCTGAGGACTTGGCTGGGCCGGTTCCTGGTATCCGGTACTCCCACCGTTCTCTCCACTGAACATCCGGTGAAGCGCGCTCGCGAGTCCGGTGCCTTTGATGGCCGCGGTGATTTCCTTCCCGCCAAGGGGCACGAACTTCTCCGGGAGGTTGCCGATGTTGAGCTTCTGCCCGAGTTTGAGTCCTCCCGCCAGCACTTTGTTGGTCAGGCCCACGCTGATCCCGTTGAGGAAGTTGTGCCCGATTCCATCGATCGCAGCGACTCCCCTGAACGAGCCCCAGGTGCCAACCTTGCCGAACGCCTTCAGCTTCGCAAGGCCTTTGAGCCCGACGAGCCCCCTGAACCCCTTGAGTGCCCCGAGACCGGGAAGGATGCCGAGCGCGTCAGTTCCCAGCTTCAGCCAGTTGACCTTCCCGCCCCGCACGCTCATGTCGTACGCGTGACCGGCCAGTGCCGCCGCGCTGGAGAGAACAGCGAGCGTGGCGAATATGGGTACGAGGAACTGCAACGGCGGGACGAACGCGCAAATAACGGCAAGAACAGACAAGATTGCGGAGATGTTGGAGAACGCGTCCGCCCAGTCGGCCAGCCAGTTCATGAATCCGCCCGGATCGCGCACCGCATCGTGGTGCACCACGTTCTTGATCTGCCTGGCGGCACGGTCTCCAGCATCTTCGAAGATTTCCCTGGCGTCCTTGACGTCCTTGCGTGCCTGCCCGATCCGGAGCAGCGCGTCGTCGCGCTTCTTCTTCCACCGCTCGTACTCGGGCTTGTCCGCCTCGGGAATCTCGCTCACGAGGTACTTGTCCGTGAACTTCTTTACTTCCCGATCGGCGAGATCGTGATCGGCCTCGGCCTCACGGTAGTCCGTCAGGGCCTTGTCGGCCTTCTTCTGAGCGCGGTGCAACTCACCGGCAAATTCTTTCGACTCCCCGTCGGCAACTTTGGTGCCGAGCGCGTTGGCCGCTTCGTCGTACCTGTCGAATGCTTTCTTGAGTCGGTCGCCAGCCCCGTCGGCCAGCTCGTTGAAGGCTCGCCCGGCATCGCTGTCCCAGCCTTCCACAGACGACAACGCCTTGATGACCCGCGCCTGCTCGTCGATCATCTCGGCCATTTTGCGCAACTTGCGGCCGAGTGCCGCTACTTCATCGGGGTTTCCCGGCGTAGGGTCCTCGTCCCACAGGGGCGGCCAGTCGTTGGATCGCCTGCTCACTTCTTGCCCTTCCCCATAGCACCGGCAATGGCCTTCGCCAACTCATGGTCGACCTCTTCGTACTTCTGGGCTGCGGCCCCGGTGTACTCGGCCAGCTTCTTGAGTTCCTTCGTCAGCTTCTTCCGCGTCTTCTTCCACGTACTGCCGAAGTCGTCAAACGCGTCTTTCAGACCGTCGTGTCCGAGATCGTCCTCGTAACCGTCCGCAGGATTTCCATGATCTTCGAACTCGTGCTGGATCTTGCCCAGGGTTCTCGAACAACCCTTGATCATGTCGAGGTCGTACGCGATTCTGTCAGCCATTGAAGAATTCCCCCCATCGTGAACATGAGACACTGCGGCGAGGCTTCGCCCCGCAAGTGAAGCGAGGAAGGTGAGACGGGTTGTCCAGGAGCACCGACCGCACCATACGCAACCGCCTCGGCGTTACCCCAGACGCCGGCGCCTGGTGCACGATCAGCAAGATCCCCGAGCCTCCCAGGGACGTGCACCAAGCTGCTGGATCAGGACCGTTGCGGCCCGCATTCCTGAGACCGCTCGGCATGCTCGGCGCCGTGCTGGTAGCGCCCCTGATGCCAATCGCCATGTTGTTCAGCCTCCTTGCATCGGGCGAGGAAGTCCTGAAACGGCTTCTGTCAACCAAGGAAGAGCGCGAGCGTGCCCGCGCCGCAGACCTCGACATCAAGCGCCGCGACGAAGCCATCATCGAGCTCGGCCTCGACAAGACCTTCGACGGCGACTGGCACGGGGCGGCCGCCCAATTCCTGCTGCGCTGGTACAGCCACTCGTCCCACCACCAACGGTTCGTCGTGCTCGCCCAGGGCCGCATCCTGCTGGCCGCCCCGCCCAAGCGGGTGAGCATCCGCAGGGAGGACCGCATGCTGGTTGTCGCCGAGATCCCCGCCGGAGAGGCCGTTCTTGAGGACCCGCTCCCCGCGCATGAGAGCAACAAGCTGCGCATCCGCTTCACGGACGGATCCTGGCTGGTCCTGACGACCGAGGAGATGCGCAGCGACCTGCACAAATACCTGATGCGCCACCCGCGCGCCGACGAGGACCGCAGCATCGAAGCCTGAGGCACGGGTGCGGCGGGGCATGAGACACACCGTGAATCACACCCCACCGCACCCAACAGCCCAATACCGCAGGCCAATCAGCCCTTACTGCTCCGAGCCAACTGCTCATCCAAGTCCTCGTAAGCCTGCTTGGCCTTCTTAAGGAACTCGGACAGCCCGTGCAGCCCCTGGATCGTCTTCGACGCGCCCTTGGTGAAGTCGCGTACGGAGTCCTCGTAGGCGCCGGAGGCCTTGGCCGTGGTGAAGCCCTGCTCTACGAGCGCCTTGACTCGCTTCTCGACGCCATTGATCTGGTCTTCGAGTGTGTGCATGTCCGTGATGAGGTCGCCAGCGACCTTCTCCATCTCGGCATAAGTAAGATCCGCGTCTTTACTGGCCATGACGGCTCCCTCCCGTTCTGATCGCCGCAGGGCCTTCCCCCGTGGCTCTGTTGCGCGGTTCCCGGCCGTCCTGCGGTCGTTCGGGCATCCGCACGAGCAAAGATCCTACGGGTGTGGCTGTTGGGATCACAGCCCCGTTGTGTGACGGAACCGTGAGCCAGTGCACATCCCAGTGCCCCAGGGCAAGGTGGGGCGGCTAATGTCACTCCCATTGAGGACCCTTGAGACCCCTTGAGGCCCCTGCGAGGAGGACGATCGTGCGCCTGAGTCTGACCGTCGTCGATCCCATCGGCGGTGTCAGCGCCGATGTGGTGCTCGATGCCGATCCGGAGTCGTCGGTCGGCGACATCACTCGGGAGTTGGCTCGGCACGTCGGTCTGGAGGTCGGTCCGGCTGCCGGTTCGGCGGCCGGTTCGGACGACGGTGCGCAGATCATCCCCATTGGTGCCCATCGGGGTGGCGGTGGCGGCAACTCCCAGGTCTTCGCCCCGGCCTTCGCCCAGCCCTCCGTCCAGGCCTACGTCGACGGTTACGGCCTCGACCCCGACGCCAATGTCGTCGGATCGCCGCTTCGCGACGGCGTCGTCGTCAGCCTGCACGATCCGGCCGGCTGTCTCCTCGGGGAGCCCACCGGCGTCGTGGAGTTCCGGGTGGCCGGCGGTCCGGCCGCCGGTGCCGTGCACCGGCTCGGGGTCGGGCGGTACGACATCGGCAGCGGGCCTGCCGCGCACATCCGCCTCGACGACCCCGAACTGGCCGACCGTGCCGCCACCTTGTCCATCGCCATCGACGGCACCTGCCAACTCGTCCTCCACGGCAGAGACATAACAGGCGCTAAGAGCAGAGACACAAAGAACAGGGACGGCGGCGGCAAGAACAAAAAGAAGGGGGACGACACCAGCACCGAGCCCCGCCCCCGCAACCCCGCCCGCACCACCACCGACCCCGCCCCCGACCCCCACTCCCCCCGCCTCGACGGCGACGAGTTCGACGGCGGTGTCTGGCCCCTCGGGGCCCAACTCGCCCTCGCCAACAGCCTCCTGGAGATCACCGGGTACACCCCGCCCAACGCGGCGCTGAAGTGGTCCGAGGACGGTGCCGGGCTCGACTACAACAGACCCCCGCGGCTGCGGCCCGCCGAGCGCAAGACGCACTTCGCGCTGCCCAATCCGCCCGGCGACTACGAGGCGCGGCCGTTGCCGTGGCTCATGGCGTTGATGCCGCTGGTCGGGGCCGTCGTCTCGGCCATGATCTTCCAGCGCTGGTACTACCTGATCCTGGCCGGGATGAGCCCGCTCATGCTCTTCGGCAACTACTTCATGGACAAGAAGCACGGCCGGAAGTCGCACGCCAAGCTGGCCAAGGAGTACAAGGAGCACAAGGAGCGGATCGAGGAGGAGGCCCAGGAGGCTCTCGCCGTCGAGCGGTCGGACCGGCGGCAGGCGATTCCCGACCCCGCCGCCGTCCTGACCTTCGGCACCGGGCCGCGTACCCGTCTGTGGGAGCGCCGGCGTACCGACGCCGATCACCTGCTGCTGCGCGTCGGCACCGGCCGCGTCCCCTCCGAGGTCCTGCTCAACGACCCGGAGCAGGACGAGCACAAGCGTCAGGTCACCTGGGTCATCGAGGACGCACCGGTCGCCCTGCCGCTGAAGGACCTCGGGGTCGTCGGCATCGCCGGGCCCGGTGACTCGGCGCACGCGCTGGGGCGGTGGGCGGTCGCGCAGACCGCGGTGCTGCACAGCCCCATGGACGTGCAGTTCTACGTCCTCACCGAGAACGAGGCCCACCCGCGGTGGGACTGGGTGCGCTGGCTGCCGCACGCCAAGCCCTCCGGCGGGCAGGACGTCAACGTCCTGATCGGGACCGACTCCGAGACCGTGGGCGCGCGGGTCGGCGAGCTCACCCAGGTGCTGGACGCCCGCCAGAAAGCGATGAAGGAGGGCGGGCGCAAGGACGGTCCGGCCTTCACCGACCCCGACATCATCGTCGTATGGGACGGCTCGCGGCGGCTGCGGTCGATGCCGGGTGTCGTACGGCTGCTGCGGGAGGGTCCGGGCGTCGCCATGTACGCGATCTGCCTGGACGAGGAGGAGCGGTTCCTGCCCGGCGAGTGCCAGGCGGTGGTCGTCGCCGAGCCGCAGCGGAGCGATGAGGACTCCTCCACAGCGGCCACGACACCACGACAGGCCGCCGGCGGCTTCCCCTCCTTCCAGGCCTGGCACCAGACCGACCAGCAGGGGGACGAGACCCCTACGCAGGATCTCGAACTGCGGCTACGGGTCGAACAGAGCGGTACCCGGCGCAAGTTGGACGTACGGCCCGACTTCGTGTCGGCCGCCTGGTGTGCGCGGCTGGCACGGTCGCTGTCCCCCTTGCGGGACATCAGCGGCGAGACCGAGGACTCGGCGCTGCCCTCCGCCAGCCGGCTGCTGGACGTGCTCCAGCTGGAGCCGCCGACGCGGGACGCGATCGCCGCGCGCTGGCGGATGGGCGGGCAGTCGACGATGGCAGTCATCGGCGAGTCGTACGACGGCGCGTTCGGGATCGACCTGCGGCGCGACGGGCCGCACGGTCTCATCGCCGGTACGACCGGTTCCGGTAAGTCGGAGCTGTTGCAGACGATCGTGGCGGCGCTGGCGGTGGCCAACACCCCGGAGAACATGACGTTCGTCCTCGTCGACTACAAGGGCGGCTCCGCGTTCAAGGACTGTGTGAAGCTGCCGCACACCGTCGGCATGGTCACCGACCTCGACGCGCACCTCGTCGAGCGGGCGCTGGAATCGCTGGGCGCGGAGCTGAAGCGGCGCGAGCACATCCTCGCCGCCGCCGACGCCAAGGACATCGAGGACTACCAGGACCTGGTGCGCAGGAATCCCTCGCAGCCGCCGGTGCCCCGGCTCCTCATCGTCATCGACGAGTTCGCCTCGATGGTGCGTGACCTGCCGGACTTCGTCGCGGGTCTGGTCAACATCGCCCAGCGTGGCCGTTCCCTCGGCATTCACCTCCTCCTCGCCACCCAGCGGCCCAGCGGTGTCGTCTCCCCCGAGATCCGCGCCAACACCAACCTGCGGATCGCGCTGCGCGTGACCGACGCCGGTGAGTCGACCGACGTCATCGACGCGCCCGAGGCCGGTCACATCTCCAAGAGCACGCCCGGTCGCGCGTACGTCCGGCTCGGGCACGCCTCCCTCATTCCCTTCCAGTCCGGACGCGTCGGCGGTCGCCGCCCCGGTGCCGCCGACCCCGCCGCGCTCGCGCCCTGGGCCGGGCCGCTCACCTGGCAGGACCTGGGCCGGGGCGCGCTGGCCAAGCCCAAGTCCGAGGCGCGCGAGGACGACGAGATCACCGACCTCAAGGTGCTGGTCGACGCGGTGCGCGAGGCCAACCAGGCGCTGCGCATCCCGGAACAGCACTCCCCGTGGCTGCCCGCCCTGGACGAGACCCTGCTCCTGGACGAGGTCGGGCCGGTGCGCAGCCAGGGCGCGCTGCCCGCCGCCCCGTACGGCGTCGAGGACCTGCCCTCCGACCAGGCCCGCCGTCCGGTCGTCGTGGACTTCGCGACCTTCGGTCACCTGCTCGTCGCCGGCGCCCCGCGCTCCGGCCGTTCGCAGGTGCTGCGCACCATCGCCGGTTCCCTCGCCCGTACGCTCTCCTGCGCCGACGTCCACATCTACGGCATCGACTGCGGCAACGGCGCCCTCAACGCGCTGACCCGGCTGCCGCACTGCGGCGCGGTCGTCGGCCGCAACCAGGTGGAGCGGGTCGTACGGCTCATGGGCCGGCTGTCCGGCGAGATGAGCCGCCGCCAGGACCTGCTCGCCGACAAGGGCTTCGCCGACATCGGGGAGCAGCGGGCCGCGGCCGGCTCCGAGGACGAGCGGCTGCCGCACATCGTGCTGCTGCTCGACCGCTGGGAGGGCTGGGTGCCCACGCTCGGGGAGCACGACCACGGGGACCTGTCCGACAAGATCATGGCGATGATGCGCGAGGGCGCGAGCGTCGGTCTGCACGTCGTGATCACCGGGGACCGGCAGCTCCTGACCGGCCGGATCGCCTCCCTCACCGAGGACAAGTACGGCCTGCGGCTGGCCGACCGCGGCGACTTCTCGATGCTGGACATCAACGCCCGCAAGATCCCCGAGGAGATCCCCCCGGGCCGCGGTTTCCGCAACGAGACGGCCACGGAGACGCAGTTCGCGCTCCTCGCCGAGGACACCACCGGCCAGGGGCAGAACGCGGCGCTGGTCGCGATCGGCGAGACCGCGGCGGCCCGGGACGCGGACGTGCCGCGCTCCCGCCGCCCCTTCCGGGTCGACGTCCTGCCGGGCCGGATCTCCTTCGCCGACGCCTGGGCGCTGCGCGACCCGGCGACGACCTCCTCGCCGCTGTGGGCCCTCGCGGGCGTCGGCGGCGACGAACTCACCGCCTTCGGCCCCGACCTCTCCCAGGGCGTCCCGGCCTTCGTGATCGGCGGCCCCGCCAAGTCCGGCCGCAGCACGGTGCTGTTGAACTTCGCGCGCTCGTATCTCACCCAGGGCGTACGTCTGGTCGTGGCGGCGCCGCGTCAGTCGCCGCTGCGTGAACTGGAGGGCCAGGACGGGGTGTTGAAGGTCTTCACGGGCCGCGACATCGAGGAGGACGAGCTGGAGGCGCTCGTCGGCACGGCCAAGACCGAGGAGCCGATCGTGGTCCTGGTCGACGACGCCGAGGTGCTGGACGACTGCGACGCCGAGGGCGTCTTCAAGCGGATCGTCGAGCGCGGCGCCGAGGAGGGCCTGGGCGTCGTCATCGCCGGGGACGAGGAGGAGATCTGCGACGGCTTCTCCGGCTGGCAGGTCGACGCGAAGAAGGCCCGCCGCGGCATCCTGCTCTCCCCGCAGGACTCCTCCGCGGGCGAGCTGATCGGCATCCGTACGACGCGCAGCATGGTCGGCGGGCCCATCACGCCGGGCAAGGGGATGCTGCATCTGGGCAGCGGGGAGCACATCACGGTGACGACGGCGATGTAGCGGGCCACGCGGACCACGTGATGGGCGGCGGGATCCCGCCGCCCGTTGGTCTCACACCGCGGGCAGCGCGTATATCTCCTGCCCGTGCGTCACCATCAGCCGGTTTCCGCCGAGGGCGAGCTGCCAGGGCTCGCCCAGGCCCTTGCTGTCGGTGTAGGTCCAGCGCGGTTTGCCGGCCTTGGTTCCCAGGGCGACGATGCCGCCGTCCAGGGAGCCGGTGGCGCCGTACAGCGTCGTCCCGACCCTCTTGAACGTCTCCGGGCCCTCGACGTCGAGTTCGTCGCAGAGCCAGATCCGCCGGCCGGTCCCCACGTTCACGGCCCATACGCCGTCGTCGTAGTCGCTGGCGTAGAGCACGCCGTCGATGACGGTGGGGTTGTTGAAGCCGCGGCGGCCGTTGGGGGGCAGGGTCCAGACGGTCCCGCCGGTGTCCGCGTCGACGGCCGTGAGCTTCGCGCCGGGCAGGAAGACCATGCCGTTGGCGACGGTGGGCCGCCAGGTCCAGTCGTCGCCGATCTTCTGGGTCCACAGCTGGTCGCCGTTGACGGTGTTGCGGACGGTGAGGTTGTAGTTCGAGTCGGCGTAGGCCAGGTAGTTGCCGGCGACCGAGCCCTGGACGTCGTAGTCCTTGGTGCCCCAGTCGCGCTTCTGCACCCACACCGACCTGCCGGTGGTGTGGCTGATGGCGGCGACTCCCGTGCGGTACTTGGTGGCGGACTTCGAGTCGCCGTAGTCGGTCAGCGTGACGTAGACGTTCCTCGCGTCGATGGCGATGGTGTCCTCGACGGTGAGGTCCTTGCCGAGGCGGCTGCGCCAGACCTCGTCGCCGGTCTTCGCGTCGTAGGCGACGAGTACGCCGTCGTAGTCGCCGTCGGCCAGGAACACCTTGCCGCCGTTGAACAGGAGCCGGGCCCCGGGGCGGCAGACGCCCGGCTTGGACCACCGCACCTCGCCGGTCTTCACGTCGCGGGCGACGAGCGGGTCGCCGCTGATCAGAAGCAGACCGTCGTGGGTCAGGAGCGGTACGTCGGTGGTGGTGCTGTCCTCCGCGACCGACTTGTGCCAGAGGGGCTGGGGGGCGACGCCGGGGGGCGGGGTCGTGAAGTTGTCGCTCTCGACGGGTGCAGCGCCGCCTCCTGGTTCGTCGGACGACCCCGAGGTGCCGTCCGACGCCCCGAGCCACCAGGCGACCCCACCCCCGGCCACCGCCAGGGCCGCGGCACCGCCGAGCGCGAGGCGGAGGGCCTGGCGGCGGGAGGGGCTGGGGATGGGGGTGGTGCCGCTCTGTGCGCCGAGGTGGACCGCGCCGGGGAGGGGGGTGGAGGGGGTGCTTGGGACGGGGGGCTGGGTTCCGCCGGGCGGGTAGCCGTATCCCGGCGCGGGTGTGGCGTACCCGGAGCCAGGTGCCGGCGTGCCGCCCGCCGGAGTCCCGTACCCGGAGCCAGGAGCCGGCGTGCCGCCCGCCGGAGTCCCGTACCCGGAGCCAGGAGCCGACGTAC
>NZ_JBFAIR010000023.1:15342-124396 GCF_040654815.1 Streptomyces sp. NPDC050619 | reverse complement strand
GACGTACCGCCCGCCGGAGTCCCGTACCCGGAGCCAGGAGCCGACGTACCGCCCGCCGGAGTCCCGTACCCGGAGCCAGGAGCCGACGTACCGCCCGCCGGAGTCCCGTACCCGGAGCCAGGAGCCGACGTACCGCCCTGCGGAGTTCCATGCCCGGAGCCAGGTGCCGAGGCGCCGGTGCCATACTCCGGCGCGGACGTCCCGTACCCGGAGCCCGCCGTCGGCGTGCCGCCCTGCGGAGTTCCGTGCCCGGAGCCGGGAGCCGAGGCGCCGCTGCCGTACCCCGGCTCGGGCGTGCCATACCCAGAGCCCGCCGTCGGCGTACCGCCCCGCGGAGTTCCGTGCCCGGAGCCGGATGCCGAGGCGCCGCTGCCGTACCCCGGCGCGGACGTGCCATACCCAGAGCCCGCCGTCGGCGTACCGCCCCGCGGAGTTCCGTGCCCGGAGCCGGGAGCCGAGGCGCCGCTGCCGTACCCCGGCGCGGACGTGCCATACCCGGAGCCCGCCGTCGGTGTACCGCCCGGCGGAGTCCCCGAGCCGGATGCCGAGGCGCCGGTGCCATGATGCCCCGGCGCGGACGTACCCCCCGCCGGAGTCCCATACCCACCCGCCCCCGACAACCCCCCACCCGGCATCACCGGCGCCGCCCCGAAGGCAGCCGTTCCCGAAGCCGCCGGAGGCCCTCCCTGTGGAGCGCTCTCTCCCGGCGCCTCGAGGTCCAGGATCCGTGCCCCGTGGGTGGCGATCGTCGACGACACCGCTGACGGCAGCCAGTCGGTCAGTACGCCCTCCACGCCTCCGGGCGCCAGCGCCGTAGCGATCTCCGTGGGGGCGGGGCGCGCGGCCGGGTCCTTCTGCAGGCAGGCGCGGACGAGGCCGAGCAGGGACTGCGGTACGCCGGTGAGGTCGGGTTCGCCGTGGACGACCTTGTAGAGCAGCGCCGCGTGCGAGACGGGGCCGTCGCCCCAGACGCCCCGGCCCGTCGCCGCGAAGGCGAGTACCGCGCCGAGGGAGAAGATGTCGCCCGCCGGCCCGACGTCCTGGCCCAGCGCCTGCTCCGGCGGCAGGTAACCGGGCGAGCCGACCACGACTCCCGTCTGTGTCATACGACTTCCGTCCACCGCCCGCGCGATGCCGAAGTCGATCACGCGCGGACCGTCGGCGGCCAGCAGGACGTTGGAGGGCTTGAGGTCGCGGTGGATCAGACCGGCGGCGTGGATCTCCTGGAGGGCGGCGGCGAGCCCCGCGGCCAGGGCGCGGACCGTCCGTTCCGGCAGCGCGCCGTGCGCGGCCACCACGTCCGTGAGGTCCGGGCCGAGCACGTACGACGTCGCCAGCCACGGCAGGGGAGCGTCCGGGTCGGCGTCCACGACGGGGGCGGTGTAGCGGCCGGAGACGGCCCGGGCGATCTCGACCTCGTGCCGGAAGCGGCCACGGAAGTCGTCGTCCGCCGCGAGGTCCGGCCGGACGACCTTCACCGCGACGGTACGGCCGCCCGGCGAACGCGCGAGGTAGACACGGCCCATGCCGCCCGCACCGAGTCTGCGCAGCAGCCGATAGCTGCCCAACTGACGGGGCTCGTCCGGCTGAAGTGTCTCCATGGTCGGCCTTCCCCGTCAGCACGCGTGCGTCGATATCTGGGACACAGTAGTGACGGGGACACAGTAGTGACGGCTGGGGCGAGCGGGATCGACGGGGCTGAAGTCACTCGACCAGTCACTCGGCCAGTCACTCGGCCTTCGACAGGCGGGCCCTTGGCCGCCCCGAATCCTCGCTGTCCGACGCGTAGTCGAGGTCGTCGCCGACCGGCGTGAGGCGGACCGTGTGGGCGGCCGGGTTGCACACGTCCCGGTTCGACTTGGCTCCGACGGCGGTCGCGATGACCTGCTTCTTCGTCACCCGCTTCAGCGTCAGTACGTCGTCGCAGAAGCCCCCGCCCAGATCCGTCTGCCGCATCCTGCCCAACTCCTCGCCCACGCCCGCCCGGTGCACGGTCAGCCGGAACGTGCCCAGGGGCAGCGTGCCGTCGAGCGCGATGGCCTGACCTTCCCAGGTGCCGAGGTAGGCGGCGGGTACGGCGCCCGGCCCGGCCGTGCCCGCGCTGCTCGTGTCACTCGGCCCCGGAGTGGAGGCGGCACCGGTGTCGGAATCGCTGCTCCCGCCGTCGTCGCTCTGTCTCGGCATCAGGTCGAACACGAGCACGGATCCCACGGTCACCGCGGCCATCGCCCCCGCGACCGCGAGGGCCACCGTGCAGCTCAGCCGACGCCCCCGCCCACCGGCCGGCGGCTCAGCGGTCGCCGACACGGACACGGAGACCTTGCCGGGACGGCGATCGGGGAACGCGGAGGGCGCGGAGGACGGCGCAGTGTCCTGTGGGGGGTGCGCATCACGGGGCTCGGGAACAACAACCGGTGCCCCACCCATCACCGGCGGCGGCCCGAACTCCCCCACAGAAGGACTACTGAACCGCACCGGCCCCGAAGCCGTCTCCCCTGCCTCGAGATTCAGCAGCTGTACGGCACTCCGGCTGACCCGCTCCACCAGCGCCCCCGGCAGCCACCCGCCCGCGACCAGCCGGGCCGCCCCCTCGGGAGCGAGCCGCCGGGCCACCTCGCCGGGTGTGGGCCGCACGCTCGGCTCCTTGGCCAGGCACGCCTCCACCAGCGAGCGCAGGTCGCCGTCCAGGGAGCCGAGTTCGGGTTGTTCGTGGACGACCTTGTAGAGCAGGGCGGCCGAGGAGTCGCCGGGGAACGGCGGTCGGCCGGTCGCCGCGTACGCCAGCACCGCGCCCAGCGAGAAGACGTCGGCCGCTCCGCTCGCGCCCTTGCCGAGGATCTGCTCGGGCGACATGTAGCCGGGCGAGCCGACCGAGACGCCGGTGGCGGTGAGGGACGCCGTACCGTCCGAGGCACGGGCGATCCCGAAGTCGATCAGCAGCGGCCCGTCGAGGGTGAGCAGCACGTTCGACGGCTTCACGTCCCGGTGCACCAGGCCCAGTGCGTGCACCGCCGCCAGCGCTTCCGCGAGGCCGGCCCCCAGCGCTCGTACCGTATGGGCCGGCAAGGGACCGCCGTACGTGTCCGCGTCCGCGACGGCGGCCGACAGTGGCGGTCCCGCCGCGTAGGCCGTGGCCACCCAGGGCACCGCCGCCTCCGGATCCGCGTCCAGGACGGGCGCCGTCCAGGCGCCGCCGACCCGGCGCGCGGCCACGACCTCGCGCCGGAAGCGGGCGCGGAACTCCTCGTCCAGCGCGAAGTGCGGGTGCACGATCTTCACCGCGACCGTGCGGCCGCCGGCGCTGCGGCCGAGGTAGACCCGGCCCATGCCACCGGAACCGAGCCGGCCGAGCAGCCGGTAGGGCCCCACGACGGTCGGCTCGTCGACTCCGAGCGGCTGCATGGCGTCCCCCGTCCCCCGTACCCCGTGCCGTCGTACCACTTACCGTCGTACCACTGGGCAGCAGCGTAATGCGCCGCGCTCCTCAGGCTTACGGCCATGAGGCTCACGGCTGAAGCAGATCCACCTTCACGTCCGCCGGGAAGCCCGTCGTCGGCCCCACCCGGCGGGCGAACTCGGCGACCGCCTCCAGCTGCGGGCCGCCGAAGCGGAAGTCGAGGGTCGTGAAGTACCGCTCCAGGACCTGCTCGTCGAAGGCCTCCCAGCGGGCCGCCTGCTCGGCGACCTTGCCGACCTCCTCCAGGGAGAGGTTGCGGGAGGCGAGGAAGGCCTCGTGGACCTGGCGGGTGATGACCGGCTCGCGCTCCAGGTAGTCGCGGCGGGCGGCCCAGACCGCGAAGACGAAGGGCAGGCCCGTCCACTCCTTCCAGAGCGTGCCGAGGTCGTACACCTCCAGTCCGAACCGCGGCCCGTCGACCAGGTTCGCCCGCAGTGCCGCGTCGCCGATGAGTACGGCGGCCTCGGCCTCCTGCATCATCAGGCTGAGGTCGGGCGGGCAGGTGTAGTAGTCCGGCTGTACGCCGTAGCGTTCGGCCAGCAGCAGCTGGGCGAGGCGGACGGAGGTGCGCGAGGTCGAGCCGAGGGCGACCCGGGCGCCGTCCAGCCGGTCCAGCGGGACCTGCGAGACGATCACGCAGGACATCACCGGGCCGTCGCAGCCGACCGCGATGTCGGGGAAGGCGACCAGGTCGTCCGCGTTCTTGAGGAACTCGACGAGGGTGATGGGCGCGATGTCGAGGTCTCCCCGCACCAGCTGCTCGCTGAGCTTCTCCGGGGTGTCCTTGGTCAGCTCGAAGTCGAGGAGTGTGCCGGTTCTCGCGAGCCCCCAGTAGAGGGGCAGGCAGTTGAGGAACTGGATGTGGCCGACGCGCGGCCGGATGCGAGAATTGTCCACATCGCGAGACTAGACCCCTGAGCTACGCCCCCGACGCCGCCCCCACCGTCAACCTTCTCGCCGCACCTTCAAACGTTCGGGTGACGTGATCTTGACCTCTATTGCTTTCGGCTGCCTGCGTGCTAGGCTCGCCGCAAGTTGCAGTTTGGTTTCCCTTGCAGTACAGAGCCTGCGGAGCATGTAACCGCGGGCTCTAGTCGTTTTCAGACGTATGCAGTTGTGCGGCATCTTGTTTTCACACTTGCAGGGTTCTGGAGCAGGGCAACCCTTTGGGCCCAAGGAGGGCTTATGGCTACCGGAACCGTGAAGTGGTTCAACGCCGAAAAGGGCTTTGGTTTCATTGCCCAAGAAGGCGGCGGCCCCGATGTCTTCGTCCACTACTCCGCGATCAACGCGAGCGGCTTCCGCTCGCTGGAGGAGAACCAGCAGGTCTCCTTCGACGTGACCCAGGGCCCGAAGGGCCCGCAGGCGGAGAACGTCACCCCCGTCTGAGTCTCGTCCTCGGAGTTCGATCTCGGAGTTCGGTCTTCGGTCCAGGCCTCCGGCTCCATGAGCCTGATGCTTTGATCCGGAACAGATAGCACCACCCAAGGAGCCCCGCGCCGCAAGGCAGCGGGGCTCCTGCCTTTCCGGTGGCCCCGCCTTCACCTTCCCCGTGCTCACGATCAGATGCTCCACCGTGCCCGGAATGTGCGGCTGTGACCTGCGGGCCGCGTCCGGCTCGGCCCGCAGGTGGTAGATGTCCCGCCGCGCACCGGGCGGGCTGGTGGTGGTGCTGGGGGCGGCGGCGGGGTTGCGGGCGGCGGGAGTCGCCTGAGGACGCGGAGGCTGAAGCTCAGGCTGATTGTCAGTGCGGGCCGATAAGGTCCCCGGCCATGACCGAGACCAACTCCCCGCCCGAAACCGAAACCGACTCGTCGCCCGAGACCGCCACCGGCCTCCCGCCCCAGGCCGATTTCCTGACCGCCACCCGGACCTTCTACGACGCCATCGCCGAGGACTACGCCGCCATGTTCCACGGCAAGCTCGTCGCCTCACCGCAGGACCAGGCGGTGCTGGACGGGTTCGCCGAGTTGGTGGGCGAGGGCGGTGCGGTGGCCGACCTGGGCTGCGGGCCGGGGCGGGTGACTGGCTACCTCGCTTCCTTGGGGCTGTCCGTCTTCGGGCTCGACCTCTCGGAGTCCATGCTCGCCATCGCCCGCCGTGAGAACCCGGGGCTGCGCTTCCAGCAGGGCTCGATGCTGGACCTGGACCTCGCGGACGGCGCACTGGCCGGCGCCATGTCCTGGTACTCGTCCATCCACACTCCTGTGGACCGGCTCCCCGACCTCTTCGCCGAGTTCCGCCGGGTGCTGGCGCCGGGCGGCCACCTCGTCGTCGCCTTCCAGGCCGGCGACGAGCCCCGGCACCACGACCGGCCCTTCGGCCACCAGGTGTCGCTCGACTTCCAGCGCCGGCAGCCGGACGACATCGCCGAGCTGCTGACGACGGCGGGATTCACCCTCGTTTCCCGGACGGTACGCGAGCCGGTCGAGGCGCTCGGGGAGTCGACTCCGCACGCCTTCCTGATCGCGCGGAAGCCGCCGGAGGCCCCCGCCTAGAGCGCTCCGGCGAGGTCCAGTGCCGCGATGTACCCGAAGGTCATCGCCGGACCGATCGTCGAGCCCGCGCCCGCGTAGCTGTGGCCCATCACGGCGGCGCTGGCGTTCCCGGCGGCGTACAGGCCGGGGATGACCGAGCCGTCGGGGCGCAGCACGCGGGCGCGGGCGTCGGTGCGCAGGCCGCCCTTGGTGCCGAGGTCGCCGGGGACGATGCGGAAGGCGTGGTACGGGGGCAGCCACAGGGGCGCGAGGCAGGAGTCGGGGAGGACGGCGGGGTCCGTGTAGTAGTGGTCGTAGGCGCTGTCGCCGCGCCCGAAGTCGGTGTCGTCGCCTTGCCGGGCAAGGGAGTTGAAGCGGTCGACAGTGGCGCGGAGGGCGGCTGCGGGGACGCCGATGGCGGCTGCCAGGGCGTCCAGGGTCCAGGCCTTGTGTGCCGCGCCGGAGGTGTACCAGTCGTCCGGGAACGGGAAGGTCGGCGCCACGTCCTTGAAGAGGTAGCGGTTGCGGTAGTTCTGGTCGGTGATGAGCCAGGCCGGGATGGCGGGATCGGTCGGGTTCCGCTCGTACATGGTGTGGACGACATCGCTGTAGGGGCCGGCCTCGTTGACGAACCGGCGCCCCGCCGCGTTGACCAGCAGGCCGCCGGGAAGGGTGCGTTCGGCGAGGCAGAAGTACGGTTCGCCGGGGAGCGGGATGGCCGGCCCCCACCAGGCGTCGTCCATCAGGGCGAGGTCGGCACCCAGCCGCTGCCCCGCCCGGATTCCGTCCCCGGTGTTCTCCTTCGCGCCGACGGTCCACTCGGTGCCGATCGGCTGCCGCTGGTACCGCGCGCGCATCGCCGCGTTGTGCTCGAACCCGCCGGAGCCGACGACGACCCCGCGCCGGGCGCGCACGAGCCCCGGGGTGCCGCCCCGGGTGACCACGGCGCCGGCTGCCTTCCCGCCCTCGACGTACAGCTCGGTGAGCGGGGTGTCGAGCCAGACCGGCACCCCGGCGGCCCTCAGCCCGAGACGCAGCCCCGCCGCGAGCGACTGCCCCATGGTGAGCGGCTTCTGCCCGAGCGCGGCGGCCTTCGTGCCCCGGGCCAGGCACTCGGCGGCGACGGCGACGCCCTTCGCGCTCACGGCGGTCAGGGCGAGCCATTTGTAGTCGGCGCTGAAGACCACCATGCCGGCCGGGACGGGGAGATACGGCGGGTTGAGGCGGGCGAGTTCGGCGCCGAGGAGGTTGCCGTCGAGCTGGGCGGGCTCGATGGAGCGGCCGTTCGGGAGGCCGCCGGGGAGCTCCGGGTAGTAGTCGCTGTAGCCCTCCATCCAGCGGAAGCGCAGCGGGCTGTTGGCCATGACGAAGGAGATCATCGCGGGCCCGTGACCGAGGAAGGCACGCTGCCGGTCCGCCGGGACGTCCGCCCCGACCACGGCGGCCAGGTAGGCGGCGGCCTTGGCGGGAGTGTCGCGAACCCCGGCGGCGAGGATCACCGGGTTGTTGGGAATCCAGATCCCGGCACCGGAGCGGGCGGCCGATCCCCCGAAGGTGGCGGCCTTCTCGACGACGACACAGCTCAGCCCCCGCTTGGCGGCGGCGAGCGCGGCGATCATCCCGGCCGCGCCGGAGCCGATGACGACGACGTCGTACGTACCGAGGACAGGCAGGTCGGCCGCACGGGCCCCCTGCTGCACCCCGGCCGCGACCGCGAGGCCGGCACCGGCGGCGCCTGCGAGCAGGTGCCTTCGGGAAGGGCGTCCAGGAAGTCCGGTGCTTCGTCTCGCAGGGTCCGTGCTCGTGGTCATGGCCACTCCAGCCCGCCGGCAACGAAGGAAAGAGGTGAGGGGACGGGAAATGTTGCGCGGGGGTCTTGTGAAGTCAAGAGCCTTGCGGACAGCGGCTGTTGGAGCGAGGCACGTCCGGGCTGCCGGGGGCGGCGGTCATGATGACGATCTTGAGATCAGCGTTGATCACCGCTCGTACAGCCCCTCCACCTCCGCGGCGAAGTCCCGCATGACCACCTCGCGGCGCAGTTTCATCGTCGGGGTCACGTGGCCGGCCCGTTCGGAGAAGTCCACCGGGAGGATGGTGAAGCGGCGGATCGACTCCGGACGGGAGACCAGCTTGTTGGCCTCGTCGACCGCGCGCTGGATGATCGCTCTCAACTCCTCGTCGTTCACCAGGAGTTCCGCCGGGACGGCGTGCTTGCCGTTCATCCGGCGCCAGTGGGTGACGCCGTCCATGTCCAGGGTGATCAGGGCGGAGATGTAGGGGCGGGATTCGCCCAGGACCATGCACTGGGAGATCAGGGGATGGGAGCGGAGCCAGTTCTCCAGGGGCGCGGGGGCCACGTTCTTGCCGCCTGCCGTGATGAGGATCTCCTTCTTCCGGCCGGTGATCGTCAGGTAGCCGTCGTCGTCCAGGCGGCCGATGTCGCCCGTGGCGAACCAGTCGTCGGCGGAGGCCGGGATCACTCCGCCGCCGTTCGGGTCCCAGTAGCCGCGGAAGACCTGGCCGCCGCTCAGCAGGATCTCGCCGTCCCCCGCGATCCGGACCTTGGTGCCGGGCATCGGCCAGCCGACCGTGCCCAGGCGCGATTTGAGCGGGGGCGTGACCGTGGCCGCGCCGGTCGACTCGGTCAGGCCGTAGCCCTCGTAGATCTCCATGCCCGCGCCGGCGTAGAAGGCGGCGAGGCGGCGGCCGAGGGGGGAGCCGCCGCAGATGATGTGGCGGATCCTGCCGCCCATGGCGTTGCGGATACGGCGGTAGACGAGGGAGTCGTAGAAAGTGCGGGACGCCTTCAGGGTGGCGTTCGGGCCGGAGCCGGTGCCGGCGTTGCGGGCCTCCACCGCCTCGGCGTAGCGGCGGGCCACGTTGGCCGCGCGGTCGAAGGCCGTGGCCCGGCCGCCGCTCTCCGCCTTGGCGCGCGCGTTGTTGTAGACCTTCTCCAGCATGTACGGGATGCACAGCAGGAAGGTCGGCTTGAAGCTGCTCAGGTCCGCCACCAGGTCCTCCGCCTTCAGGCTCGGCGCGTGGCCCAGCCGTACCCGCGCGCGGACGCAGGCGACCGCCACCATGCGGCCGAAGACGTGCGACATGGGGAGGAAGAGGAGGGTGGCGGGGTCGTCCGCCTTCGACTTGAAGACGGGGTAGAGGAGTTCGACCGCGTTGTCGACCTCGGCGAGGAAGTTGCCGTGCGTCAGCACGCAGCCCTTGGGCCGGCCGGTCGTGCCGGAGGTGTAGACGACGGTGGCGAGCGTGTCGGGGACCAGCATCCCGCGCCGTACGGAGACCTCCTGGTCGGCCACCGTCTCGCCGAGCTCCGCCAGGCGCTCCACATGACCCTTCTCGATGATCCACATGTGGCGCAGGTCGGGCAGGCGGCTGAGTTCCGGGCCGAGGGCGGAGGCCTGGCCGACCTCTTCCGTCACCAGGGCCACCGCGCCCGAGTCCTGGAGGATCCACCGGGTCTGGAAGACGGAGGACGTGGGGTAGATCGGGACGGTGACCAGGCCGGCGGCCCAGGCGGCGAAGTCGAGGAGCGTCCACTCGTACGTCGTCCGCGCCATGATCGCGATCCGGTCGCCCGGCACCAGCCCCTCCGCGATCAGGCCCTTCGCCAGCGCCAGCACCTGGTCGGCGAACTGATTCGCGGTCACATGGACCCAGTCCCCGTCCTCCGTACGGCGGCTGAGGACCCGGGCGCCGGGAGCCGCCTCCGCGTTGTCGAAGGGCAGGTCGGCGAGGGAGCCGTGCGCCGAAGGCGGCGCGAGCGGCGGTACCGACACCTCGCGGACCTCTCCGTCCAACCGCCGGATCTCCGGTTCCACGAGCACGGGGGCACCGTCGTAGTCGTGACCTGACGAATAGGAGAGGGACATGATCAGCTCCTGGGGCGTGCAGCTCGGTTCCGAACAGCTGCATGTGGTACGTGCGGTACGTACCGGGACGTTCACCGGCGGTGTGCGGCTGAGCAGGGCCGAATGGGGCAAACCCCACGCGGCCCATGGGTTACCGCGAGTTAGGCGGCGATCGTACGGTGCCCACGTGGAAGGTTCGTGCGGGTTCGGGGGCGGTACGGAGCCGGGGGTGTGCAACCTCGGAGGTTACGTGAGGGAGGTTCGGCCCCTTGCCGAGATCACCGTCACACAGGATTACCTACGGTAACCTTACTCCACGGTAAGCTAAGTACGCACGTGGAGAGTTGGACATGGCCGACCGCTATCTGAGCTTCACCGACTCCCCCGCCCTTGCCCCGCTCCTCGCCCGCGGCGCCCTGCTCTCCCCCTTCAAGCGGCCCCGCCCGGACGCGGACTTCCCCCGCACCCGGCTCGTCCTGCCCGGCGTGCGCATCGACCTGGCGCGGCTGGCGGCGTACGAGCGGGTGTGCGGATTCGCGACCGGGGACGACGCGTTACCGGTGACCTATCCACACGTCCTCGGCTTCCCCCTGGCCATCAGCCTGATGAGCGGCCGGGACTTCCCGCTGCCGCTGCTCGGACTCGTCCACACCTCGGTCGAGATCACGCAGCGGCGGTCGCTGGCGGCCACTGGGGAGTACGAGCTCACCGTGTACGTCGGCGAGTTGGCGCCGCACCGGCGGGGGACGGAGGCCGTTGTGGTCACCGAGGTGCGGGTGACGGGCGGGGAGGTGGTGTGGGAGTCGAGGAGCAGGTATTTGGCCCGGCATCGCGTCAGCGGCCGTATGCCCTCCGAACCGTCTGAGCCGGTGGCTCGGGGGCCGCTGCCCGTCGTTGCCGAGTGGCGGCTCGCCGGGGACGTCGGACGGCGGTACGCCGCGACCTCCGGTGACCGCAACCCCATCCACCTGCATCCGCTCACCGCCCGCCTCTTCGGCTTCCCCCGGGCCATCGCGCACGGCATGTGGACCCTCGCCCGCTCCCTGGCCGCGCACGGCACGCCACGGGCCGCCACGGTGCGGGCCGACTTCCGGGCTCCCGTGCTGCTGCCGGGCACGGTGACCTACGCGGCGCAGGGCGGACGGTTCGAACTGCGCGGCGGGGACGGCCGGACGCATATGGCCGGGAGTGTTTACCCGCTCACCTCGTGAGACACCTCGGGGGGTGACCACGGGCGGCCCTCCATCAGGTCGCCCAGTCCCGCCCACGCGAAGTTCATCAGCGTCGCCGCCGCCTGCTTGGCGGAGACGCCGGGGGTGACGTTGGCCCAGGCGGCGAGCGACTCGGCGGCGCCGAACAGGGCCTCGGCGAGGCCGGCCACCTCCCGCTCGGGCAGGTCGGGGTCGCGGTGGGCCTCCCGCGCGGCGACGACGATCAGCTGGGTCACGAACGCGACGATCTCCTCGCGCATCGCGGTGACCTCGGCGGCGAACGTCTCGCCGTGGGTGCGGGCTTGAAGGTGCAGGACGGACCAGCCGTCCGGATTCCGCGCGGTGTGCGTGAAGAACGCCCGCAGGCCTTCCCAGAGTTGGCGGTCGGCGGGCAGCTCGGGGTGCACGCCGGCCCGGATCGCCGCGGTGAGCGCGGTCGCCTCGCGGCGGATGCAGGCGGTGAAGAGGTCTTCCTTCGAGTTCAGGTACAGATACACCAACGGCTTGGAGACGCCCGCCAGTTCGGCGATCTCGTCCATCGACGCGGCCATGTATCCGCGCTGCCCGAAGGTCCGCACGGCGGCGTCCAGCATCTGCTGTTCACGCACGGCACGCGGCATCCGCTTGCTCTTCACGGCACCCATGCGCACAGAGTAATTGGGCACGGCCGCGAGCAACGCCCCCGCGAAACCTACGAAGTCTGCGGAGTCTGGCCCTGCGTCCGGGACGCGTCGTCGGCCACGTCCTCCTGGCTGCGGTTGGCGTCCAGGTTGGCCTTGACCCGGTCGACCTTCTCCACGACCTGAATCGACGCCCGGTCCCGCTCCTTGCGCAGCACCACGAAGCTGATCGGGGCCGAGACGACCAGGGAGAGCAGGACGATCCACATACCGTTGGAGCCGCCGACACCGCGCGGAGCGACACCGGAGTAGACGAGGCCCCAGACGACCACGAGGCAGCCCACGAAGATCCCGAGGCGCATCAGCGTGTAGCGGAGCATCTCAATCCACTCTTCCGTATCGGACGGTTTGCCGGTTTGAACAATCCCGTCCAGTGAAGCACGGGCGGGACCTGATCTTGCAGGGGGGTGTACCGCCCCCGGCTCAGTGCAAGGGCAGCAGCATGTAGATGTCGTCCCGGTCGTCGCCCGGCGCGACGCGTATCGCGCCGGGGATCCGGCCGACCTCCTTGAAACCGCAGGAGCCGTAGAACCGCTCCAGGCCGAGCCCGCCCCGGCAGGTGAGCTGGATCGCCTCGATGCCCTCGAAGGTGCGGGCGGCGTCGGTGACGGCCGCCATCAGGTCACGGCCGTATCCCTTGCCCTGGTGGCGCGGGTGCAGCATCACCGTGTAGAGCCACGCCCAGTGCGTCTTCAGCCGGTGCGTGTTGAAGCCGAAGAACGCGGTCGCGGCCACCGCACCCGCCTCGTCGTGCGCGACGAGCAGCCGCATCCGCCCCTCCGCCATCGTCGCGAAGTGCTTCACCAGCTCCGGCCGGACCGCCTCACGCGTCACCGGGGGCACGAAACCGACGGCGCCTCCGGCATCGGAGACGTCCGTCCACAGGTCGAGGATGCCGTCACGCAGGGTCGGCGTGACGGCGGGATCGAGAGTAAAAGTAAGGGACACCGCAGAATCGTAACCATTACGACAGCGCGTGTGCCGCCACCTCCAGATCCGAGACCAGCCCCCGGTACGCCGCCTTCCGGTCCTTGTCGTCCTGCGCCCGCAGCACCGACGACGGGTGCACGGTCGGCACGAGCCGCTCCCGCCGCCCGTGGATCTCCTCCTCCAGCACCGTGCCGCGCACCTGCGTGACCCGGAACGACGACCCGAGCAGCGCCTTGCCGGCCGTGGCCCCCAGGATCACGATCAGCTCGGGCTCCACGATCGCCAGCTCGGCCGCGAGCCACGGCCCGCACGCGGTCATCTCGCGCAGGGTGGGCTGCTTGTGGATACGGCGCTTGCGCGGCTCGGCCTGGGTGAACTTGAAGTGCTTGACGGCGTTGGTGACGTACGCGTCCGCTGGGTTCAGGCCGGCTTCTTCCAGGGCTCGGTCCAGGAGGTGGCCTGCTGGGCCGACGAAGGGTTTGCCTTGACGGTCCTCCTGGTCGCCGGGTTGCTCGCCGATGAGCATGACGCGGGCGTCTTTGTTTCCGGCGCCGAATACGGTTTGGGTGGCGTTCTGGTGGAGGGGGCAGCCTTTGCATTGGGCTGCCGCCCGGCGCAGGGTGGGGAGGCTGTGGGCCTCTTCCGGGACGAAGGGTTCTGCTGTGTAGGCGTCCTCAGGCGCTCGGGTGGTCACCATGGAGGTCGAGTACCCGCCGTGGGGGCTCGGACTCATGTCGTCTGCGGGGCCGTGGGGGTTGATCGCGCAGTTCCCCGCGCCCCTTGAGGTCGGGACACTCCCGTCCGCTGAAATCACACGCGCATCGGCTGCGGGGACTCTCGTCGCCCCGCGTCCGGGCCGTCGTACTCCCGGATGATCTCGTAGCGGGTGTTGCGCTCGACCGGGCGGAAGCCGGCGTCGCGGATGAGGTCCAGTAGGTCCTCGCGGGTCAGTTTGTTCGGGGTGCCGTAGTTGTCGGCGTCGTGGGTGATCTTGTACTCGACGACCGAGCCGTCCATGTCGTCGGCGCCGTGCTGGAGGGCCAGCTGGGCGGTCTGGACGCCGTGCATGACCCAGAAGACCTTGACGTGCGGGACGTTGTCGAAGAGGAGGCGGGAGACGGCGAAGGTCTTCAGGGCCTCGGCGCCGGTCGCCATCTGGGTGCGGGCCTGGAGGCGGTTGCGTACCTTGCCGTCCTTCAGGTCCACGAAGTCGTGCTGGTAGCGCAGCGGGATGAAGACCTGGAAGCCGCCGGTCTCGTCCTGGAGCTCGCGGAGGCGAAGGACGTGGTCGACGCGGTGGCGGGGCTCCTCGATGTGGCCGTAGAGCATGGTGCAGGGGGTCTTGAGACCCTTCGCGTGGGCCAGCCGGTGGATGCGGGACCAGTCTTCCCAGTGGGTGCGGTGGTCGACGATGTGCTGCCGGACCTCCCAGTCGAAGATCTCGGCGCCGCCGCCGGTGAGGGACTCAAGCCCCGCGTCGATCAGCTCGTCGAGGATCTCCGAGGCGGACAGCCCCGAGATCGTCTCGAAGTGGTGGATCTCCGTGGCGGTGAAGGCCTTCAGGGACACGCTCGGCAGGGCGGCCTTCAACTCCCGCAGGGAGCGCGGGTAGTAGCGCCACGGCAGGTTGGGGTGCAGCCCGTTGACGATGTGCAGCTCGGTGAGGTTGTCGCCCTCCATCGCCTTGGCGAGCTTCACCGCCTCCTCGATGCGCATCGTGTACGCGTCCTTCTCGCCCGGCTTGCGCTGGAAGGAGCAGTAGGCGCAGGACGCCGTGCACACGTTGGTCATGTTGAGGTGGCGGTTGACGTTGAAGTGGACGACGTCGCCGTTCTTCCGCGTCCGCACCTCGTGCGCGAGCCCCCCGAGCCAGGCCAGGTCGTCCGACTCGTACAGCGCGATGCCGTCCGCTCGGCTCAGCCGCTCACCGGCCCTGACCTTCTCCTCCAGCTCGCGCTTGAGTCCGACGTCCATAACCGCACCTTTCTCCGACGACTTCCCCACCGTACGTCTATGCCTCTTCGGGCAGTTCTCCGACCCGGTTCTCCCACTTGGTGGACAGCACGATGGTGGTACGGGTCCGGGACACGCCCTTGGTCCCGCTGAGCCGCCGGATGATCTTCTCCAGGCCGTCCACGTTGGTCGCCCGCACCTTGAGCATGAACGAGTCGTCGCCCGCGATGAACCAGCAGTCCTCGATCTCGCTCAGGTCCTTCAGCCGGCGGGCCACGTCCTCGTGGTCGGCGGCGTCGGACAGCGAGATGCCGATCAGGGCGATGACACCGAGGCCGAGGGAGGCGGAGTCGACGGTGGCGCGGTAGCCGGTGATGACACCGGCCGCCTCCAGCCGGTTGATGCGGTCGGTGACGCTGGGTCCCGACAGGCCGACGAGGCGTCCCAGCTCCGCGTAGGAGGCCCGGCCGTTCTCCCTCAGGGCCTGGATGAGCTGCCTGTCCACCGCGTCCATGCGATCGAAGCCTTCCGCTGAAGAGGTCTGAAGAGTTCCTGAAGTTCTGAAGTGGTCCTGCGGTCCTGAGGTCCTGAGGTCCTGAAGTGCTCAAGTGCTCAAGTGGCCGGGGAGCCGCCGCCGAGTTCGCCCTGCCAGCGGCGGTACAGCCTGTGCTCGACGCCCGCCGCGTCGAGGACCCGCCCGGCGACGAAGTCCACCAGGTCCTGGATGTGCGTCGCCCCCGCGTAGAAGGCGGGCGAGGCGGGTACGACGGTGGCGCCCGCGTCGTCCAGTGTCACCAGATGGCGCAGCGTCTGCCCGTTCAGCGGGGTCTCCCGCACGGCCACGACCAGCTTGCGGCCCTCCTTGAGGGTCACGCTCGCCGCCCGCTGCAACAGATCCTTCGACAGCCCGAGCGCGACTCCGGCGACACAGGCGGTGGAAGCCGGCACGATCAGCATCCCCTTCGCGGGATACGACCCCGAGGACGGCCCCGCGGCGAGGTCACCGGCGGCCCAGTGCCGTACGCCGATGACGTCCGCACGGAAGACACCGGGCTTCCCGTCGGCCCCCCTGGACAGCCATTCCCGCAGGTCGTCCCGCCAGTGCGCGTCCCGGAAGGAGATGCCGGTCTCGTCCAGCAAGGTGAGCCGGGACGCCCTGCTGACGATCAGGTCGACACTCTCCCCCGCCGCCAGAAGCGCACGCAGCACGGAAGCCGCGTACGGCGTACCGGATGCCCCTGACACCCCCACGATCCAAGGCGTGCGCTGCGTTTCCCCTGCGTTCACACCCTGAGCCTACCGGCGAGTCGGCGCACACTCAGGACGGGTGGGGCACTTAGGGGTCGGCGGGACAGGCCGGACACGCACCCGCCCTCAGACGGTCAGCCCCCGAACGAGCAGATCCAGCAGCGCACACACGAACAGCACGATGCCGATGAACCCGTTGACGCTGAAGAACGCCCTGTTCAGCCGGGACAGGTCATGCGGGCGCACGATGCTGTGCTCGTACACGAACGCCCCCGCGACGATCAGCAGCCCGAACCAGAAGAAGGCGTCGGCGTCGGTGACGAGCGCGTACCAGACGAACAACCCCGTCGTGATCGCGTGACAGACCCGCGCCCCCCAGATCGCCACCGGGATGCCGAAGCGGGCCGGGACCGACATGACGCCGATCTCGCGGTCGGTCTCGATGTCCTGGCAGGCGTAGATGAGGTCGAAGCCGCCGATCCAGATGCCGACGGCCAGACCGAGGATCACCGCGTGCCAGGACCACTCACCGCTGATCGCCAGCCAGCCGCCGATCGGGCCGATCGCCTGGGCGAGGCCGAGGATGGCCTGGGGGAAGTTCGTGAACCGCTTCCCGTACGGGTACACCACCATCGGGATCACCGCGATGGGCGCGAGGGCCAGGCACAGGGGGTTCAGCAGGGCCGCCGAGCCGAGGAAGATCACCAGGGCGATCAGCGCACCCGTCCAGGCGTGCTTGACCGACATCGCGCCGGTCACGAGCTCGCGGTGCGCCGTCCGGGGGTTACGGGCGTCGATCTCCCGGTCGATGATCCGGTTGACCGCCATCGCGAAGGTCCGCAGACCCACCATGCAGATGGTGACCAGCAGCAGCCGGCCCCAGTGGATGTTGCCGTCCCGCTGGAACATCGCGGTGAGGGCGGCGATGTAGGCGAAGGGCAGGGCGAAGACGGAGTGCTCGATCATCACCAGGCGCAGGAAGGCTTTGGTGCGTCCCGGCTGCGGGAGCGCCGCAGATGCGCTGCTCACGAGAGTCCGTACTCCGGGTCACCCCCGCGGGGGCGGGGAAATTCCGCCTCCGCCCTGCCGCGCCCCATCATGTCCGTGCACTTCACAGCCCGTACTCCTTCCAGCGCCGCGTCACCCGTTCGGCCGTCTCCGGGTCGGATTCCACCATCTCCGGCCACCCCCCGTCCCGCGTATAACCCTCCTCGGGCCACTTCCGCGTAGCGTCGATCCCCGCCTTGCCGCCCCAGAACTGCTGGTAGGAGGCGTGGTCGAGGTGGTCGACCGGGCCCTCCACGACCGAGAGGTCGCGGGCGTAGTCCGTGTTGCCGAGCGCGCGCCAGGCGACCTCGTGCAGATCGTGCACGTCGCAGTCGGCGTCGACGACCACGATCAGCTTGGTCAGGGACATCATGTGCGCCCCCCACACCGCGTGCATCACCTTCTGCGCGTGCTTGGGGTACTTCTTGTCGATCGACACGATCGCGCAGTTATGGAAACCCCCGGCCTCGGGCAGGTGGTAGTCCACGATGTCCGGCACGATGATCTTGAGGAGCGGGAGGAAGAAACGCTCCGTCGCACGGCCGAGGGGTCCGTCCTCCGTCGGAGGCCGCCCTACGACGATCGACTGAAGCAACGGCCGCTTCCGCATCGTCACGCAGTCGATGGTCAGCGCCGGGAAGGGCTCTTGCGGGGTGTAGAAGCCGGTGTGGTCGCCGAAGGGGCCCTCCGGGAGCATCTCGCCGGGCTCCAGCCAGCCCTCGATCACGACCTCCGCCTGGGCTGGGACCTGGAGTGGGACCGTCTTGCAGTCGACCATCTCGATCCGCTTGCCCGCGAGGAAACCGGCGAAGAGGTACTCGTCGATGTCGCCGGGGAGGGGGGCGGTGGAGGCGTAGGTGACGGCGGGCGGGCATCCGAAGGCGATCGCGACCGGCAGCCGCTCCCCCTTCCGCGCCGCCACCTGGTAGTGGTTCCGGCTGTCCTTGTGGATCTGCCAGTGCATGCCGATGGTGCGCTTGTCGTGGCGCTGGAGGCGGTACAGGCCGAGGTTGCGGATCCCGCTCTCCGGGTCCTTGGTGTGCGTGAGCCCCAGGTTGAAGAAGGAGCCGCCGTCCTTCGGCCAGGTGAAGAGGGCGGGGAGCATGTCGAGGTCGACGTCGTCCCCGTGCAGGACGACCTCCTGCACCGGGGCGCTGTCGGCCTTCACCTTCTTCGGCGGTACGTGCGCCATCGCGCCGAGCTTCCCGAAGGCCTCGCGCACACCGACGAAGCCGTGCGGCAGCTCGGGACGCAGCAGCCCGCCGATCTTCTCGGAGATCTCGCCGTACGACTTGAGGCCGAGCGCCTTCAGCAGGCGGCGGTCGGTGCCGAAGACGTTCATCGCGAGCGGCATGGAGGAGCCGCGCACGTTCTCGAAGAGCAGCGCGGGACCGCCGGACTTCTGCACCCGGTCGACGATCTCCCCGACTTCCAGATACGGGTCGACCTCCGCCTTGACACGCTTGAGGTCACCTTCGCGTTCCAGTGCCCTGAGCAGGGAACGAAGATCGTCGTAAGCCATGCGGTCAAGTATCCCCGAGCCGCTACCCTGGCCCGGTACCTGGGGTCCCGTGCTCGTGGCCCCGACGACCGTTCCACTGGAAGGCCTCCATGCTCCGGGTACTGATGTTCCTCGTGCCGCTGGCGCTGAGCATTTACGCGTTCATCGACTGCATCAGCACGAAGGACGAGGACGTTCGCTATATGCCCAAGGCGATGTGGGCGATCGTCGTGCTGGTGTTCCCGCTCGCCGGCTCGATCTCCTGGATCATCGCGGGCAAGAAGCGCCACCCGGCCGGCACGGGCGGTGGCGCGGGCGGCCCCGCCGGTTCGCCGTGGAACCGGGGCGGCAGGCAGCAGTGGGTCGCGCCCGACGACAATCCCGAGTTCCTCAAGTCCCTCAAGGACGAGGACAAGACGGAGAACGAGAAGGACGACAAGAAGGACGACAAGAAGGACGGCGGCGAGGACCCCAAGGCCGACTGACCTACAGGTGACCTACAGGTTGTACGCCGGTAAGCCTCCCGAAGCGGACAGTGCGTCCCTGGGCCGGGCCCCGCGCGGGCGGGACACTTACCTCGCATGACGACTGCTCCCACCGGCTCAGCCAGCGCCACCGCCCCCGAGTACGGTGACAAGGTCATCGCCGTCGAGACGGCGGGCTCGGAACCGATTCCCGATGCCGAACGGCACGGCAGTCCGCTCCAGTTGCTGTGGACCTGGGCCTCCCCGAACATCGAGTTCGCGACCGTCTACATCGGCGTGATCTCGGTGCTGTTCTTCGGCCTGAACTTCTGGCAGGCGACGGCGGCACTGCTGCTCGGCACCGCGCTCGGGTCGCTCACCCACGGGATCCTGTCGCTGGACGGGCCGCGCTTCGGTGTCCCGCAGATGGCGGTCGGCCGCTTCTCCTTCGGTTACCGGGGCAATCTGCTGCCGTCGGGGGTCAACGCGCTGGTCGCGGGCGTCGGTTGGTTCGCCGTGAACAGTGTGAGCGCGGCCTTCGCCCTCAACACACTGACGGACCTGCGTCCCCTCCCCTCCCTGTTGCTGGTGGTGGCCGCCGAGATCGTGATCGGCTTCATCGGCCACAACTTCGTCCACGCCTTCGAGAAGTACGCCTTCCCGGCGCTGACCGTGGTGTTCCTGCTCGCGGGTGTCTGGACCTTCAAGGACGCCGACCTGGGCGGTGCGGGCGCGGGCGGCGGCATCGGCGGCTTCCTGCTCGCGTTCAGCGCGGCGTGGGGGTACACGGCCGGCTGGAACCCGGGCGCCTCGGACTACTCCCGCTATCTCCCGCGTACGGCGAACCGCTTCAAGACCGCCCTCTACCCGGCCGTCGGCCTGTTCGTGTCGGTCGCGATCGTCTCCGTGATCGGCGCGGCCTCGGCGACGATCGCCGCCCCCGAGGGCGCCAGCCCGACGGCCGCCTTCACCGGCCATCTCCCGGGCTGGCTCAGCAACTTGGTGCTGCTGGCCATCATCCTGGGCGCGGTCTCCGCGAACGCGATCAACGTGTACTCGTCGGCCATGTCGATCACCTCGCTGGGCCTGAAGCTCCCGCCGTGGCTCGGCCGCAGCGCGATCGTCGTGCTGGCCGGTGTCGCCGGTACGGCGGCGGCGTGGGCGTCCCTCGCGGACGCGGGGCACGCCTACGAGGCGTTCCTGCTGGTCATCGCGTACTGGGTGGGCCCGTGGCTCGGGATCGTCCTGGTCGAACGGTGGCTCCAGTCCCGTACACCCGACGACGTACTGGCGCGCCGGCTCAGCGACTCGTCCTTCGCCAACTGGCCGGGAATGACCGCCCTGTTGGTCGGCATCGTGGTGTCCGTACCGCTCTTCTCCAACCAGGAGAAGTACGTCGGCTGGGTACCGGAGCGGTGGCCGTCGTTCGGGGACATCACATGCCTGGTCGGGTTCGCGCTGAGCGCCGGGTTGTACGCGGTGCTGCGGCGGGCGCCGCGCTGATGACTGTCCGGTGGGTCA
Organism: Streptomyces sp. NPDC050619; assembly: GCF_040654815.1. NCBI lineage: Bacteria > Bacillati > Actinomycetota > Actinomycetes > Kitasatosporales > Streptomycetaceae > Streptomyces > Streptomyces sp. NPDC050619. Next base: position 104,041 of record NZ_JBFAIR010000023.1, on the reverse strand, counting down.
GCCGTGAGCAGGTTGCGCCTGTTCCACGTGCTCGACCCTGAGGTACCGCTCGCCGAACTCCTTCTTGAGGACCGGCCGGGCCCTGTCCGGGTCGTCGACGCCCACGGAAACGAACCCCCGCTCGTCCACGCCGACTTCGCGCACCTGGAAGGTGCCGTCCCAGCGGTTCATGTCGTCGGTGATCCGGTCGGAGAGCGCGTCGAGAACCCCGCGGTTGACGTCGGTGTCGTGCAGCCGGACGGTCACGCCCTTCTCGGCGGCGCCGCAGACGGCGGTGTCGAAGGCGGCGGACGGGATGCGCCACACGTCAGCGGCGTTGTCCTCCTCGTCGACGGACAGGCCGGTGAAGACGGCGGCGTGACGGCCGGCGGCGAGCTTGTCGATGTGGTCCAGGACCCGGTACAGCGGGGTGTCGTCCGGGGTGCCGTCCTCGGGGCCGGGGCCGGGGAGGCTGCCGACGGGCTGCTTGCCGACGCATTCGGAGGGGGCGGATGCGGCAGGCGCGACGGGTGCGACGGGGTCGTCCTTGAGGCCGCCGTCCGTGTGCCCGGTCTGTAGCGCGTCGACCCACAGGGTCGCGGCCATCACCACGGCCGTGGTCGCCGCGCCCGCGCCGATCCATGTGCGGTTCTTCATGTCCCCTCCGTCCCTTTCGGCCGTCCCTTTCGGTCTACGCCGAGCAGTACTGAGACGCCGGAAGGGGCGGAAGGGTTCAGGGCAGGTGGTTACTGAAGTGTCTTGATCCGGGCTGAGGTGAGGGCCCGGTCGAAGACCCGTACGTCCTTGATGGCGCCGGGGAAGAAGTCGCTGGCCTGACCGTTGAAGGTCGCGCGGCCGATCATCAGGCCGCCGGGGGCGGGGGTCGGCTTGGTGTCGTCGGTCTCCGCTTCCTGGACGCCGTTGACGTACAGCCGTAGCTTGCGGTGCGGGCCGTCGCAGACGCCCACCAGGTGTGTCCAGGTGTCCACCGCGGGAGTCGTGTATCCCACGGCGCGCAGGCCGGGGCGAGCAAAGGCCCAGCGCTTCTCGTCCTTCGAGTACTGGAGGAAGAAGCCACTGACGCCGTCGCCTTCCTGGCTGACGGCGGTGGCGAAGTAGCCCGGCACGGTGGAGAGGCGGACCCAGGCCGCGACCGTGAAGCTGCGGCCGGCTCCGGTCCGCACCGCCGGGCCCTCGGTGACGATCTGGCTGCCGGTCCCGTCGAACTCGGCGGCCCCGCCGTCCCCGGCCCGCCAACGGACGTCGGTGGCGGTGCCGTTGTTGCCGCCGACGGTGTCCCGGGCGAGCGCGCCGGAGGCCTCTTCGAGCGGCCAGACGCCGATGGGTTGCGCGGGGTTGGGGGTGGCGGAGGGCGAGGCGCTGGTCCCGTTGCCCGTCGGGGCCGCGTCAGCGCCCTCGTCGGCCGCGGACCGGTTGAGCCAGAAGCCCGCACCGGCTCCGATCGCGGCGACCGTGCCGGCACCGGAGAGCAGGAATGCCCGGCGGCTACGACGGCTGCCGCGGTCGGGGGCTTCAGGGCTTCGGGGGGCCTCCACCTGGGTGGCGGGGTACGCCGGCTGCGCCATGGTGTGCGGGGGCTGCGGGTGCTGCTGGTGCCCCACGTAGCGGTCGGCGGCGTTCGGCCACTGCCCGGTGCGCGAGAGGGTGATCGTAGTGTCGCCGCCGGCCGGGCCGGTCCAGGTGAGGATCTCGCGCGGGGTGGGGCGGCGGGCCGGGTCCTTGACCAGGCAGGCGGAGATCAGTGCACGCAGGGACGGTTCTGATACACCGTCGACCTCGGGCTCGGTGTGCACGACCCGGTAGAGGAGGGCCGGGGTCGGTCCCGTGCCGAAGGGGTTCTCGCCGGTCGCCGCGAAGGCCAGGACCGCGCCCAGGCAGAAGACGTCGGTGGCCGGGGTGATCTCGGCGCCGCTGACCTGCTCGGGGGACATGAATCCCGGCGAGCCCGCCACATGCCCGGTCCCGGTGATCGAGTCGGCCTCGACGCTGCGGACGATCCCGAAGTCGATGACGCGCGGCCCGTCCTCCGCGAGCAGCACGTTGGACGGCTTGAGGTCACGGTGGACGAGGTGCACGGCGTGGATCGACACCAGCGCCTCGGCCAGCCCGGCGGCCAGGCCCAGCACCACCCCCGACGCCAACGGCCCCTGCTCGGCGACCGCCTGCTCCAGCGAGGGCCCGGCGATGTAGCTGGTGACCAGCCACGGCAAGGGCGCGTCCGGGTCGGCGTCGACGACGGGCGCGGTGAACGCCCCGCTGACCAGCCGGGCCGCCTGCACCTCCCGCCGGAAACGGGAGCGGAACTCGGGCCTGCGCACCAGCTCGGGATGCACCACCTTGACCGCGACGAGCCGCCCGCCCGGAGAACGGCCGAGGAAGACCCGGCCCATACCGCCCGTGCCGAGCCGGCTCAGTATCCGGTAGTCCCCGACGGAGCGCGGATCGTCCGGCTCCAGCGCTGCCACAAGTGCCTCCGTGCGCGTGCAGTCAGCGCAGAGCTGACGTGAATACGGACCAGGCGGCGTGACTGACGAGCAGGACCGCGCCGCCTGGGTTCTTACTGTCGCGGACGGGGACGACGCTGCGGAATTCGGGGGCGATTTCGATGCAGTCGCCGCCGTTGTTGCCGCTGTAGCTGCTCTTCACCCAGGTCGCCGCGCCGAGTTCGTGCGTGTCCATGCTGCCCGTACCCTTCCATCGCGTCGCTGATCAGAGCGGCGGACTCGCGGGCTGACGGGATGTCCGCCCTGAACACATCATAGGTCTGGCTATGACGTGCATAGAGGGCCGGATCGTTGTTGAAATGGCCGCCGTCCAGCGACTCCGAGTACACCCACCGCTCGTCGGGCAGTTCGATCAGCGACATGGAGCTGCGGGGGCGGACGAGTCCGAAGAGGCCCGTCGGTACCACCTGGATACGGATGTTGGGGCGCTGTCCGACGCTCAGCAGATGCGCGCACTGATCCCGCATGGCCTCGGGGCTCCCCACCGCGTTACGCAGACAACTCTCGTCCAGGATCGCGACGTACAGCGGACCGCCATCGGCCAGGAAGCGCGGCTGGCGACTCAACCGGGCCCGGACGCGCTCCTCCACCTCGTCACCGCTCGCAACCTGGGAGAACAGCGCACGCGCGTAGTCCGGTGTCTGCAACAGGCCCGGGACAACCTGCTCTTGATACGCACGCAGGGCCACCGCCTGCGCGTCCATCTCGGCCCTGCGCTCGAACCAGTCCGGATGCTGCACCTCCGGATACCAGTCGATCCGCCCCCACAACCGAACCAACACCCCACTCGTGCCGAGCAGTTCGTCGCACTTCTTCGCGAAGGTGTCCTGCGGGACGCGCGTCCCCGCCTCGACACGGGCCACATGCGATCGGTCGCAGGGGATCTCCTTGGCCAGGCCCTCCTGTGTGAGCAGGGCGGCCTCCCGGAAGTGCTTGAGCACCTCGCCGAACACGGCGGCGCTCGTGGCCCCGGCCGCCCCCTCCGCATTGCGCCTCGTCACCGCATCCCCCTCCGTGTCAAAGAGCCAGTCGCACGCGCCAGGCGTTGATACGGGCGGTTCCCGTGGGCGACGCTCAATACACCCAGAGTTACGAAAGGTGCCGGGAGTTGGACATGGTTGAGCGGCTGGAACCGGGAACGATCGTCTACGACCCGCAGACGCGCAAGGTGGGCGAGTACCGGGACAAGGCGGGCCCGTACGCGATGCTGCGGCCGATCGGCGGCGGACGGGAGTGGCAGGCGGACCCGGCCGTGATCCGTGCGGCGACGCAGCAGGAGCGGCTGAGTGCGGGGGTGAAGGCGCTCAACGACCGCTTCCGGGAAGGGCTGGAGAACGCGCCCCGCCCGCCGGTACCGGTCCCCGGTTGCACGCCGTGCGACGAACTGGCGACTCAACGGAACGAGGCGCGGGCCCGGTTCGACAGGAGCGCGGAGACGGACGCGAACGTACTGCTGCGGCAGCACCAGCGCCAGGAACACGGAGGCGCACCGGCGGCCGGGAGCAGGATCTTCCGGTACGTCCCCTACGCGATCGTGCAGGACCCGTCCGCGCAGCCGGAGTACGAGGCGTACTGCGTCTCGGGGGACGAGGCGGACTGCGGTGCGACGTCCGGCCGGTGCCAAGCCCCGGGCGAGGTCGAGGAGTGGCAGCGCAGGCACACCCAGGAGACCCGGCACCTGCGCTACCGCCGCACCTTCGCGGACTACGCGGTGTTCGAGCGACTGTGAGCCGACTGGGCTGAACGCCTGTTGACGACATGACCGTTGGGGCCACTCGCTTCTTTGCCAGTGTCGTGCTTCCACGAGCTGAGTAAAGGGCGCTTCGCGTCGGCTGCGACGATCGGTGAGCGGGTGGCTGAGGGGCATCTCGGGTTCGGCGGCGGCACGGGGCGGCGCAGCCAGCAATTGGAGCGTTTGTTACAGCTCAGCCCGCCCCCACCTGCACATTCGCCCCCCACGCTTGGAACAAACGCTCCAATTACCCAACCCAGCCGCCCTGAACGCCGATCAGCCGGAATGGATGACGAGCGGCATCGGGCTGCCCCGGCCCGGCGCGCGCACCATGAAGACGTCCACCGGATCCTCGGTCTCCAGGGTGAACCCGTGCCGCTCGTACAGGCGCCGGGCCGCACTGCCCTGGAGGACGTTCAAGCGGACCAGGGCGCCGTCGCGGTCGCAGCGCTCCAGCAGCAGGCGCAGCACGCCCGAGCCGATACCGCCGCCCTGGAGATGCGGGTCCAGGTAGAAGTGCTCCAGCCAGTGGGCGTCCTCGGCGGGGCGCAGCGCCACGCAGCCGGCGAACGCGCCGCTCACCTCGATGACCCAGGTGTGTGCCGGGTCGAATCCGTCCCGCAGCCGCTGCCGTACCCGCTGGTCGTCGTAGCGCCCGAGCCGTTCCAGATCCGCCCGCATCACCACGGCACGCAATTCGGCCACCGCCTCGACGTCACCCGCCGAGGCCGGCCGAATGTCCCAGTCCGCCGTGGCTCCCGTGGCCCCCATGATCGCCACGCTAGCGCACCGTTTCAGCGCAGAAATGCCCCCGTCCGGGAAGCCCCTGCCGCCGCCACCTCTTCCGGTGTCCCCTCCGCCACCAGCTCGCCCCCGGCCGAGCCGCCCCCGGGCCCCAGGTCGATGAGCCAGTCGGAGGCACGCATGACGTCCAGGTTGTGCTCGATGGTGATGACGGAGTGGCCCGCGTCGACCAGGCGCTGGAGTACGGCGAGGAGGCGGGCGGTGTCCGCGGCGTGCAGGCCTGTGGTCGGTTCGTCGAGCAGGTACAGCGTGCCCGTCGCCGACCTCCTCCCCAACTCCTTCGCGAGCTTGAGGCGTTGGGCCTCTCCGCCGGACAGGGTGGTCGCCGGCTGGCCCAGGGGGAGGTAGCCGAGGCCCACGTCCGACATGCGGCGCAGCCGGGAGGCCACCGACGGGACGTCCTTGAACACGGTCAGCGCCTCGTCGACCGTCGCCTCCAGGATCTCGGCGATGTCATGACCGTCGTAGCGGACCGACAGCACCTCGCCCTGGAAGCGGCGGCCCCGGCACGCCGGGCACCGCACCTCCACCGCGGGCAGGAAGTGCATGTGCACGGAGAGGACACCCGCGCCCTCGCAGCGTTCGCATCTGCCCCCGCCCGCCACGTTGAAGGAGAAGTGGCCGGGGGTGAGACGGCCGTCCGAGCGCGCCGCGAACGCCTCCCTGATCGGCGTGAACGCCTCCGAGTACGTCGCCGCGTTCGAGCGGGGGATGCGGCTGATCGGCTCCTGGTCGATGGTGACGACCTTGCCGAGGTGCTCCCAGCCGTCGATCGCGTCGTGTTCGGCCGGAGCTTGTGCCGCTCCGTGGAAGCGCCGGCGGGCCGCCCGGTCCAGTACGTCCAGCAGCAGCGTCGACTTGCCCGAGCCGGACGGGCCGGTGACCGTCACCAGGCGGTGCAGCGGGACGCGTACGGTCAGGTCCTTGAGGTTGTGGGCGCGGGCCCCCCGGATCACCAGCGCGCGCTCGCCGTCGCCGCGCCCCGCCGACACCGGCGCGGGCAGGCGGCCCGACAGATAGGCCCCCGTCAGCGAGGTCTCGGCCGCCGCGACCTCCTGCGGTGTCCCCTCCGCCACGATCTGCCCGCCGTCCCGGCCCGCGCCCGGGCCGACGTCCACGACGTGGTCCGCCGCCCGCAGCACGTCGAGGTCATGCTCGATGACCAGCACCGTGTTGCCGAGGTCGCGGAGTCTGCGCAGTACGTCGATCAGGCGGGCGGTGTCGGCGGGATGCAGGCCGATGGTCGGCTCGTCGAGGACGTACAGCATGCCCGTGAGTCCCGAGCCGAGCAGTGCGGCCAGACGCAGCCGCTGCGATTCGCCCGCGGAGAGGCTCGGCGTCGGCTGCTCCAGGGTCAGGTAGCCGACCCCGACGTCGACCAGCCGCCGTACCCGCTCGTCGAGATCGGCGACGACCGGCTCCACGAAGAGCCATTCGTCCGGGGTGGCCCGCTTCCGCAATCCGCCCAGCCAGTCGGCGAGTTCGTCGAGCGGGAGACGGGCCGCGGCGACGATGTCCAGGCCGTGCACGGTGACCGCTCGGCTCTCCGCTCGCAGCCGAGCGCCCCCGCACTCCCCGCAGGGTTCTTTCACCAGCGCCTGCTTCTCGGTCCGCTCCCGGTACTCGGTGTCCTCGATGCGTTCGGCGTAGCGCCGCATCAGCGCCGTCGCCACGCCCTCGAACCGGCCCGCGGTGACGGTCGCGGGCGGCTCGGTGCCGGGGAACCTTCGCCGGAACTGGGGGCTTTCGACGCCGTGCAGCAGCAAGTCCCGCTGGGCGCGGTCCAGTTCGTCGACCGGTCGCTCCGTGTCGAAGGTGAGGCCGTAGTGGCGGGCCGCCGCCCGCAGCACGGGCATCTGGTACTCGGTGACCTTCGGGTTCCAGCCGAGTACCGCGCCCCCGGCGACCGAGCGCCGGCCGTCGACCAGCCGTCGTACGTCCGCCCGGATCACCTCGCCGAGACCGGTGCAGGCCGGGCAGGCGCCGGCGGGCTTGTTGAAGGAGAAGGAGCCCATCACCAGCTCGGGTACGGGGGTGCCGCAGTGCGGGCAGGGGACGGTCTCGCCCTCCGCCTCCTCGTCACCCCCGTCGTACGCGTACGAGTACGACGGGGGAACGCTTCCTCCGCAGCCGGAGCACCGCCGTGTCCCGATCCTCGACCAGAGCAGCCGCAGGTAGGTGAAGACGTCGGTCACCGTGCCCACCGTGGAGCGCGGGCTGCGGCCCGTGGGGTGCTGGTCGACGCTGATCGACGGCGACAGGCCGGTGATCGAGTCGACCGAGGGGCGGCTGACGAGGGCCGTGGCCACACCCCACGACTCCATGTACTGGCGGTGGCTCTCCCGGTGGAGCGTGTCCAGGGCGAGCGTGGATTTGCCGGAGCCGGACAGGCCGGTCATGACGACCAGCTTGGTCTTGGGGATCGCGAGGGTGACGTTCTTGAGGTTGTGCAGACGGGCGCCGTTGACGTGAATGCGGTCGTTTGTGCGGTCGTCATCCATGGCTTCAAGTTTTTCATTGAAGCTCCTGTTGAGGCTTTTGAGCGGGCGGCCGTCGTGGGAGGTGGTCTAACCTTCAAATCCGTGATGAACCGACAGCGCCTGAGGCCCGTCGACCTGGCTCGTCTCGCCGGTGTCTCGACCCAGCAGGTCCGCAACTACGAGGAGGCCGGCGTCCTTCCGCCGGCCGCGCGGACCGACTCCGGCTACCGCGCCTTCACGGATGTCCACCGGCGGGCGCTGCTGACGTACCGTTCGCTCGCCAAGGGGTACGGGCCGACGACGGCGACGCGGATCATGCGGACCCTGCACGACGATGCCGACGTGCCCGCCGCGCTGGCCCTCGTGGACGCCGCGCATGCCGCCCTGCACGAGGAGCGCGTGTCCCTCCGGGCGGCGAGCGAGGCCTTGGAGGCGCTGGCCCGGGAGCAACCCGCGCCGCTGCCCCCTTCGGGCCTGCGCATCGGGGAGGCGGCCGCGCTGATCGGCGTACGGACGTCCGCGCTCAGGGTGTGGGAGGCGGCGGGGCTGCTGGCGCCGGAGCGGGAGCGCGGGACGAAGTACCGCGTCTACAACCCGGCCGATGTGCGCGACGCCCGGCTCATCCACACGCTCCGCCGCAGCCACTATCTCCTCGACCAGATCCGGCCGGTGCTGGAGGGGCTGCGGCGGGAGGGCAGCAGTGCGGCGCTGCGGGCCGCCGTCACCGCGCGCGGGGCGGCGCTGACGGCCCGTACGCGCGCCATGCTCGAAGGGGCGGGCGCCCTTTCCGACTACCTCGGCGCACAGCTCACTTCAGCCGCGACGACGACAGGATCGACAGCAGGTGGGCCGGGACCATCACCCACGTGATCACGGCCAGCGCGCCCAGTGCCCAGCGGGTCCAGTCGATGCCGCCGGTCACTTCGTCGGCGACGGCCGCGACCAGCAGGACCAGGGATGCCTCGATGCCGTTGGTCACGCGGTGGATCTTGAAGGCGGCCAGCCTGCGCACGGTGGCCACGCCCTGGGAGCGCGGGCGGGCCGCCTCGTCGTCGGCGACCGTCAGGCCGCGCCGCGCGCGGGCCACGTCCACCAGGTCGGTCGAGGCCTTCAGCAACACCACGCCCAGGGCGGTCGCGATGCCTATCGACAGCCAGCCCCCGACCCCCGACTCCGCGGCCCGGTAGCCGGCGCCCGCCATCAGCGCCGCGTCCGCCAGGTAGGCGCCGAGGCGGTCGACGTAGATGCCGGACGCGCTGTTCTGCCCCTTCCAGCGGGCGACCTCGCCGTCCACGCAGTCGAACAGCAGGAAGAGCTGCATGAGGATGACCGCGAGTACGGCGCCGGTCAGGCCCGGGATCATCAGCGCGGCCCCGGAGGCGACCCCGCACACCACCATCGTCCAGGTCAGCTGGTCGGGCGTGATGGGCGTGCGCACCAACTGCCGGGTGAAGCGCAGCGAGACGCGCCGCATGTACAGCCGGCCCGCCCAGTGCTCGCCGTTGCGGCTCGCCAGCTTCGCCTGCGGCTGGCAGACCTCCCGCAGCTCCTCCATGACCGGAGCAGCAACCATGACCGTTCTTCCTTCTGCCGGGGCCCAACTGCCGCTGGAGCGGCGGTGGTCGGCACAGGTTACTTGACCTGTTACCAGGGTTGCCCGACCGGACTTCTGGACATTTTGCGGGGAATTCTGACACGGTCCAGTCATGCCCGAGACCCCAGAAGCCCTGGTCTTCTACGCCACCCAGAGCACGTTCTCCGACCCGGGCGACCTCGCCCGCCACTACGCCGGCCTGCCGCAGGAACCCGCCCAACTCGCCCGTATATCGCGGGACTTGCTGATCCACCGGGTCGAGGGCGACCTCTTCGGCCACACCCACCCGACCGACCGCCTCCACAACGACGCGGAGTCCCGCTACGTCGATGACATCCTGCGGATCCTCGTCGAGCGGAACGACGCCCCGCTGTCCGTGCGGCGTGCACCCGGCGACCGCTTCGTCGGGACCTGCCGCGACTTCACCCTGCTGCACTGTTCTCTCCTGCGCCAGGCCGGCATCCCGGCCCGCCTGCGTTCCGGCTTCGCCGACTACTTCGCCTCCACGGGCTTCCACGGTGACCACGTGGTCACCGAGTACTGGGACGAGGAGCGGGGCTGGCTGCTGGCCGACGCCCAGCTGGCCGACCCGGTCATCACCGCCAACTGGCCGGTGGACTTCGACCCGATGGACGTACCGCGCGACCGCTTCCTGGTCGCGGGCGAGGCCTGGCGGGCGATCCGCGAACACGGAGCCGACGAGAAGACCTTCGGGCTGCATCCGCCGGAGGAAGGGCCGTTCCACGGCGAACGGTTCGTCGCGGGCAACATCCGGCTCGACCTCGCCGCCCTCAACAAGGTGGAGACGCTCCTGTGGGACGTATGGGGAGAGGACGAGGGCGAGCCCGGGGAGCCGCTGCCGGAGTCGTCCCGTGCGTTCTACGACCGTGTCGCCCCCGTCGTCTGCGGCGAGGTGTCCTTCGAGGCGGTGCGGCAGCTGTTCGCTCAGGACGACATCCTGCGCACCCCGCGGACCGTGACGTGTTACGCGCCCTTCAACGGGCCGAGCCAGGTCACGCTCCGCTGACGCCGACGTCAGGCCACCGTCCGCAACCGCACCCCCGCCGACTCGCCCATCCCCCGCACCACCCGGTGCGCGCACGCCGCCGCCAGCAGCTCCCCCAGCAGGTCCGGATCGCCGATCTCCAGGCCGAGGAGGGACTCGATCCGCTCCAGGCGCTGGTAGAGCGACTGGCGGCCGATGTGCAGCAGGGCGGCCGTGCGGGTGGGTGAGCAGCCGTTGCGGAGGTGGACCTCCAGGGTGCGGACGAGGTCGCTTGGGTGGGCCGCCTCCCAGGCCAGCAGCGGGCCCAGCGCGTGCTGGACCAGGCCCGCGAGGCGCTCCCGGTTGGCGTCCACGCCGCCCCGGGTCAGCTCCCGTTCCAGGGCCAGAGCACGAGACGACGTCACCAGCGGGCCGTCCGCCGGGCCCGGTTCCGCGGCCGGGACCGTCAGCGCCAGTTCCAGTGCCGTACGGGCCGCGCGCAAGGTGTCGCTCCAGCGCAGCCAGCCGCTGTCGGCGGCGACGGCGTGCCCGACCGCCACCGTCGCCCCGGCCTCAGCGGCCGTACGGAAGGCTTCCTGGACCGCGCGTACGGGATCACCGGGCCGGGCGGCGGCCAGTGCCAGCAGTGCGAGTACGTCCCCCGGGAACGCGGCCCGCAGCACGCCCGCGCCGCCCAGCAGCCGTACCGCTCGGTCGACCGTGCTCGCGTCCCGGGTGCCGTGCAGGGACACTCCGATCAGGCGTGCCCCGGGGCCCGGGTGGAAGCCCGCCAGCGCCGACCTCGCCTCCACCTCCGGCTGGTTCAGCGCCGCCCGGTCCGCCAGGTCCGCCAGCAGCGCGGCCGTATGGTCACCGCCCCAGGGCCGTACGACGGAACGTCCCGACAGGCCCCGCGCCACGATCGCCCGGTTGGCGGCCTCCGTGATCCGGACGAAGGGCACGACCCGGTGCAGGGCCAGGAGAGGAAGCCCCAGGCGGCGGGCCTCGTCGGTCACCTCGTCCGGCATGGACGGCAGCGACCGCCCCACCTCCACCGCGAGCCCGGCCGCGTCCCGCGCCGCCAGCTCCCGCACGTACCGCCGCCGGACCGGCTCCTCGGCGTCCGTCAGACCGAAGCCGTTGGTCAGGAGCAGTTCCCCGCCGTCGAGGAAGTTCGCGCCCTCGTAGACCTCGCTGGAGTGCACCCAGCGGACGGGGCGGTCCAGGGCGTCGGCCCCCGCCAGCAGCTCGGGCTCGGCGGCCCGCACGGGGTCGAGGTCCAGGACTTCACGGAGGGTGAGTGCGGGCACGGGAACCTCCTGGGCGTAGACAGTTCGTCCGGCTGTGGGCTGCCCGGAGAGTACTTTCCGCACGTTGCCCTCGTGTTTCGCCCACAGGAGAGTGAAGGCATGGACCCCATCGATCAGGCTACGGCACGCGGGTGGCTCGCGACCGCCGTCGAGGAGGCCCGCTCCGGGCTCGCCGAGGGCGGCATCCCGATCGGCGCCGCGCTCTACGGCGCCGACGGCACCCTCCTCGGCCGCGGCCACAACCTCCGCGTCCAGGACGACGACCCGTCCATGCACGCGGAGACGGCCGCCTTCCGGGCTGCGGGACGGCAGCGGTCCTATCGCGGTACGACGATGGTGACCACCCTCTCGCCGTGCTGGTACTGCTCCGGACTGGTCCGCCAGTTCGGCATCTCGCGGGTCGTCGTCGGGGAGGCGGACACCTTCCACGGCGGGCACGACTGGCTTGCGGAGCACGGGGTGGAGATCGTGCTGCTCGACGATCCCGAGTGCGTCGAGATGATGCGCGACTTCATCGAGAAGAACCCGGCACTGTGGAACGAGGACATCGGTGAGTAACCCCCGCATTCCCACGATCGACCTGAAGCCCTGGCTGGACGGTGACCCGGACACCCGCGCCGGCATCGCCCGCACCGTCGACGACGCCCTCCAGACCGCCGGGTTCCTGCTGGTCACCGGGCACGGGGTGGACCCGTCGCTGCGCGCCCGCATCCGCGAGGCCGCCCGCGCCTTCTTCGCGCTGCCCGCCGAGACCAAGCAGCCGTACGCCGCGAAGGTCGGCGGGCGCGGCTGGCTCGGGCCGGGTGCGGAGGCCAACGGCTACTCGGAGGGGACCGAGACCCCGCCGGACCTGAAGGAGTCGCTGACGTTCGCCACGCACGAGCACTTCGAGGACCCCGTGGTCGACGCGGAGTGGGCCGCGCCCAATGTCTGGCCCGCGGAGATGCCCGAGCTCCGGGACCTCTGCGAGGAGTACCTGGCGCGGATGGCCGACCTGGAGAAGGAGCTGCTGTCCCTGCTCGGCGAGGCACTCGGGCTCGACGCCGACTTCTTCTCGAAGCACATGGACCATCCGACCTACGGCTTCAACATCAACTGGTACCCGGGCACGGAGGTCGTCGGGGAGCCGCAGCCGGGCCAGTTCCGCATCGGCCCGCACACCGACTTCGGCACGGTCACGATCCTCGACCGGCAGGCCGGCAAGGGCGGCCTCCAGGTCTGGACGGACGAGGGCGGCTGGGAGGACGCGCCCTACGACCCGGCCGCGTTCACCATCAACATCGGTGATCTGATGGCCCGTTGGACGGGTGACCGGTGGCGCTCGGGCCGTCACCGGGTGCTGCCGCCGCCGGCCGACGTCCCCGCCGAGGAGCTGATGTCGCTGGTCTACTTCGGCGAGTGCACTCCGGGCACGCGGGTGGAGTCGGTGCCGGCGCCGGTGGGGCGGGTGGCGTACGAGCCCGTCGACTCCCACGCGTACCTGCGCGAGAAACTCGATTCGATCACGGTCGGCTGAGGTGTCGAGACTTTCGTAACACAACGGACACCACGCGCTCTGGCCCGTATCAACACCCTCTCTTTACTCTGGTGTTGGAGGCTCCGGGGGGAGAGACGTGGGCAGACCACTGCACGGGCGCGGCGCACTGTTCGACACGGATCCGGCCGGTCTCGCACCGCGGCTGGTGGGGCTGCGGCCGCATCAGCACCGGGCCACGCCCACCGAGCATCGCGCCGAGCTGCCCTTCGTCCTGCTCACCGGCGGGCGCGGGCTGGGCAAGAGCGCGGTGCTCGGGGAGTTACGGGAGGCGTACAAGGGGCACACGCCCGTCGCGTTGATCGACTGTGCGGACGGGCAGTTCGCGGGGCCCTCCGGCGGGCGGCCCCGCGAGGCCTGGTCGCCGGTGTCGCAGGCGCTGCTGGTGGTCGCCGAGCAGCTCGCGGAGCCGGTGACCGGGGCCGGGCGGATCACGTTTCCACGCTTGATGTCGGGCCTGGTCGCGGTCGCCGCGGGCGGCTGGGACGACGCCGACTCCGAGCGCATCCGGCGCGAGGTGGAGCGGATCCTGCTGCTGAACGAGAGCGGTTCGTGGGTCGCGGGGATGGCGGGGCGGATGGCGGGCCGGGTCGCCGCCAATGTCGTCGCGGCGGTGAGCGGCACCGGGCCGCTGGTGTCGTCGGCGATCGAGGCGACCCTGGAGTCCTTCTCCGACAGTTTCGTCAGCCGGCGCCACCAGCGGGCCGCCACCTGGTGGCGCGACTACCCGAACGCGGCCGGCCACGCCCGGCGCGGGCTGATCCTGCTCTCCGGGCACTTCCGGGCCGGCGGCACCTCCCGGGAGCACGCCGAGCGGTATCTCGTCCGGGCGCTGCTCGCCGACCTGACCGACGCCTACGCGGGCGTGCTGCCGCGCATGCGGCGGCTGGGGCGACCGCTCGTCCTCGTCGACAACGCGCAGTCCGCGCCCGGCCCGGGGCTCGTCGACGCCGTCCTGCGCGACCGCTCCGAAGGGATCGCCGACCAGGTCGTCTTCGTCGGCGCGCTGCGCGGCGACAGCCCCTCGGCCCTGCGCAATGCCGTACGGCGGGCGCTGCCCGAGGTGGCGCGGCGCAGCGACTGGACGCCCGATCCGGCGGCGCCGTCCTCCCGGGCGCTGCTGGTGTCGCTGCCGCCGCTGAGCCCCGACGACACCCTGCACCTGGTGGGCGCCGTCTGCGCCGATGTCCCGGTGCCGCCCCAACTGCCGTACGCCACCCACCGGTTGACCGGGGGGAATCCGCTGGGCGTGGTCCTGCTCGCCGACTCCGCCGCGCAGAACCTGCCCGCCGCCGCCTCCCTCGGGGAGCTGCTGACCGCTGACGTACGGCTTCAGGAGGACCGCGACGGGCGGCCCGCCTACCTCGAACTCCTCGACCGGCTGGTCCCCGCCGACCGGCTGGACGAGCTGACAGTCCTGGCCGCCGCCCACGACCACGACTCGGCCCGCGCGCTCGCCGAGGCGCTCCTCCCGGACGACTTCGGCCCGGCGGACGTACGGGCTCTGCAGAGCCGGCTCGTGCGGGAGGGGCTGCCCGAGGTGCCGGGCCGGTTCGTGGGCGACGCGTTCGTACGGACCCTGCTGTTGCTGCGGCTGCATCACCGGGACGCCGATCACCGGCAGTGGCGCGAGGCGCACGAGACGCTCATCCGGTACTACGCGCCGCTCGCCGAGGACGACGACCCGGCCCGCGCCCGCTACCGGCTGCACCACGAACTCGCCCTGGGCGGCGCCGAGTCGGCGGTGGCGTATCTGCGCGACACCTTCCTCACCCTGGACCCCCGCACCTGGCTGCGGTCGCTGCGCTTCATCGCCTCGGCACCCTATTTCCACGCGCACGACGCCGAGGGCCACGACTTCGCGGGGCGGGCCGACCGGCGGGCGGCGGTCGCGCTCGGCCGGACGGACGCCGCGCAGGACGTGCCGGACGGCGTGGACGCCGTACTGCACCTGCGCGTACGACGGCTGCTGCACGCGGTGTGGCAGCTGACCGACCCGCTCGCGCTGCCCGACCCGAAGGTGTGCGACCGGCTGCGGTTCGAACTGGAGCAGCTGTCCAACCTGCGGCCGGCGGGCAACGCGCTGCTGTGGCGGGCCTCGCGGGACTGGCCC
The DNA here is from genome assembly GCF_040654815.1 of Streptomyces sp. NPDC050619. Taxonomy (NCBI): domain Bacteria; kingdom Bacillati; phylum Actinomycetota; class Actinomycetes; order Kitasatosporales; family Streptomycetaceae; genus Streptomyces; species Streptomyces sp. NPDC050619. The sequence continues at coordinate 88,985 of NZ_JBFAIR010000023.1, read as the reverse complement.
GAGGACGCGCTCGCGGGGCGGGCGTTGCGGGTGCTTGAGGACGGGGACGGGGACGGGGACGGGGACGACGTGAACGGGGACGGGGAGGCGTGATGGCAGGGCGACGTTCGGGCAGCGGCTCAGGCAGAGGTTCAGGCCGCGGCTTCGGCACACGGTTACGCGAGGGCGTCTGGGAGATACCGCTGCGCCGCTATCTGGCCCTGCTGGTGGCCGCCGCGGTCGTGGCCGGGCTGGTCCTCGCCGTCCGGACGCTGCTCCAGGACGACCGCTCCTGCGCCCCCGGTGTCGTCATGCCCGAGGGCAGCGACGAGTGCGTGGGCGTGTCGGCCACGGGCTACTACTTCGACCGGCCCCAGCTGAGGGAGGTGGTACGGGCGATCGACCGCGAGAACAAGTCCATCGAGGGCGGTTATGTCACCGTCGCCATGCTGGAGCCGTTCACCGCGACCGACCCCGACAACCTCGGAGACGTGCTGCACGAGTTGCAGGGCGCGTATCTGGCGCAGTACCAGGCCAACCACAACTCCAACGGCGCCGTACCGGCGATCCGGCTGGTGCTCGCCAACCCGGGGGCCACCGGCGCCCATTGGGAGCACACGGTCGACCAGCTGGAGCGGATGACGAAGGGCAAGGACCGGCTGCGGGCGGTCACCGGGGTCGGGCTGAGCACCGCGAACAACAAGAAGGCCGTCGCCGCGCTCACCGCCCGCGGTATCGCGGTGGTCGGCACCTCCATCACCGCCGACGACCTCGCCAACGGGCTAAGCGGCAAGAACCCCTTCCCGGGGCTCGCCCGGGTCGCCCCCACCAACTCCGACGAGGCCCGCGCGCTGGCCTCCTTCGCCAAGGACCAGGCGGTCTCCTTCAGCGCCGACCAGGCGGTGCTGGTGTACGACGAGAAGGGCGACCCGTACACGCGGACGCTCCAGCGCTCGTTCCAGAAGCTGCTGAAGGGGTCGCCGTACGCGCCGTGGTCGTTCAACGCGCCCGACGACCGCAGCCAGGAGGGCAACACCGCCAACGACTTCCGGCAGATCACCCACCTCGTCTGCGACACCGGCGACAGCACGGACACCATCTTCTTCGCCGGACGTCACACCCAACTGCGCCAGTTCATCAACGCGTTGGGCAACCGTGGCTGCCAGGACCGTAAGTTCACCCTGCTCAGCGGGGACGAGGCCTCGTACCTCACCGGGGACAAGAAGCTCGACCGGGACGCCCTCAAGCGCAACCTCACCGTCCGCTACACGGCCCTGGCCCACCCGGACGCCTGGCTGAAGGGCCCGGCGCCGACCGGCGGCTCCACCGCGGACGCGAAGGCCCTCCTGGACCTGGTGGCCGAGGCCCGGGGCGACAAGGTGGGGCCCATCGGCAAGGTCGACCTGGAGGACGGGCAGCTGATCATCGCGTACGACGCCATGCGCCTGACCTACCAGGGCATCCGCGAGGCCAAGCCGCCGGGGAAGACCGCTCCGGCCCTGGAGGACGTCAGCAACGAGTGGCGCCTGATGAAGGGCACCCAGCAGCGGGTGAACGGCGCGAGCGGCTGGATCTGCCTGAACAACCACGGCAACCCGTACGACAAGGCCGTACCGATCGTGGAACTGACGCCCGAGGGCACGGCCCGCTTCGTGAAGATCGCCTGGCCGGAGGGGAAGCCGCCGGCCAAGGAGTGCCTGCCGCCGTCCTAGGCGGAGTCTTCGGCTTCCAGGGAATCAATCAGCAGTTCGAAGCGGGCCCGCCAGCGCGCCTCCGACTCCCGGTCCCCCCGGAACTCGTGGGTGAAGCGCAGGGCGGACCCCTCTTCCCCGTCCCGCTCCAGGTGGAAGCGGATCCGCCCGCCGCCCTCCAGCGTGTACTCGGCGACCCGCTCCACGTCCCACGCGGTCACCTGCCCGGACCCGAAGTCACGCAGAGTGACCGCGCCGCCGAGATGGGGTTGAAGAACCTCGGCCGGCGTGCACCAGGCCCCGAGCCCCTCCGGGGTGGAGAACGCGGGCCAGACCGCCTCCATGGGCCTCGGGAACCGCACCAGGAAGTGCAGGACGTGCGTGTTCCCGTGGGTCCGGCTGGTGGCCTGTTCTATCGAACCGGTCATGACACCAGCCTGACTCCTGGCCCCGGGTTGTGCACGCCGTTACGCTCGCGCCCGGCTTGTCGACGACGGCGCGCTCCAGGATGCCCCACGCGCCCTTGGGCCGGGCGACGCCCGGGGAGGGGGTGGCGGCGGGTGGGGTGGAGGCGTCCCCGTCGGACGGCAGAAGGCTGATCGCCACGGCGGCGACCTCGGCCGCGACGAGCACGGGGCGCACGGGGCGCGGCAACCCGCGCCGGGCCTGCGAGCTTTGTTCGCGCTCGCGAGAGTCACGACCGTACGGTCCCCACCGGCACCCCGAGCGCCTCGGCGGCGGCCCGGTAGTCCAGCCCCGACCACGGGTGATGGGGGTCCCCCTCGCTCGAGCGAAGCCGAGAGTGGGGGAGCAGGACGTTGGTGGCGATCCCGAGCAGCCAGGGCCGCACGGAGCCGCCCTCCTCGTCGAGCTTCTCGCGCAGCCGCCAGGCGTCCAGGAAGGTCAGCGAGACGACGTCCTCGGCGAGTGCCCACTCCCCCGTGCGTATCCACGCCCTCTACCTGTCCGTACGGCGAAGGCCGGTTCCCGTGACTCAGGTCACAGGAACCGGCCTTGAGGCTGCGGGAGCGGTTACACGCCCGCGTACGAGTGCCTGCCTGAGACGAAGATGTTCACGCCGTAGTAGTTGAACAGCCAGCAGCCGAAGGCGATCAGGGCCAGGTAGGCGGCCTTGCGGCCCTTCCAGCCGGCCGTGGCGCGGGCGTGCAGGTAGCAGGCGTAGGCGACCCAGGTGATGAACGCCCAGGTCTCCTTGGGGTCCCAGCCCCAGTAGCGGCCCCAGGCGTCGCCCGCCCAGATCGCGCCCGCGATGATCGTGAACGTCCACAGGGGGAAGACGGCCGCGTTGACGCGGTAGGAGAACTTGTCGAGGCTCGCGGAGGCGGGCAGCCGCTCCAGGAACGAGGTGGCGAACTGGCCCGGCTTCCCGCCGGTGGCCAGCTTGTTCTCGTAGGAGTCCTTGAACAGGTAGAGGATCGTGCTGACGGCGCCGACGTAGAAGACCGCGCCGCACAGGATCGCGGTCGAGACGTGGATGTACAGCCAGTACGAGTGCAGGGCGGGAACCAGCTGGTCGCTGGCGGTGTACAGGACCGTGACGGCGATGCCGAGATCAAGGAGGACCGTCGTGATCAGGAACAGCCCGAGCCAGCGCACGTTCTTCTTCAGCGCGAGCAGCGTGAGGTACACGGCGACGGCCACGGTGGAGAAGGTGATGTTGAACTCGTACATGTTGCCCCACGGCGCCCGCTCCACGGAGGCCGCGCGAGCGATCACCCCGCCCAGCTGGACCAGGAACGCGAGCACGGTGAGGGACACGGCGATCCGGCCGTAGAGGTCACCCTGCGCATCCCCACCGTGGGCCCCGGGCCCGTCGGGCACGTCACGCGACCCGGACGCGGCCCGCACGACGACCTGCGGCCGCTCCAGTACGGCGGTGGCGCCGCCCTTCTGCACGGTGACGGCCGGAGCCTTCGCCTTGGCCTCGGTACCCGTGAGCGCGGCGGCCGTGCGGCCGATCTTGCTGCGGCTGCCGAAGATCCATTCCATGATGTAGGCGAAGAAGGCCAGGGTGTAGACGGCCATCGCGGAGTAGATCAGCGTGTTGCTGAGGTTCGCGAGGCCTTCGTTGGTCGCGACGGCCAGGTTCGTCGCGTGGGTGAGGTCGGTTGCGGCGGCGAGAGTCATTTCTCAGCCCCTTCGGCAGGTACGACTGGGTGTTCGGGGGTGGAGGCGGGGGTGGGGGTGTCCCCGGGGGAGGCTTCTGGATCGGGGGCGCCCGGTGCCTTGTCGTACAGGATTCCGGCGAGGTTGCCGAGTTCCTCGGGCACCTTGGCGGACTCGCTGCGGCCGAGGCCGGCCATCTCGACGACGGTGACGCCGTCGGCGCCCTTGGCGGCCCGCACCCACACGCGGCGGCGCTGGATGAACAGGGAGCCGGCCAGACCGAAGATCGCGGTGATCGCTCCGCCGAGCGCCCAGCCGCTGCCGGGCTGGCGGGTGACCTGGAAGCCGGCCCATTCCTTGATGCCGTTGAAGGTGACCGAGCCGGCGCCGTTCGGGAGGTTCATGGTCTCGCCGGGCTTGAGATTCGCCCTGAACTGCGCGCCCTTGGCGTCCTTGAACCCCTTCAGGTTGGTCTTGTCGAGCTGGTACACGCTCTGCGGGATGCCCGCGTCGACACCGAGGTCGCCGTGATACGCCTCCAGGTTCAGGATCGGGTTCAGCAGCGCCGGGAACTGCGAGACCACCGCGGAGCCCTTTCCTCCGTACGTCGGCAGGAAGGAGGCCTGGAAGCCGAGCTGTTCCTTCTGGTCCTTGGCGTTGCGGTAGCCGTCCATGACCTTGACCGCACCGGTGGAGGTGACGTTGGAGTCGAGCGGCAGCAGCGGCGTGGCCTCGTGGTCCATGACGACGTCGCCCTTGGCGTCCCGGATGGTGAGGATGGGCGCGTAGCCGTGGCTGACGAGGTAGACCTTCGAGTCGCCGACCTGCAACGGCTCGTTGACCTTGATGGTGGCCTTCTCGTCCTTGCCGTAGGCGCCGACGCTGTAGTCGACGGTCGCCTGGTAGAGGCGGGGGGTGCCCCGGTTCGGGCCGGACGTCTCGTAGGTGCCCGTGAAGTTGTCCAGGGTGAAGCTGAACGGGTCCAGGTCGTCCTGCGTGAAGAGGGTGCCGGACTTGAAGTCGTCGTACTGCGTGAGGGTGTTGGCGAAGCCGCCGCCCTCCAGGATCAGCTTGTCGCCCTCGGACTTGAAGAGCTGGCCCCAGGCGAAGGCGATGAGCATCACCACCAGCGCGATGTGGAAGGCGAGGTTGCCGCCCTCCCGCAGATAGCCCTTCTCGGCGGCGACGGCGTCACCGGCGAGGTGGGCGCGGAAGCGGCGCTTCTTCAGCAGGGCGAGCGCGGCCTCGCGGACCTCCTCGGGCTCGGCCCCGGTGCGCCAGGTGGTGTAGGCGGGCAGCCGGTTCAGGCGCCGGGGGGCGCCCGGCGGACGGCCGCGCAGCTGGCCCACGAACTGCCAGCTGCGGGGCACGATGCAGCCGATGAGGGAGATGAACAGCAGGATGTAGATCGCCGAGAACCACACCGAGCTGTAGACGTGGAAGAGGCCGAGCTTGTCGTAGACCTCGCCGAGGGTGGGGTGGTTCTTCTGGAAGTCGGCGACCTTCGTGGCGTCGGTCCCGGACTGCGGGATCAGCGAGCCGGGGATCGCGCCGAGGGACAGCAGCAGGAGCAGCAGCAGCGCGACCCGCATGGAGGTGAGCTGGCGCCAGAACCAGCGGACCCAGCCGATGACGCCCATGGAGGGCAGGTTGGGGGCGTCCTCCTGGGGCGCGGTGGACAGCTGGGAGCTCGCGGCGCTCAGGTCCTGGTCGTCGGTCCGCTCCGCAGTGGTGTCGGTTGTCGTCTTGCTCATCGATCAGATCCCCACAGTGAAGCCGTTGGACCAGGTCTGCATGTCCTGCACGATGCTGTCCCACGCGCCGGTCAGCAGCAGCAGCCCGGTCACGATCATCATGCCGCCGCCGATCCGCATGACCCAGACATAGTGCCGCTTGACCCAGCCGAAGGCCCCGAGGGCCTTGCGGAAGGCGACCGCGGCAAGGACGAAGGGGATGCCGAGGCCGAGGCAGTAGGCGACGGTCAGTACGGCCCCGCGGCCCGCGCTGCCCTGGTCCGAGGAGAGGATCAGCACGGAGGAGAGGGTCGGGCCGATGCACGGCGTCCAGCCGATGCCGAACAGCGCGCCGACGACGGGGGCGCCGGCCAGCCCGGTCATGGGCCGCTTGTGCAGGCGGAACTCCCGCTGGGTCATCCAGGGCATCAGCCCCATGAAGAAGACACCCATGAGGATCATGAAGACGCCCAGCACCTTGGACGTGATGTTCCGGTGCTCCTGGAGCGTGTCGCCGAAGTACCCGAACAGGGCCCCGCTGGAGACGAACACGGCGGTGAAGCCCAGCACGAAGAGGGAGGCACCGGCGACCATCCGGCCACGCCGGGCCTCGCCCAGGTCGGTGCCGGTGACGCCGGTGACGTACGACAGATAGCCGGGGACGAGGGGGAGGACGCACGGGGAGAAGAAGGAGACGAGGCCGCCGAGCAGCGCGATGGGCAGGGCCACCAGCAGGGCGCCGTTGAGCACCGTGTTGTTGTAGCCCGTCGCGGCGAGTGTGGACACTCCGGTGGCGGCGAACGATGACACCCCGGTCACGTCACTTCTCCGCGAGGACCGGCTTGAGCATGCTGCGCAGCTTGTCCTCGCTGAGCGCCTGGAGCGTGCGCGCGGCGATCTTCCCGTCCCGGTCGATGATGAGCGTGGACGGGATGGCCTGCGGGTTGAGCGTGCCCTTCTTGAAGCGGAGCATCAGCTTGCCCGTCGGGTCGAACAGGCTCGGGTAGCTGACGCCGTACTCCTTCTCGAAGGCCTTGGCCGGACCGGTGCTGGCGTCACGGGTGTTGATGCCGACGAACTGGACGCCCTGGTCCTTGACGTCCTGGTAGACCGTCTCGAGGTTCTTCGCCTCGGCCCGGCAGGGCGGGCACCAGGAGCCCCAGATGTTGAGGACGACGATCTTGCCCTTGTAGTCGGCGACGTCCAACTGCTTGCCGTCGACGGTCTTGCCGGACAGGTCGGGGGCGTCGGCCCGCCCGCCCTTGTCGACGGTGGCGACGCCGTCGGCGCCCGTGACGAAGTTGGTGTTGCCGCCGCCGCCCGAGGTACCGCCGGAGCTGCACGCGGAGAGCGTCAGCGCGGCCGCCGCGACACCTGCGGTCAGCAGGACGGCGCGGCTACGGGCCGTGCTCTTCGGACGGAGGGGACGGACCGGGCGGTTGGTGCGATTCGAGCGCAGGGGTGCGCGGCTGGCGGCACTCATGTGAAAAGTTTCGCATGCCCGTTCTGGGGATCTTGCGCACCCCCCTTGTGGGCGGAAACCCGCATTTCAGGCGGCGTTCGCGGAGGCCGTGGAGGAGGCGGTGGAGGAGGCCGTGGGGGTGCCCTTCAGGAAGGATTTCCAGCCACCGGCCGGCTGCTGCCCGACGTCCAGCGTCCGCAGCTGTTCGAGCACTTCTGGCTTCTGTACGTCCAGCCAGTCCACGAACTGCCGGAAGGAAACGAGCCGGATGTCCGCGCCCTTCTCCTTCTCGCGCCCGATGTGCTTCAGCGCCTCCTCGACGGCGTCCATGTAGATGCCGCCGTTCCACTGCTCGAAGTGGTTGCCGACGAAGAAGGGGGCGCGGTTTGTCTCGTATGCCCGCTTGAAGCCCGCTATGTAGGACCCGGCGGACTGCTCGCGCCAGGCCGGGTAGTTGTGGGCGGGCGCGTTGGTGGAGTTGATCGACTGGTTGGCGAGCATGTTGTAGTCCATCGAGAGGACCTCGAAGCCGCGGCCGGGGAAAGGTATCGCCTGCAACGGCAGGTCCCAGATGCCCGCCCGCTTCTGCGGCCAGACCTGACGGCCGCCGGGCGAGGAGGCGTCGTAGCGCCAGCCGAGTTCGCGGGCGGTGGGCAGCAGGTTGTCCTGGCCGAGGAGGCAGGGGGTGCGGCCGCCGACGAGTTCCTTGTCGTAGTCGAAGGGCAGGGACGGCAGGTCCCTCCACCCGGTGTTGGTCCGCCACTCCTTGACGAAGGACTTGGCCTGGTCGATCTCGCTCCGCCACTGCTGCGGCGTCCAGTTGGCGACGGTGCCGCTGCCGGAGCAGAAGTGGCCGTTGAAGTGGGTGCCGATCTCATGGCCGTCGAGCCAGGCGCTGCGGACGTTCGTCAGGGTCGCCTTGACGTGCTCGTCGGTGAGGTAGCCGATGTCGGAGGCGCCGCGCCGGTTGTTCGGCGGGTCGTACAGGCGCTTCTTCGACTCGGGCAGCAGGTACAACCCGGAGAGGAAGAAGGTCATGTGCGCGTCGTGCTCCTTGGCGAGCTCGAGGAAGCGCGGGAAGAGTCCGTTGCCGACCTCGCCGGCGCCGTCCCAGGAGAAGACCACGAACTGCGGCGGGGTCTGGCCCGGCTCCAACGGCTCGGGCTTGCCGGGCTGGTGGGGCTGCTTGCCGGTGAAGGAGGTGGAGCCGTCGCCGATGGGCCGGGCGGTGGGCTTGGGGCTGCTCGTGCCCTCACCTCCGGAACCTCGGGTTCGGCTCGGCCCGTCCGACTCCGTGGGGGTGCCGCATCCCGCGAGTCCCGCTGCGGCCACGGCCCCCGCGCCGAGTCCGAGTGCTCCCCTGCGAGTGAGAGTGCGCATCGCATTCCCCGTTCATCACGTCCTGCTGGTGGTCACCCAGTCAGAGGACGTGACGAACAGAAAGGTTTTCTCTCGCTCGCACAGATTTCGCAACGAATGTCACGAGGACGTCACAAGAGCCGAAGGATCTGCGCTCAGGCGCCGAAGGCCTTACCCTTCCCCTTCACCGGCCTGGCGCCGGAGAGGAGATGCGCGGGGACCAGATCGCGGGCCGGCTCGGTGTAGCCGACGGAAACGATCCTGTCGCCCTGGTACGTGAAGGTCGTCAGCGAGGCGAGCGTGCACTGCCGCTTGCGCGGGTCGTGCCACAGCCGCCGCTTCTCGACGTACGACCGCACGATCCAGATCGGCAGCTGATGGCTGACGAGCACGGCCTCGTGCCCCCGCGCCCGGTCCTTGGCGGCGTCGAGCGCCCCCTTCATGCGGACGACCTGGTCGACGTACGGCTCGCCCCAGGACGGCTTGAACGGGTTGACCAGATGCTTCCAGTTCTCGGGCCGCCGCATCGCGCCGTCCCCGACCCCGAACGTCCTGCCCTGGAAGACGTTCCCGGCCTCGATGAGCCGCTCGTCGGCGGCGATGTCCAGGCCGTGCACCTTGGCGATCGGGGTCGCCGTCTCCTGGGCCCGCTCCAGCGGGGAGGCGCAGACGTAGGCGATGTCGCGGGAGGCGAGGTGCTCGGCGACCCGGTCGGCCATCTGCCGGCCGAGCTCGGAGAGGTGGTAGCCCGCGAGACGGCCGTAGAGGACGCCGTCGGGGTTGGCGACCTCGCCGTGCCGCATGAGGTGGACGACAGTGATGTCCCGGTTTTCAGGGGTGGTGCTCACGCGGTGGCCTCCGCAGCCGCTCGGGCCGCCGCCGGGAGGGCGTCGGCGATCCGCTGGATGGCCCGCTCGTCGTGGGCCGTGGACACGAACCAGGACTCGAAGGACGACGGCGGCAGATAGACGCCGTTCGCCAGCAACGAGTGGAAGAAGGCGGTGAAGCGGTACGACTCCTGCGCCTTGGCGTCCTCGTAGTTGCGGACCGGGCGGTCCGTGAAGAAGACGGAGAACATGCTGGAGGCGCTCTGCACGGTGTGCGCGACGCTCTCCTTGCTGAGCGCCTCGGAGACCAGCGCCTGGAGCTGCGTCGATACGGCGTCGATCCGGGCGTAGGCCGCGTCGTCGAGGAGCCGCAGCTGGGCGAGACCGGCGGCGGTGGCGACGGGGTTACCGGAGAGGGTGCCGGCCTGGTAAACCGGGCCGGCGGGCGCGAGGTGCGCCATGACATCGGCACGCCCCCCGAAGGCGGCCGCGGGGAACCCACCGCCCATGACCTTGCCGAAGGTCATCAGGTCGGGCCGGACCCGGTCGATGCCGTACCACCCGCTCCGACTGGTCCGGAACCCGGTCATGACCTCGTCGGAGATGTACAGGGCGCCGTTCTGCGCGCACGCGTCCTTCAGCCCCTGGTTGAAGCCGGGCATGGGCGGCACGATGCCCATGTTGCCCGGGGAGGCCTCGGTGATCAGGCAGGCGATCTCGCCGGGGTGGGCCGCGAAGGCGGCGTGCACGGCGTCGAGGTCGTTGTAGGGCAGGACGATGGTGTCGCCGGCCTGGGCGCCGGTGACACCGGGGGTGTCGGGCAGCGCGAAGGTGGCGACACCGGACCCGGCGGCGGCGAGCAGCGAGTCGACGTGCCCGTGATAGCACCCGGCGAACTTGATCACCTTGGACCGCTGGGTGAACCCGCGGGCCAGCCGGATGGCCGACATGGTCGCCTCGGTCCCGCTGGACACGAGCCGCACCTGCTCCAGGGGCCCGACCCGGTCGACCATCTCCTCGGCGAGCGCGACCTCGCCCTCGGCGGGCGTACCGAAGGAGGTCCCGCGCGCGACGGCGTCCTGTACGGCGGCGATGACCTCGGGGTGCGCGTGCCCGAGGATCATGGGGCCCCAGGAACAGACGAGGTCGACGTACTCACGACCGTCGGCGTCCTTGAGGTACGGACCGCTGCCGGACACCATGAACCGGGGCGTTCCGCCCACGGCGCGGAAAGCGCGCACCGGGGAGTTCACGCCGCCGGGCGTGACGGCGGCCGCACGGTCGAACAGAGCCTGCGAGACAGGCGCATCGTATGAAAAGGGCAATTCGCTCATGTCCTGCGACTTCTCCGACCTTCTCCGACTTCTCGGACTCCGGTTGCCAGTGACTTCCTCAGGGTAGGCCAGCGGGAGTCGGTGACATCGGCCACCACCGAGCCACTGCTGACCGGGCAGCCAGTCGCATCCGGCCCCCGACCCACCGCGATCTGCGAAACTGGGACCTGATACACACAGCTCACGGGCAGCATGGTGTGGACATGATGCGGAGCGGCTTGTTCAGGGCCTGCGAAGATCCTGCGGACAGGTGTTTCAGCGCACGTTTCGGCGGGCGGCCGTGGGGGAGGTCACTGACACGATGATCGGGTTGCGCGGCGGGGGTCGCGCGTCCTAGAAAAGCAGTCGGGTGGAGATATGCATCGCGGTGGCGGACTGGGCGAGGGGACTGACGACCTGGGTCCTCGACGTGCCCAACGGGGAAGGCACCGGCGCGACGCGGAGGAATCGAACGAAGTACGTCAGGGACACGTTGTACCGGGTGTACCGAGTGAGGAGCCCGAGCGGGCCGAGCGACGGATCGACCAGCTGAGGGCGGGGAGCAGGAATGGTGGTCGGGTGGGGGTGACGTACAAGTACTTCGGCGCGCCCGACGGCGCGACAGCGGCCCGCGTCCCGATCTCGATGCGCCCCGAGGAACTCGGCGGCGACGAACTCGGGATGAACGGCATGTTCACCAAGATCAAGCCGGAGACGATGGCGGCGATGGTCCTGACGGGCATCGAGGGCGTCCCACTGAACAAGGTCCCCCCACTGGAACTGGTGGTCCTGCACCCCGACTACGCGGTCGTGAAACTCCCCATGACGGTCGTCGACCCCCTGCGCGGCATAGGCGAGGAGGCGGTCGGCGCGGCGGCCTTCATCTGGTCGACGGTGCCGGATCGGGGCGGGCCGCGGGATGCGTTCAATGTGTACCAACTGCTGCATGAGTGGCAGGACTTCAGCCACAGGTTGCATGAGGCGGGGCATCAGCCTTATTGCCTTGTCTGGCCGTGAGCTGGGGCGCTGGTAGCGGGCGGGGTCTTCGGGCCTCGCCCTTTTCAGTGCGGGAGAGGGGCCGTCGGCGGCCAGGGCACCCAAGGCCAGCTGGCCGCGCTCGGCGCAGCCCTCGACCTGCTCCCGGTCGCGGTCCGGCCGGCCTCGAACGGGCCGCCACCGCCTTCGAGCGCGCCACCCGCTCCCGCATCGCCGCCGACCACGCCAGCGCCCACGTCCTGCGCCGCAGCGTCCAGGAAATCTGGCGCAACCCGCCCCCACATGGCGACGGAGCCGGGCTGGCGATGCTCCTGGACGCGGTGCTCACCGCGGTGGCCTTCGCGGCGCACTGGCTCCGCACCCGCCAGCACGCCCAACAGGAGGCAGCAGCCGAACAGGCACTCGTCCACCTGCAGACCGCTTACGTGCAGATCGCCGGGCCGGTGCTGGACAACCTCGCCACGCGCCCGGCCTCCAGACCAAGCGCCGCTACGCCCACCGCCTGCAGCAGGCCGTACCCGAGCACGCCGAACGCATCATTCAAGACCGCACCTGGGACGCCCTCGCCACGGTGCTCGCCGAGGCGGAAGCAACGGGGCGCAACGCGGCCGCGATCCTCGACCAAGCCTCAGCCAGCGCACTCTGGACGACGCCCGCAGTCCCGCCGGCGCGCTGATCTGGCGTATCCAGCGCCTCGGCCAACGCCACGCACCCGGCCCTCGCGCCCAGGCAGCAAAGCCCTCCACACCGCTCAAGACACCGCGACGTGGCCTCCACGGCAGCCGCCGCAAGGGCATCGGCGCTGAACAGTCGACCCGGCGGCGCCTGACAAGGACGATCAGTTCCTGAGCCACGGCCCAACTACCCGCCCTGACCTGGATCAAGCGGCCATCTCGCTGCGTATCCGGTCCAGTGACTGCGAAGCGGCGGCCTGCTGAGCAGGGAGCCGTGGCCCCGCAGTTCGCATAATCCGCTGTAGCTGATGAGGGAGGCGCTGCACAACGGCCTCCTGGGTTGCGGTATCGAGCGACTGGGCGGCGCCGCCCGTGTCGTTGGCGAGTAGTTGGACGTGCGCGACAGTGATCAGTTCGATGACGCGCCACTGTGGAGCCACGACAGTGGTGGGCACTGGACTGTGTTCCACCAGTCGCATAGCCATGTCGGTGCGCCCCGTTGAGACGAGACCGCGCAGGCGGATCTCATGGAGGGAGAAGGGATTGAACAAGCTGGTGTGGTCGACACGGTCGAGCAGGGCGTCAGTCTCCCGCATCACCCGGTCGAACAGTTCGCCGTTGCCCAGCCCGCCGGCGGCCCGGGCGAGCAGCGGCAGCGCGGCAGCGCGGGCGTTTTCGTCAGGCGCGGTGGCGGCAGCGCGGCACAACCGCTGGACCGCCGCGCCCCCTAGGTTGGCCTTGCGCAGCTCGTTGCCGTGCATGCGCAGCACGTACGAGGTCATGCCCGGGTCCTCGAAATACTCGGCCATGTCAAGGCTCTTGGCCGTCCAGCGGGCGGCAGTGGCAAGGCGTTCCTCCGGCAGAACGTTGCCCAGGGCGACGCCGAGACCGACGCGGGCCCGGGTGAGCAGTTGCAGAACGTCCCGCTCGGTGTGGCCGTCGTCGACACGCGATTCGAGCCGAGCAACGAGCGGCCACAGCTCCGAGACGGCTTCGGAGGCGTGGCCGGACTGGCGGGCGATCTCGGCGAGCCGGACGGTCGACTCGCCGAACTGCAACATCGCCCGGTGGTCCGTGTCGGCAGGGTCGGTGATGCCGAGGACGTGGGGAGGCAATCGCAGAGCCTCGCAGACACGGCGCCGGGAGCCGATGTCATCGAGGGCGCGCTTCCCCAACTCCAAGGCGGAGATGTAGGTCTTGTCGTAGCCGAGGAGTTCAGCGAGGGCCGTCTGGTTCAGGCCGTGCACCTGTCGGTAGAAGCGAAAGATGCCGGCCAGATCCCCTGCGGCCAGTGCGAGTTGGGCCTGCGGTGTCGCCCAGTGCCACTGGGCGTGCCGGGCCGAGGGCCGGGGAGGCGGGCGCATGCTTTCACCCGCTCGCTTCGCGATCTCGCCCCCGGCCATCGTCGGCTACAGCCGCTCGTAGTCGTCCCGGGCTGCCGGGCCGCCGGGCCTGCCGCCGTACCAAGCGGCGATGGCCCGCTTGTAGCCGTCCGGCATGTTCAGCTCCGGTACATCGTCGGCGGTGAACAGGCCCAGCTGCTTGTGCTCATGACTGACAACAGGCGGTCGCTCGGGGGTCAACACGGTGCAGCCGTAGGTCACGATCAGCACCCGTCGCCCCGGGATGGGCTGGTAGACCCACACACTGCCGTCGATGAGCGGGCCGGCCTTGACCTCCCAGCCGGTCTCCTCCTGGATCTCACGCTCCAGCGCCGACTCAGGGCTACTATCCGGCAGTTGTTCGCCATCAGGGCTGCCGATCTCCAGGCGGCCTCCGGGCAGCTCCCACTCATCACGCTCGTTCCGCAGCAGCAACACGCGATCACTCGCGTCGAGCGCAACGCCCTTCACGGAGACGGGCCAGAGCGGCGGCGTGTACGTCATGACAGTCCTCGTCCTGCGGTGTGCGAGCCGGGTCTTCGGAACGTAGCACGCTCCCTTCAGCGCACTGCCCAGCCGACCGATTTGTCCGAGTCGACAGTCTGTCGCTTTACCCAGACCACCCCGCCTCCCCACTCTGATCACACCGACCCCGATCGAAGGAGTACGGCGATGCTCGACGCCTCCGCAGGCTCCGAGACGCTCTTCTCGGACCACTACGTCGACCTCCGCGCCCCGCACGCCAGTGACGTGATCGCCGCACAGCTTCGTGAGACCGGCCTGGTCACCCTCAACGGACTGACGACCCGGCAGGAGATTCTGGCGTTCGCCTCGCGGATGATGGTGATCACACCTCACCCGCACGGCGCCCCGGACTGCCTGACCCTGATCCACGACACGGGCAGCCACGCCCACCGTGCCGGCTTCGGTGGCCTCGGCAGTGGCGAACTGCAGGCCCACACCGAACGGTCGGGCACCCCCACGCCGCCACGCGTGATCCTCCTGGTATGCCTGCAGCCGGCGTCCGCAGGCGGCGAGACCCTCCTCGCCGACGGACGCGAAGTCCACGCCCGACTCATGAGCGAGAACCAAGACGCAGCAGTCGCACTCTGCCAGCCCAGGACCGCCTACTTCGGCGCGGGCTCCGGCCATGCCACCCAGGTCTTCACCGTCCAGGCCGACGGCCGTTTCTCCATACGGCTGCGCCAGGACGGTCTGGCTCGCTGGAGTCCCATCGTCCAGCCCTACCTCCCCGTCCTCCGCAGCGCCATCGCCGCCAGCCAGTACCGCCTCCTGCTCCAGGCCGGACAGGGCTATCTGCTGGACAACCACCGCTGGCTGCACGCCCGCACGTGCTTCACCGGGGACCGCAGGCTCCTGCGTGCCCTGGGGGATCCCCGTTTCGCCCTACCCGGCGGTTTCGCCGCACACCCGACATCCGCCGCTCTTCCCAAGACCAGCGAGCCCGTCTCATGTGCCCGCGCCCCGAGGAGGTGACCGATGTGACGGACGCCGAACAGGCCGACGCGGGGACGCTGATGGTCGACAAACGCAGCGGCCAAGTGGGCGTGGTCATGGGGCACGCGGGGCCCTACGTCCAACTCCGCCCGCTGAAAGGCGGCAGAGAGTGGGACGTTCCCCCCACGGAAATTCGCCATCCCACCCAGGCCGAGGAGCTGAGCGCCAAGGTGGCCGTAGCGAACGGACGGTGGGGACGATGAGCCCAGGCGCATCCTGCGCACGAGACCTGGACGATCGAACCCGACCGGGAACCCGATGCCGAGCCGACCACTTACGCGATGCAGTGCGCCGTGGACGGCGAGACATCGCCGCCCAGCGAAGACTTCGCCGAGCCCCAGAACTGGGTGCTGCAGCACTGCGGCCGACACCCGGTGGCCTGGCTGTGTCATTTCGCAGGACCACTACTGATCACCGCGATCGCCGCCTCGTGCGGCTTCGTGATCGGCGTCGCGTTCTCCCCCGCCGCGGCCGACCGATGAGTTCCCGTCCCTGCCGGACATAGCCGATCGAGATTCCCCCAGCTCCGGGAAGCCCCGGCAGGGACGGGCCGCAAACCCCGTTCCGGACAGATCAACCGCCCGAACCCATGGACAGGTCGAGCGCCGCCCGGAGCGGGTCCGCATGGCCACTTCGTCCCCAACTCCGAGGAGGAACAATGCCGAACAACACGGCCCCCAGCCCGACGACCGGTCCGGCCCAGCCCGGACTGGTCAAGGCCCGCCGCCGGATCCAGGCCGCCCGCGAGCGCGGTGTCACCCCGTCCGACGGCGGCAGCACCGGCCGCACCGACGGCAACGACTGATCCAGGAGGAGAAGCGTTGTCGCCGCTGAACCTGGCGGCCCACTTGGGCCAGGACGAGTTCCTGGCCCAGGTGCTCCACCGCCAATACCGCCACATTCCCGCCGCTCTCCCGAACCCGGGTGAGCTGATCACCTGGGACGACGTCAACACCGTCCTGGCCACCCACCGCCTGGAGCCGCCCCGGCTGCGTCTGTCCGTAGACGGCGAGATGCTGCCCGCCCACCGCTACACCGCCCCGGTCACCACCCGCCGGCACACCGTCTGGCAACGTCTGCACCCCGCCAAACTGCACGCTCGCCTCGCCGAGGGCGCCTCCCTGATCACCGATGCCGTCGACGAGCTCCACCCGCCCGTCGGCCGCGCAGCCATGGAACTGGAACAGTGGCTGTGCACCGGGGTGCAGGCCAACCTGTACGCGTCCTGGACCGCCCGCGAGGGCTTCGGCGTCCACTGGGACGACCACGACGTGATCGTCATCCAGATCGACGGCGCGAAGCGCTGGAAGCTGTACGGCCCCACCCGCACCGCCCCCATGTACAAGGACACCGTCGAACCCGAGCCACCCCCGGAGGAACCGGTCGCGGAACTGGTCCTGCGCCCCGGGGACCTGCTGTATCTCCCGCGCGGCTGGTGGCACTCGGTGGCCGCCTCCGAAGGCGAACACTCCCTCCACCTCACCTTCGGCATCCAGACCACCACCGGCGCCCAACTCCTGACCTGGCTCGCCGACGACCTGCGCCGCCACGACGTCCTGCGCGAGGACCTGCCCGCGCACGCGACCGCCGCGCAGCAGGCCGCCTACCTGGAGCGGCTGCGCAAGGAAGTCACCGCCGCGTTGGAAAACCCGGATCTCATCGGCCGGTACACGGCAATGCGCGACGGCACCGACCTCACCCGTCTGCGGCCGAGCCTGCCTCACATCACCGGCGTCCCTGCCGACCCAGAGGTGCGCGTCAGGCTGACCACCACACGCGCCCGCCTGGAGCACGCAGCCAACGGGGACGGCTTGGTGTTCCGGGCCTGCGACAACGAGTGGGAGATGGCGAAGGAGGCCCTGCCGCTGCTCCAGAGCCTGGTGTCCGCCGCACCCGGCGCGGTGTCCCTCGGCGAGCTGGCAGCAGCCGCTGGAATCTCCGTCGCGGACGTGGCAGCCGTCGTCTTCGAGCTGATGGACGGCCAAGCGATCACGGTAGAAGGAGATGAGCGATGACAACGGCCTCTCTCGGGTTGGGCACCTACCGCGTCCGCCCCTCCGCGCTGACCGAGGCCGTCGCCCGCGCGGCTGCCGACCCCGCTACCGCGTGGATCGATACCGCGCCCAACTACCTGAATGGGCAGGCCCAGCCGCTGCTCGCCCCCGTTCTGGTTCGGCATCCCGTCCCGGTCTCCACCAAAGTCGGATTCCTCACCGCCCAGGCCACCAAAGACGCCGTTTCCGACGGAAGTCTCACCGCCCAAGACGCGGATCGCGGACACTGCCTGAGCACCCCGTACGTCCACTGGCAGTGCGCCCTTAACCGCACCGAACTCGGCCGCGACCACTTGGACCTCGTCTTCGCCCACAACCCCGAGCACACTAACGGCGACCCGTACGAAGCCCTGCGCGACGCCTTCACCGCCCTCGAAGCGGAAACAGCAGCCGGAACCCTCACGTCATACGGCGTCGCCACCTGGGACGGCTTCGACACCGGTGCCCTGAGCATCCCCGCCCTGCACCAGTTGGCCGTCGAAGTCGCCGGCACGGAACAGCACCACCTGCGCGCCGTCCAACTGCCCGTATCCCTCGTCACCGCGACCGCCTTCGCCCAGGCCCTGGATGGCAAGGGCCCCATCGCTCAGGCCGCCGACCTCGGATGGCAGGTATTCGCCTCAGCACCCCTGTTCGGCGGCGAACTGCCCCAACTGGCCACGCGCGACCTCACCACGCTCGTCAGCCCGGATCTCACCATCCCCCAGGCATGCCTACTGGCAGCGGCCTCCTGCCCCGGGGTGACACGGATTCTGCTCTCCGCCTCCACCCCGGCACACTGGGCCGAAGCCCAAGCCGCCCTCCAAGAGCCGGCCGTCCCCATCGCGCCGCTGCGAAAGGTGCTGGATGTACTCGCCGCCGACTGACCCCGCCGACCAGCACCGTATGCGTCGGGCATTCGCGCAGTCTGCTCAGACGCTGGGCATCACGATCGCCGGTCCAGAAGTCTGGGGCTGGCACGGCCGCACCCTCAGCAGCCGCGTCCAGCACCCGGACCGAGGCGCCTGCTGGCTGCGGCTCCTCTCCGCACCGCAGGACAAAGCCGCAGGAAAGATCTGGGACGGCAACCTCCAGGCCGCCGCCCTGTTCGACGGACGCGTCCACAAACCACTGCTCTACGACACCACGGAAGCGAGGAACGACGGATACGCCTACCTGGCGGAGCTGCACCAGTACGTCGCCGAACCTGTCCTATCCCTCAGCCCCGTCATGCGCCTGGATCCGGATCCGCCGACCGCATGGTGGGACTCGCTCCGCACCGACCTGGAGTACGTGAGCACAGTTCCTACGGATCGAGTGGCCGTACGGCAGGAGTGGGTAGACCGCAGCGTCCCGCGCTTCCTCGACATGCCCGGCCCTCGGATCACGGACTGGGCGTCGGCCCACGGAGACCTGCACACCGCCAATCTCACGAGCACCACCCCCTACCTGCTCGACTGGGAGGGTTTCGGCCTGGCGCCGACCGGTTACGACGAGGCCATGCTGCTGGCCTACTCGCTGCTCGTCCCCGGCTTCGCTCAGCGCGTTCGCGACACCTTCCCTGTCCTCAAGACGGAGCCCGGACGCGTCGCACAAATCATCGTCATCACCGAGCTCTTGCAGTCGGCGCAGCGCGGAGACCATCCCGAACTCGTCCCCGCTCTTCGCGCCCTGGCGGCGGAACTGGCCTGACACTGCTGATCTACCTCGGCCTCACCATTGGTCTAGGGGGCCTCTGCGTCTGGTGGGATGCGCCACCGCATGACCTGACACGGAACCAGCATGTACGCGAGGCCCTATTCCCCCGAAGTCCCCCTCCGCCTATCCTCGCGATCACGCCAAGGGGAGGGGGACCAGTGGCCACAGAGGCGACGAGCTGGCAGAAGGAACAAGTCAGCCGTGCCTATGTGCATGTCCTTGCCACCCAGGGCGGTTACACGATCTGCGACTGGAACGTCGACAAAGACGGCGTCGACGTCACCCTGCGCTCGCACGGCCTGATGGTCGACATCCAGCTCAAGTGCACACAGAGCCCTCGCATCGTCCGCGGCGGCTACAGCTTCGACCTCGACATCGAGACGTACGACAAGCTGCGTGACCCCGAACGCTCGGCTCCCGGCCACCTCGCCCTACTGATAGTCCCCCCGGATATCGGCCG
This sequence comes from Streptomyces sp. NPDC050619, assembly GCF_040654815.1. Taxonomy (NCBI): domain Bacteria; kingdom Bacillati; phylum Actinomycetota; class Actinomycetes; order Kitasatosporales; family Streptomycetaceae; genus Streptomyces; species Streptomyces sp. NPDC050619. Next base: position 69,733 of record NZ_JBFAIR010000023.1, on the reverse strand, counting down.
CTGGGTGACTCATCAGCCGGAAGCGATCGTCCTGGCCTGCCATGGCTATTGGGCGTCCTTACAGGGCAAGGGGAAGGCCAACGGCAGCGTCACTACAGCGATCAGCCTCCCCGAGCACCAGCCACTCACGGTGAAAGCCATGGGGACCATGTTCGACGCGGCGCGTCGGCTGACCAATGCCATCGGTCGGGAGGTGGACTGAGGTGGTGCACAGTGAGCCCGACTTCGGTCCCGAGGAGATCCGCAGCTATCTCAAGGTCACCGGCTGGACTCCGGTTTCCGGTGGCGTCGTCGCGGAACTGTGGACTCTGCCCGGACCGGCAGACGAGGTCGTCCTGGTCCCCATGAAGCCAGGAGCCCCGGACTTCGCCAAGCGGACCCAGATACTCCTGGCAGATCTGGCACGCATCGAATCCCAGGACATGCGAACCGTCCACGATGCCGTCGCCACCGTCTTCAACGACGTCACAGATCTCAGGGCCTCCCACCCCTCACTCAGTGACGGCTCGATCCCCTTGGAGGCCGGCTACGAATTGTTCATCTCCGCCAAGCGCCTTCGTGTAGCGTCCGCAGCCGCCACCATCCGACGGCAGGGCCACTTCCGGAACTTCCCGACCCGGGCACGGGAACAGGCACGGGAAGTCCGTCTGGGGCAGACTCGTCGGGGGTCGTACATCGTTCCCATCATCAGCCAGGCACGCTCCCCCGAGGACATGTACTCCCCAGGTCAAGAGCACATCGAGGTCGGGGTGGAGGAAACACTCTTCGACCGACGCGTCACTGCCACGATGTCCCGCGCCCTCGGCGTACTCGAAGACATGGCGAGCGCGGAGCGGGAGCCCACCCCGAGTGAAATCTCCGATTCGATCGGCGAAGGCGTCTCCTATGAGCTGTGCCAAGCTCTCAGCAAGGTGGTGAACACAGACTCCGTCGGCTCCCTCGACGTCTCCTTCAACTGGTCCCGGGTGGCCTCGCCACCGCCTGGCACTCCCCCGCAGGTGGAGTTCAACCAGGCAGCGATCGACATCGTGGACCGAGTCTCCGCGCAGTTGAAGACCCGCATCTACACAAGCCGACATCTGATCTACGGCATCGTCACCGATCTCAGCCGCCACCCAGAGGACGAAACCGGCCGGGTAGGGGTCCAGACACTCATCAAACGACGTAGCAGGACCGTCTGGATGGACCTGCCCGACAGCAACTACCACACGGCCGTGCGCTGCCACGACGACGGCATCCCTGTCCGTGTCCAAGGCAGACTCACCAGCCCACCCGGCGGCCACGCCACGATGGAGGTAGACGACTTCGGCCCCGATCCCTCACTCGGATCGGACCAATGACTGGCTGCAAACTTGCGTTTTCTTCGCTGGTCAGCCAAACCGAGAGCGACAGCCCGACGGCATGACCTTGCCTGCCTCCGCCACGGATCGCCTGCATTCCCACCTGTCCGGCGTCGATCCGTCGCCTCACATCTGCACCCGTAATTTATGTTCCTGCACCGTCTCCCCCAGGACCGGGCACACTGTCCCGCACAGACGAAAGCGGGAGGAATGGACGGGACAACAGCGATTCGGGTGGGGCTGCGCCACCGCCGGACGAGCCTGACGGACAAGACCAAGCTCAAGGACTCGGCATCCAGAAGGAAGACGTTCGCGGCTGCCCTGCAGCAGTTCGAGGAGCAGATGAACGCGGCGAAGGTCGTCTCCGCCGCCACGCGCCCCATTAACCTGTACTACGGGCTCGTGCAGGCCGGACTCGCTATGACTGCCACCCATGCACCAGGCACGTGGACGTTCAACAAGCACGGCCTCAAGATCCTCGACATGGAACCGAGCATCCCGACGTGGCCGTCAGGCCCGACGGGGAAGGCGCCTTCCAGGCGGTGTCCGACGCCACGGGATCCGAGTGAACGTCAGATGCGATCAACCTCGGGGCCCTGCGGAATTCGATTCCCGAGCTCACAGAGGCGCCCCTCTAAGGGATGACCAGCGCCCCTGCGGTCGTCTTTAACGCCGATAGATACCCATCCGTCCAAGAGAACCTGGACAGGTCGGTCAGCCATGCTCCCCCAGTCGAGTACTTGCGCGCGTCGGTCTGTGTGAACGAGGAGATTCCCACCCCGGCGGACAGAACAGCCTGGCTGGCGGCATTCCTCTCGAAGTACCCGGGCCTGCAAGGCACAGAACTCTGGGGCAAGCAGGGCATGGAGGAGGCAGAGATCGACGCCTTCTTCGACACGAGGGCTCCCGCCTACCGCTTCATCGCTGACCGCTTCCTACGACCTTCGTTCGAGCCCGCCACGGCGCCTCCGACGCCCCTCATGTCCTGGTGGCTGCTCCTGTACAGCTTCTCGATGCTGTCCCGCTATCAGCCCCGTAAGTGGTCCGAGGCCCTGGACGTCGACAAGTCCAGCAGCGCGGCGGCCCTGGAATACGCCTTGGACATCGCCCTCGAAGTCATCCCCCATCTCGTACTTGAAGGGCTGGAGCAGCAACCGATTCTGCTCGCCAAGCCGATGGCCTTCTGAGACCGTCGGGGCACATCCAGGGCACATGAGCCTGGGAAACAGCGCCGACCAGCGAGAACTACCGAGAGCTTCAGCCATCGGTTGCATGAAGCGGGGCATCAGCCGTATTGCCTTGTCTGGCCGTGAGCTGATGTTGCGCTGGTAGCGGGCGGGGTCTACGGGCCTCGCCCTTTTCATGTGCCGAGTAAACGGGTTGCCGTTGAAGATCGTGAACCGGATGCTTCCACCATGAAGATGCACGCCAACCAGCTGACGGTGTCACCTGAGACGGTGCGCACCTTGGTAGGGCAGCAGTTTCCCGAGTGGCGAAGCCTGCCGGTCAGGGGCATCGCTGCGCAGGGTACGGTCAACGCCGTCTTCCGCATCGGCGATCGGTTCGCAGCTCGATTCCCTCTCGAGTCCGCGGACGTCGAGTCGACGCGTCGCGGGTTGGAGACCGAAGCGGAAGCGGCTCGCGAGTTGGCAGGTCGCACGCGTTTCCCCACGCCCGAGCCGGTCGCGCTCGGTGAGCCCGGGGCAGGCTACCCGCTTCCGTGGTCGGTGCAGACGTGGCTGCCCGGGATCGTGGCCGACGACGAGGACCCAGGCGAATCGGTCGCGTTCGCCCGCGACTTGGCCGATCTCATCGGCGACCTGCGCGCGATCGACACACGTGGCCGCAGGTTCGGCGGCACAGGCCGAGGAGGCGACCTGCGATCCCATGACGCGTGGATGGAGACCTGTTTCAGGCACGGTGAGCAACTCCTGGATGTCCCAGCGCTTCGCCGCACCTGGGCAACCGTGCGCGATCTGCCGCGGGGTGCGCCTGAGGACGTCATGGCCCATTGCGATCTGATCCCTGGCAACGTCCTCGTGTCCGCCGGCCGGCTTGCGGGGATTCTCGACGTTGGCGGCTTCGGGCCGGCTGACCCTTCTCTGGATCTCATCAGCGCATGGCATCTGCTCGAGGCCGGGCCACGGCAGATGCTCCGCGATCACCTGGGGTGCGACGACCTTGAATGGGAGCGCGGTAAGGCGTGGGCTTTCGTTCAGGCGATGGGGTTGGTCTGGTACTACGTCGAAAGCAACCCGCCCATGAGCCGGATGGGTCAACGTTCCTTGGAGCGCATCCTGGCATCGGCTGCGGATCCAAGCCGCCTCTCGTGACAGCGGACCGCCGCTGCCGGATCCACCAGTGAGCTCGCTGCCTTGCCCAGGGGTAGATGTAGAGCAGCGCGATGGCGACGAGGGCGGTGTAGCCGAGGACGCAGGGGCCTCAACGGCGGTGCGGGCGCGCCGGCCTGGCGTCCGCCCCGGGCGGCGGGCACACGCACCGTCGTTGAGGCCCCTGCGTGCGCCGTCTCCGTGTCACCCCGCGCCCGCGCGCACACCGATGATTCACGAGTGCCCCATCCGGTAAAGCTCCGGGATACGCACAGCCCGTGTGCCGAGCGCATGCGCTTCGTACGCTGGTTCATTCGTGGGGCTCTCCGTCGGAGGCTCCATGCGGGGGAAGGGATATGGCAGTGGCCAAGGGGGAGACGGCTCAAGCGCCGGCCTTAGGGAGGGTGCGCGTCCTGTCGCCGCGTGGCGTCGTCCAGGGCGCCGGCATTCTGGTGATGCCTGGTGTGGTGCTGACCTGCGCACACGTCGTGGTGTCGGCCGTCGGTCCGGGCCGGGGCAGTCCGGGGGCGACGCCGGCGGAGCCGGTTCTGGTCGATGTGCCGGGGCGGGCGGACGTCACGGCCGGCGAAGCGGTCGTCGTAGCGGACGGCTGGTTTCCCGGGCCGCTCGCCGGCGGGGCCGGGGGTGACCTGGCCGTGTTACGCACGGCGTGGTCGCCTCCCGACAAGTCGGCCGCGGCGCGGCTCGGGCCGTGCGGCGAGCCGGACCGGCGCGAGGTGAACATGTACGGCCATCCCCTGGGGGCGCCCGAGGGGCTGTGGTCGCGGGCTCGGCTGGTGGGTCGCGGCGGTCCGTACCGGGACTGGATCCAGTTGGAGGGGATCGGCTCCGCCGGTGCGAAGGTCGGCCACGGATTCAGCGGTGCCGGTGTGTGGGACCCGGCGGCACAACGGGTCGTCGGAATGGTCACCGCCGCGTACACCGACCAGCAGGCCAAGGTGGCCTGGATGCTTCCGCTGGAGGCCGCGGCACGCATGTGGCCGGATCTGGCCCCGGTACTGGAGCCCCCGCCTCGGCGGTGGGCCGAACCGCCCTCCGACAAGGACCAGTTCGCCCTCGCCGACGCCCTCCTGAACGTGCCGCTGATCGAGGACGACGGCGCGGCGGCGCTGCGCGGCCTGCTGCCGCCCCGCGTCCGGCGTGCCATCCGTACCCATGCCCGGCCGCGGCTCCAGCTGTTCTTCCTCGTCCAGGCATGCGCCGAACACCCTGACGGCAGACAGGGCCTGGTCGACGCCGTACGGATGCTGGATGACGCGTCACAGCCCGCCCGAGCGGCCCTCGAACTGCTCGAGAAGGTGTGGCCGGCAGCCGCGGGAGGCGGGCCGTCGTGATCCACTCCCAGGGGTCCTGGGGGCCGCCGAAAGTCCTGCTCGACGCGTTGGATGCCGTCCCCTGCTTCGAGGAGCCGGCGCTGCTGCACGAGTGCGCGCGCCATGTGGGCCGGGCGCTCGGCATCAGGATCGTGCTGCCGGAGACCAGCCGCCGCCGTGTCGCGTTGATGTTCCTGCTCCGCGAGGCGATGCCGTATCCGGACGGCCTCCAGGTGCTGGGCGGCGTGGTCTCGATGCTGGAGGGAGAGACCCGCGGCATGGCGCGTCTGCGCACCGCCATCGCCCTCGCCGAGGTACCGCTCTTCCCCGCGGCTACCTGGGAACGGCTGATGAACCTGCTCGGCGGCCTCGAAGTGCTCGATATCGCCGGGGTGTTCCGCGAGGCCCTGGGCGACCGCCCCGATCCGCTGCCGGCGCACTGTGCGGAACCGTGGTCGGCGGTGCTGCACGCCGCGACCCTCAACGCCCGCCCCGGCCGGCCGCTGCCCTGCGTCCTCCTGGTCGAGCACCTCGCGCGCTACGCGAAGGGCCAGCAGCAGCAGGAGCTGCTCCTGTGGGCGGCGGAGCACCGGGACCGGCCCGAGGCGTATCCCGGCAGCGCGGCGGCCGACAGCTCCGCGGCCGCCGTCCTGCCGGCGGCCGCCGGAGGGGAGGGCGACCCCTCGCCCGGCCGGCCCGCTCAGGGTTTCGGCGCCGTGGGGAGTCCCGCGCCGCCCCTGCCGCTGCCGGGACTCGACGCGGACACCGTCTGGGCGCCGTCCACCTGGCTGCTGATCCGGCTGCGCCCCCTGTTCTACTCCGAGCACGAGGGCGTGCGGCAGCTGACCTACTGGTGCCAGAACGGCAGTTGCCCGGACCCGTACCCGGTGAAGGGCGGGGACCTGGAGGTCGACGTGGACGACCTTCCCGAGCGGGTGAAGTCGCTGGTGCAGGAGGCCGAGACCGGGTGGGCCTATCTGTGCAAGGAAGACCTCGCACTGGAGTTCGTCCTCCCGAGGGATCTCCTGGACCTGCCGGTCGAGACCTGGGCCAAGGAGGGATTCGGAAACGCGGACGCCACACTCGGAAAGGACCACCCGGTGGTCCTGCGCAGCCTCGAAAGAGTGGAAGGCAGAGCCACCCATGGACGCTGGGCCAGACGCTGGGACGCCCTGAAGCCCGGCTGCCGAGGGCCGGTCCACTGGTTCCCCGACGAACACCACGACCGTCTGCTCTCCCATCCGCATCCGGTCATGGCCGTGCTGAGCGAGCCGCCCGGCAGCCAGGAGAACGTGAGCTCAGGGGTCGATGAGCTGGATGCGGCGCTGCGGGCCGGAGTGCCGATCGTGGTGTGGGATCGCCGTGGGGGAGTCGATGAGGCGTTTCGTAACGAATTGCTGGAACTGGCCTCGCGTACCGGCATACACCGGTTACCTGACGCAGTCAGGTCGTTGCGCATAGGGGCCGAGGGCGGGGATCCTGCTGGGGGTGGCTCCTCTACGCTCGGCCGCCACGCGGCATTGCTCTGGGACGACCCGTACCGCCTTCCGGGCGGGCGGGGAGAGGCGGCGGATTCTTCCGCGCAGGGGGAAGGGTAGGACGAGATGCTTCCAGGGGACGGTGCGTCCGGGGGGACGCGTCCGACCGGAGACTCACCCGCGAAGAGCCACCCGGCCGCTCCGGGCGCGAACGTCGCCGCCGGGCCCGGCCGGGACGGTGCGGGCGGTAACTCCTCGGACCACCGATGGTGGATCTACCGCGGTACGGGACAGCCCCTGTACGACGCCGGCCTCGATGACCTGCTGCCGCCTCCGCCGCCCTGGCGCCGCTTCTCCGGCGGCCCCGCCGTGGCCCCGCCGCCGTCGGACGACGAGGAGATCGAGCGCCGGCTGGGGCAGATCAGCGCGTTATCCGTAGGTTCCGACCAGGTCCGGCGCGAGGCCGACATGGTGAACGCGGCCCTGTTGCTGCGCCGGCCGCTGCTGGTGACGGGGCGCCCGGGGACCGGCAAGTCGTCCCTCGCCTACCGCATCAGCAGGGAACTCAAGCTGGGCCGCGTGCTGCGCTGGCACATCACCAGCCGCACCACGCTGCGTGGGGGGCTGTACGAGTACGACGCGATCGGGCGGGTCCAGGACGCGGCGGCGTTGCGCACCCTGCACCGGGCGGACGGCCCCGAGGTACCCGTCGGCGGCGACGCGGATCGCCGGGCGGCGGGCGAGGAACAGCTTCCCGGGATCGGCGACTACCTCCAACTGGGCCCGCTGGGAACGGCGTTGCTGCCCTACGAGCTGCCCAGGGTGCTGCTCGTCGACGAGCTGGACAAGAGCGACCAGGACCTGGCGAACGACCTGCTGAGCGTGTTCGAGGAGGGCCAGTTCCCGATCGCCGAGCTGGTGCGGGCCAGGCGGCTGCACCCCCGGGTGAGCGTCATGACCGACGATCCGGGCCGCAGCGCGGACATCGTCGACGGCATCGTCAAGTGCCGGGCCTTCCCGGTCGTGGTGATCACCTCCAACGGAGAGCGGGAATTCCCGCCGGCCTTCCTGCGTCGCTGCCTGCGGCTGCGGATGCCGGATCCCGACCGTCCCCAGCTCGTCGACATGGTCATGGCCCACCTGCGGGAGTCGGCGGACGGTACACCGGGCTCCGCACAGGCCGACGGCCTCATCGACCGGTTCCTGCGCAACAGCCGGGAACGGGGCGGCCTCGCGGTGGACCAACTGCTCAACGCCGTGTTCCTGGCGACCTCGGGACGTTTCCCCGGTGACGACGAGGAGTCGCTGGAGGACCTCGTCGACGCGTTGTGGCACCGGCTCGACGGAGCGGGGGCGGAATCGAGGGCCGGATGACATCGGCGTCCCCTGAATCCCCTTCCCCGCCCGAGCGGCCGGGCGAAGGGCACAGTCCTGCCCCGGGCCGGGATCTGCCGGCCTGGACGGAGCTGGCGGACGCCCTGTATCTGGCGGCGTGTCAGGATGCCGCCGTACCCGTGTTCGACGTCCCGGGACGGGCTGCCCTGGAGCGCGGTGAGCGGCCCCGGCGCTCCGGGCGCAGCCCCGACGAGCGGACACCGCCCGAGGCGCGCTCCGGAGGCGACCCCGACGAGCGGACGCCGCCCGAGGGGCAGGCCGGCCACCGGTCCCCCTCCCCCGCGGCAGCCGGGGAACCCCGTCCGGGCGAAGCCCTCCCCACACTCGGCGTACTCCCGTCGGGCAGCCGGACCCGGCCGCGTCCGCCGAGCAGGCCCGGCTCCGGCGAGGAGACGGCCCCCGAACAGGACGGGTGGCCCGCGTCACCGGCGCTGACCGACGCCCTCGCGCTCAGCAGGTCGCTGCGGCCACTGCGGCTGCTGAGCGCTTCGCCCCACGAGGTGGAGCTGGACGAGGAGGCGACCGCCGAGCGGGCGGCGATGGCGGGGGTGTGGACGCCGGTGTGCCGCTCGCTCCCGGAACGCCGGCTGGACCTGCTGCTGCTGGTGGACGAGAGCTCCTCGATGGCCCTGTGGTCGCACGCGACCCGCCAGATCGCCGAGCTGATGGAGCAGACGGCGATGTTCCGCACCGTGCGGCTGGTCCGATGGAACCTCGACGCAGCGGCCGACGCCGCCGACGCCGCGTCCACCGGCATCCGGGCGGCAGAGGTCCGCTCCAGCGACCGGCAACTGCTGCTCGCGGTCACCGACGGCGGCCACGGCGCCTGGCGCACCGGCCGCGCCGCCTCGGTGCTGCACCGCCTGGGCCGGTTCTCCCCCGTGGCCGTGCTCAGCCTGCTCCCGCAGCAGCTGTGGGACCTCACCCTGCCCACGGTCACCCGCACCCGGTTACGGGCACCGTCCCCCGCCGCGCCCAACCGCGCGTACGACGCCGACTGGAAGCATCCGCACACGGACCCCCTGGGTCCGCATCCGCACGCGGTCGACGAGCCGGGCCGGGAGCACGCGATCCCGGTGCCCGTCGTCGAACTGCGGCCGACCTCGCTCGGCCGCTGGGCCCGCCTGGTGGCCGCGGCGGGCGGCGGCGAGTGGCACGGACTGGCAGCCCTGTGGACCGTCCCGGACCGTGACCTGCGCTCGGCGACGGTCGGCCCGGTCGTCGAGGAGCTGGCCGACCTCGTGGCCGCCCCGCAGAACGCCACACCGCAGAACGCCGCACCGCACCACACCGAAGGGGACGACAGCACCGGGCCGGCCGTGCCCTCCGCGGTACAGCGGGCGAAACGGGCCGCCGCCATGGTGCGCCGCTTCCGGGCCACGGCGTCTCCGGCCGCCTACACCCTCGCCCAACGGCTCGCGGCGGCCCCGCTCAACCTCCCCGTGATGCGGCTGCTCCAGCAGGCGCTGCCTCAAGCGCGGTTCTGGAACCTGGCCGAGATCATGCTGCTGGGGCTGGTTCGCCGTACCGACGACACCGCCGACGTCGAGGACGCCCACCGCGTGTCCTTCGACTTCGAGGACGGCGTACGGGAGGAGCTCCTCGCCCTCGGTTCGCGGGCGGAGACGCTCCACGCGCTGCGCCGGATCCAGCATTATCTCGGTCCGCGGCTGGAAGCACTGTGGGGCGAGGGCGGAGGCGCGCTCGTGGCGGCCGAAGGCGATCCCGTGGAGCTGCCGATGACAGAACACACTCGTCCGTTCGTGGCGCATCTGTACACGGCGTTGTGCGCGGTGTCGGGCCCTTATCTCGCGCGCGCCAACCATTTGGGACGGCTGCTGGAGCGCGCCGGCCCCCAGCCGGCCGGGCAGCCCGCCGCTGCCGATGGTGGTACGCCCACGCCGGAATACAGTCGGCCATCAGGGTACTCATCCACTCAAATGCGGTCAAAGTTGACCATTGCACCCGACGACACGTTAGATTACGGGCCTCGACCTCAGCCCCCGGAAGCGGCGAACACCCCGCGCCCCGCAGGGACTTCATCCCCGGCGCCGCCGTCCACCGCCGCTTCGCCCATCACTCCCGCCCCCTCCCCCGCGCCTTTGCCTGCGCGTCCACGACAAGGAGGCCTCCCCGTGTCTGCCGGTATGCCCGTTGCCTCGGGTCCGCGAAGCCCGCACGACCCGCCCCGCATCTGGGGGAACGTACCGCAACGGAACCGGAACTTCACGGGGCGGGAAACGCTGCTCGAAAGACTTCAGGACCGGCTGACCAGCGGTGTCACCGCGGTCCTGCCGGAGGCCCTGCACGGCATGGGTGGCGTGGGCAAGTCCCAGATCGCCATCGAATACGTGTACAGGCACAGCCGCGAGTACCGGCTCATCTGGTGGATCCCGTCCGAGCAGGAGAGCCAGATCATCCAGTCGCTGATCGAGCTGGGTGAGCAGATGGGCCTTCAGGTGGGGTCCGAGATGAGCGCGGTGCCGGCCGTCCTGGACGCCCTGCGCCGCGGTGAGCCGTACCGGGACTGGCTGCTGGTGTTCGACAACGCGGAGAACCCGAAGGAAGTGCGCAAGTACTTCCCCAGTGACGGGCCGGGACGCATCGTCGTGACCTCGCGCAACTTCCAGTGGTCCACCGATGTCAGCTCCCTGGAGGTCGACGTCTTCGCCCGGGAGGAGAGCGTCGCCCTGCTGCGCCGCCGCAGTCAGAACCTCCCCGACGAGGCCGTCGACCACCTCGCTGCCGCCCTCGGCGATCTGCCGCTGGCCGTCGAGCAGGCCGCGGTGTGGCTGGCCGAGACCGGCATGCCGGTGCAGCAGTATCTCGAGGTGTACGAGGCGAACTTCACGGAACTCATGCAGTCCGACCCGCCCGGCGACTACAACCGGTCGGTGGCGGCCGCGTGGAACGTGTCGCTCGGCCGCCTGCGGGAGACGCGTCCGGACGCTCTCCAGCTGTTGCAGGTCTGTGCGTTCTTCGCTCCCGAGCCCATCGAGTGGGACCTCTTCTCCGCGGTCCGCGGCATCTCGGTGCCCCAGGAGCTCCAGTCCGCGCTGGACGACCCGGTCAAACTCGGCCGAGCCGTACGCGAGATCGGGCGGTACGCCCTGGCCCGCATCGACCACCGCCAGAACACGGTGCAGATGCACCGACTGGTGCAGCGGGTGCTGGTCGAGCAGATGAACCAGCAGGAACGGGCGACGATGCGGCATGCCGCGCATCAACTGCTGTCGCACGCCGATCCGCGAAATCCCCAGCGAGCCCAGTTCTGGCCGCGCTACTCCTCGCTCCTCAGCCATCTCAGGGCTTCCGAGGCGATGACGTGCGAAGAGCCCTGGACCCGTCGGCTCGTCCTGAACGAGGTGGGGTTCCTGCGGGCCCGGGGCGACTATGCGGGCGCCCTCGCCCTGGGTGAGCAGGCCGCGGCGACCTGGCGGGACCGCCTGGGTGAGGAACACGAGGAGGTCCTCGCGCTCGACCAGCAGATCGCCGAGGCGATGCGCGAACAGGGCACCGACCTGGATCGCGCCTTCACTCTCCAGTCCGGGCTGGTCGAGCGCTTCCGCCGGGTGCTGGGCGAGGCGCACGAGGACACACTCCAGGCCCAGAGCTTCATGGCCACCCACCATCGCAACCGTGGCAGCTTCTACGAAGCACGCGAGATGGACCAGCGGGTCTACGAGACCAGCCGCCGGGAGTTCGGCGACGACGACCCCGCCACCCTGCTCGCCGCCCACAACTACGCCGTCGACCTGCGCCTGGCCGGCAACTCGGAAGCGGCACGGGCACTCGACTACATCACCTGGCAGCGCAGGATCGAGATCCTGGGCGAGGACCACCTCTACACCCTGTCCACCCAGAACGCCTATCTGCTCGACCTCCAGGAGGTCGGCCGGTACGAGGAGTCCCTCGAGGGCTACGAGCTCCTGGCCGAGGATGTGCGCGACAGGCTGGGCGACAACAATCCGCTCACCGCCCAGGTGAACCGCAACTTCTGTGTGACACGCCGCAAGAAGGGCGACCACGAGGGCGCGTACGCCCTGTCGCACCGGTACATCACACTGGTCCGCGAGCTGTTCGGCACCGGGGGCCGCCAGTACCTTCAGATCGCGGTCAGCCATGCGAACGACCTGCGGCAGATCGGCAAGCTCCAGGAGTCGCGCGAGCTGAACGTGGAGGCCCTGGACCGCCACCGGGCCCGCTACGGCCGGGAGCACCCGCACAGTTACGCCACGGCCATGAACCTCGCGGTGACCCTCAGGCTGCTCGGCCACCCCGAAGCGGCACTGGAACTGGATCAGGAGTCGGTGACGGGCCTCACCCGCGCGCTGGGCCCCGAGCACCCACGAACCCTGCTCGCCCGTATGAACCTGGCCAGCGACCACTTCGCCCTCGGCCACCCCGACGAGGCCTACCAGATCGACGCGGCCGTGACCGAGGAGTCGGAACGGCTGCGCGAGAACCATCCGGCCAACCTGGCCGTGCAGCTCAATCTGAGCTACGACCTGAAGGCGCTGCGCAGGACCGAGGAGAGCGAGGAGCTGTTCGCCGAGGCCGTGCTGCGGTACCGGAGCGTCCTCGGGCCCCGCCACCCCGCCACGGTCAACGCCGAACAGGGGCTGCGCGCGAATGCGGACATCGATCTGATCTCGCTCTAGTTGTGCTTCGTCAGCCCTGCCGGTCTTTCTCGTCGGCGGCCTCCAGCCAGGCAGCCAGGCGCAGGGGGTGCGGGAGCCCGTCCGGGAGCCCGCCTCCCATGGTCGCGGCCGCTCGGCGGACCGCGGCCACCAGCTCGGGGCGTTCCAGGAGCAGTGCGGCGCCCGGCCGGCCGGACTGCTCGGGGTCGGCGAGCGCCGCGCCGATCCACGCCTCGGGATCCTGTGGGTCCTGGGCGGCCCACTCCGTGTACGCCAGGACGGCCTGTTCCGTGTCTCCCGCCACCGCCGCGTACTCCGCCCGGCCTCGGGGATCCAGGGTGTCCAGTGTCTTGTGGCGGCGTGCGAAGTCGTCGGGCGCCGACAGGCTCAGTCTGGCCAGCGGTCCGAACGTGTCGAGGCGGATCGATTCCGGGCGCGGGCTCAACACGGAGCAAGGCCGTGGCGGGGCGGCCCGCCCGGCGGCCCAGGCGGCGGCGACGTGTTCCGCGGCGGTCTTCGCGATCCCCAGGTGCCGGACGCGCCACACCGCCCGGCGCAGAGCGCAGTGGTGCCGGGCCAGCCCGCCCGGCCCGGCCGGAATGTCGTCCCGCTGCCACGCGCTGACCGACGCGGCGATCTCGTCGACGAACAACCGGCCCGCCTCGGTGAGGTCGGGATCGGTCACGATGACGTCGACGGCCTCGTGCAGTTGCTCCCTCAGCACCGCGAACTCGAAGGCGGCACGCTGGGCTTCCGTCCCCGTCGCGCGCCTGCGGTACGTGCGCCAGAACCGGGCGACTCCGGCGAACGCGAACACCCCGTGGAGCGCGCCGTGCAGCGGGCGGGGGTCGCTGCGCCACGGTGCGTAGTAGAGCCGCCGCTCCCCCGGTCCGCCGTCCTCCTCGTCCTCGCCCCGCACCAGGGGAACGAGGCCGAGGAGCGCGTTCAGCTGCTGGTGCCGGGTTTCGTGGACGAGGACCGCGGCGGTCTGGACCTCGTCGTCCGGTAAGGACAGGGTGATGGCGCCGAAGGCGTCGAGCGAGGACGCGCTGGCGACCTGACCGCCTCTGAGTGTCTGGAAGGTTCTGGGGACGAGAGCACGCACGAGCGTGGTGAACGCCGCGGCGTCCGCCGGCGACTCACGTTCGAGCAGGGCGTACGCACCGGCGAGACGGTCCAGCCACAGGCGTGATCGACGCGGTGTCAGACCGCCGGGGGACTTGGGGAACTGAAGGAAGTCCCGGTAGGGCGTCACTGTGTCGAGCCGGGGCCCCACTCCCGTCGCCCGGACCGGTAGCCCCCGCAGCGGATGCCAGCCGGGAGTCGGTTCAGGAAGCGGGTGCGGCAGCCGCACCTCGTCGAGTTCCCCGCGCAGGACGACGCCGTCCCGGGCCACCCGCACCTCCACCTCGGTCCACCGACGACGTGCCACCGGGCCCGCGACTCCGGCGCCGGGCAGCCAGACCATGCCCCGGTGAGCGGGCACACGCAACGCGGCCGGCACACCGGCCCGCAGGGCAGCCGCCGCGGCCAGCGCGTGGAACTGGCCGAGTTCGCCCCAGAGCGGTGCGGAGGACGCCGTCGCGGAGGCGGCACCGGTGAGACGTCTCAGCAGGCGCAGCGACCATGCCATGACGGACGGGTCGGCGAGCACGATCTCGACCGCGTCAGGGGACTGCCTCTGGGCCGTGCACAGAAGGTGCCAGGCCCGCTCGGCCGACGGGACGCCGCCACGGCGTCGGCTCCGCCGCGCCGCGTCCGCGGCGTGATCCAGCAACGCCAGCAGGTTCAGGAGGAGTTGGCTGCGCTGGGCGGAGCTCAGCAGTCGCAGGTCCGCCTCGCTCGCGTTGCCCGCCGCCATGGTCCTCAGCGACTCCCGGCTCACGCGGTGGACACCCAGCGTCCGGTCGGTCACCGGCGCCGCTGTCCCGATCGCTGCCCGCGCAGGAGCGTCATCTCCTCGCTGTTGGATTCGTCGAGTGTGCCGTACGCCAGTCCGGCCCTGCGGTTCGCCCGGCTCAACGCGCGTCGCAGCGCGGGATCGTCACTCGAGTGCAACTCCGCCAAAGAGATCCCGGACAGATCGAGCAGGTCGGAACAGAAGTCTTTCGCAGACCCTGTCATACCGTGGTTCCCCCTGACGTGGTGGCTTGGCGGCTCGGGGTGCGCTTCCATGGTGGCTGCAATGGCTCGCCAGTGGAAGACGGCCGCAGGTCATACCGCATGAGGCCGAGACAGGCCGGGTGGCAGGTATCAGGAGGGGGATGACGTGACGCAGTTACTGCGGTTCCCGTCGCAGGACGGGGACGATTTCCTGGTCGTGGAGGTGGCTCAGGACGAACCGGGGGTCGTCGAGGTCTCCCGGCTGGGGAACGCCGTGGCCGATGCCACCGCCTCCTTCGAGGAGGGCATCGACCGTATCCGGAGCGCGGCCGCGTCCGCCCTGCGGCGGCTCAGGGACATGCCCAGCCGTCCCAGTGAGGTCAGCCTGGAGTTCGGCATGCGGTTCAACGCCGAGTTCGGCGCCGTCATCGCCAAGTCGGAGGGCGAGGCGCACGTACAGGTGACGATGACCTGGCGTGCGGACGACGACGGGGCCGGCTCCGGACCACCGTGATGCCGGTCGCGGACGAAGGCCCGCACCGCCCGGATCCCGGTGATCTGCTCCCGCACCAGCTTCGTGACCTGGTCCGGCAGCACGATCACGAGCGGCAGCGACAGCGGCGCGTTCTGGCGCACCGCCATCACGACCGCCACAAGTCGAACAACGGGAGGCGGCACTCGGCCGGGACGGCCGCGAAGACGTACACCTCCGGCTGCTCGGCGAGATCACCTTCGGCGCCGACGCGTTCGACGCCATTCCCGACGCTGTCGCGTTGACGGCCTGCCAGGATGATGATCTGACAGCGGCGGGATATGAGTCCAGGACGGAGCCAGGGCACCATGACCTCTCCCACCAGCGGCGGCGTCGATCCCTTGAGGATCGACACGAGCAAGCCCCACCCGGCCCGGATGTACGACTACTTCCTCGGCGGGAAGGACAACTACGAGGTCGACCGGGAGGCCGCCGAGCAGTTCATCAAGGTGGCCCCGGAGGTGCGGGTGGGCGTCCGCGCCAACCGGCGCTTCATGCACCGCGCCGTCCGGCACCTCGTCGCGGAGGGCGGCATCCGGCAGATCCTGGACGTGGGCACGGGCCTGCCCACCGAGCCCAACGTGCACCAGATCGCGCACGCCATCGCGCCCGAGACCCGTATCGCCTACGTCGACAACGACCCGATCGTCAGCGCCCACTCGATGGCCCTCATGGACGACACCGACACCTCGGTCGTCCTGGCGGACCTGCGTGACCCCCGGGCCGTCCTGGACCATCCCGACGTGCGCGAGGTCATCGACTTCGACCGGCCGGTGGCACTGCTTCTGGTGGCGATCATGCACT
Source organism: Streptomyces sp. NPDC050619 (assembly GCF_040654815.1). NCBI lineage: Bacteria > Bacillati > Actinomycetota > Actinomycetes > Kitasatosporales > Streptomycetaceae > Streptomyces > Streptomyces sp. NPDC050619. The sequence continues at coordinate 53,777 of NZ_JBFAIR010000023.1, read as the reverse complement.
TCGTCTCCGACGCGGAGGACCCGTACGGCATCGTCGCCACCCTCCGCGACGCGCTGCCCACCGGTTCCTACCTCGTCCTGTCGCACGCCACGGGCGACCTCCACGAGGACCGGCGCGAGGACGCGGCCTCCGTCTACAACAAGGCCAGCGCCACCATGAACCTCCGCTCCCACTCCGGGGTCCTGGACTTCTTCGGCGACTTCGCCCTGCTCGACCCGGGCCTGGTCCAGGTCCCGGACTGGCGGCCCGAGGAGCCCCCGCGGCGCGACGCCCCGCAGATCGGCATCTACGGCGGAGTGGCCCGCAAGGACGGCTGACCGGCCGGCGAGCGGCCTTACAGGTGGAGCGGGCTACACCATCGGTTGGGGAGAGCACTCTCTCGTGACGGCGGGCCGGAGACGGAATCGTTGATCTCGCAAGGTCAACGACTCAACGGCTCTCCCTCGAAGGAAACTCCCATGAAGAAGCTGCCCCGCCCCGTCCTGTGGTTCCTCTTCCTCTTCAACCTCACCGTCGCCGCTGTCGCCCCCTTCGCCATCGACGGCAACCAGGGCCTCATGACCAGTGCCGGCATGGGCGCGGTCTCCCTCGGCGCGGGCGTCGGCCTCCTCAAGAGCCGGGCACAGCGAGCCTGAGTCACTGGGCGGCCCCGGCCCGGTATCGGCCCGGTGCCACAGGGTGGCTGAGCGCGGCGGGCCAGCGGGCGGCGCCGGTGGCCCCGGGGGTCGCGGAGGTCGCGCTGTTCGCCATCCACGCCCTGATCATGTACACGAGCAGCACGTCGAGCAGACCCGGTACCGCCACGCCCGCGCCGGGGTGTCCGGCTCCGGTACTTGCCGCACAGCAGCTCGACCGCTGGGGGCCCGCCGGGCGGCGCCTCGGTGTCCAGCGGCAGTTCGTGGGACTCCAGCCAGCGCTCGAACGGCTCCGCGTGCGACGCCGTGGCCGGGTCCGCGGGTGCGTTCTCGAACGGGCCGCGGACGAACGCGAGTTGGTGATCCCGGCGCACTTCGGGGGTGCGGGCGCGGCTCAGGTGCGGCGCGGGGGAGGCGGCGGGTTCGCGATCACGCGGTGGCCTTGACCCCAGGGACTGTCCCAGCGGGCCCCGGCCTGACCGGATCGCCGTAGCGGAGAGCGGTCTCGCGGTTCCTTCCACCCGTACAGGTACGGTCACACCAGGCACCGACCCGGGAAGGACCACCGACGTGATCATCTTTGGCACCAAGGGCTACCTCTACCAGCTCGCGATACTGACGCTGGTGTGCGGCCAGTGCGGCAACCCCTCCGCGCACACGCTCCGCAAGCGCGTCACGAAGTTCACGCTGTTCTTCGTACCGCTGTTCCCGTTCTCGACGAAGTACGCGACGCAGTGCACCTTCTGCGGCGCGGAGCAGAAAGTGACCAAGGAGCAGGCGGAGCAGCTCCAGGCTCAGGCGCAGTCCGCGAGCGGTCGCGGCGGGCAGCCTCAGCCGTACGGGCAGCCGCCGCAGCAGCAGCCGTATCAGTCCTGATCAGGGTCCGGGCCGTCCCTCAGGGCCGCGTCGGCCTTGACGACGTACACCTCCCACGGTTCCCGGCCGGGGCCGTGGACCCAGACCTTGTCCTGGAGGGCGTAGCAGCAGGTGGTGTCGTTCTCCTCCGCCGTGGCCAGGCCCGCCTCGCTCAGGCGGGCCGTCGCGGCGTGGACGGTCTGCGTGCTGTCGACCTCGACGCCAAGGTGGTCCATGCGGGTCGCCTCGCCCGGTGTGCCTTCGATCAGGACGAGCTTGAGCGGGGGCTCGGCGATGGCGAAGTTGGCGTAGCCCTCGCGGAGTTTGGCGGGCTCGGTGCCGAACAGCTTGCTGTAGAAGGCCACGGACGCGTCGAGATCCGGGACGCGCAGGGCGAGTTGTACGCGGGACATGGCGTACCTCCTTGCGTGGAAGCCTTGCGTGGAAGGGGAGTTCAGCAGCCGCCGCTCGATGCGGGCCAAGCGCCGATGCCGATCTGGAGGGTCGTGGCGGCGGGGGCCGCGCAACAGCCGCCGCCCTCGCCGCTCTGGGCCGCGTCAGGGTCGTCGAACAGGCCCGCGCCACCGCAGACTCCGGTCTCCGGGAGGGTCAACTCCACGCGTTCGGCGGCCTCTTGGTCGCCGGCGAGCGCGGCGGCGATGGAGCGGACCTGCTCGTAGCCGGTCATCGCGAGGAACGTGGGTGCGCGGCCGTAGGACTTCATGCCGGTCAGGTAGATGTCCCGCTCGGGGTGGGCGAGTTCGTTCACGCCGTGCGGGTAGACCGTGCCGCAGGAGTGCACGTTCGGGTCGATGAGCGGGGCCAGCGCGGTCGGGGCCTGGAGGCGTTCGTCGAGGCCGAGGCGGATCTCGGAGAGGAAGGACAGGTCGGGGCGGAAGCCGGTCAGGACGATCACCTCGTCCACCGGGTCCAGCCGGCGGCCGTCCTCGGCGATCAGGACGAGCTGGTCGCCGTCGCGTTCGACGCTCTGCGTACGGAAGCCGGTGGCCGCGCTCGCGTGGCCTTCCTCGACCGCGGCCTTGGCTCGCAGGCCCAGGGCGCCGCGGGCCGGGAGCTCGTCGGATTCGCCCCCGCCGTAGGTGCTCGCGCCGATGCCGCGCCGCAGGATCCACACCGCGTGTGTGCCCTTGGCCTCCTTCGCCAGGTCGGCGAGCTGGGCGAGGGCCGTGAAGGCGGAGGCTCCGGAGCCGACGACCGCCGTGCGCCGGCCGGCGTAACGGGCGCGCACGGCAGGGTCCCTGAGGTCGGGGACGCGGTAGGAGATCCGGTCGGCGCTCGCCTTCTCACCGAGGGCGGGCAGGCCGTTCGCGCCCAGGGGGGCCGGGCCGGACCAGGTACCGGAGGCGTCGACGACCGCGCGGGCGGTGATCCGCTGCTCCTCGCCCTCGGCCGTACGGATGTGCACGGTGAAGGGCTGCTCCTCGCGGCCCGAGTCGACGATCCGGTCCCGGCCGGCCCTGGCGATGCCGGTCACCGTGGCGTCGTAACGGACCTTGTCGCCGAGGACGTCGGCGAGCGGCTGGAGATAGCGCTCGGCCCAGTCGCCGCCGGTGGGGTAGGAGGCGCCGTCGGGCGCGGTCCAGCCGGTCGGGGCGAGGAGCTTCTCGGCGGCGGGGTCGGTGACCTCGGACCAGGGGGAGAACAGCCGCACGTGCGCCCACGCGCGTACGGCGCCGGCGGCGGACGGGCCGGCTTCCAGGACCAGCGGTTCGATGCCGCGCTCGATGAGATGCGCGGCGGCGGCCAGGCCGATCGGGCCGGCGCCGATGACCACGACGGGATGGCGATCCACGAGACTCCCCTTTGCTCTGTTCACCCTTGCTGCTTCGACATTCGTCGATGCCCTTGTGTCGCCAGGATGACACTTGCATCGATGGACGTCAACATAGACACACATCTAATCAAGACTCCCCGTGAAGCTCCCGCGAAGCGCAGCCACCCGCACTGGTTCGACGTATGTCAACATAGACGCATGTCGAATACGCAGCTCCTGCCGCTGGCCGTCGCGCCCTGCTGCCCGCCACTGACCGAGCGACCGCTGACGGCCGACGAGGCCGAGACGACCGCCCGGATGTTCAAGGCGCTGGGCGACCCGGTGCGGCTTCGGCTGTTCTCGCTGGTCGCCTCGCACGAAGGCGGGGAGGCGTGCGTGTGCGACATCTCCGACGTCGGCGTCTCGCAGCCGACCGTCTCCCACCACCTGAAGAAGCTCAAGGAGGCCGGGCTGCTCACCTCCGAGCGGCGCGGCACCTGGGTCTACTACCGGGTCGAGCCGTCCGTGGTCGCCGCGATGGGGCAGATGCTCGGCAGCATGGGCTGAGCCGACGGCATCTCGTCACGCGCGCCGCTCGTCGCAACCCCTCCCGTAAAAGCGTCAGTCACCGCTCATCGGCCCGCCCGGATACGCCCCTCCACCCACCGTGAACCCGATCACCGCCCCGCCCCCCTCCCGCCGGAAGGCGAACGGCGCTCCCCCGTGCGCGAGTGCCACCTCGCGCACGATGGACAGGCCCAGCCCCGAACCCGGCAGGGAGCGGGCGTCGGCGGCGCGGTAGAAGCGGTCGAAGACGCGGATCAGGTCGGGCTCGGCCACGCCGGGACCGCGGTCGAGGACCTCGACGCGGACCGTGCCGGGCCGGGCGGGACCGGTGACGTCGATCTCGATGGGCGTGGTGCCGTCGCGGTCGAACTTCGCCGCGTTCTCGACGAGGTTGGACAGCGCGCGGGTCAGCATCCCGGGGCGGCCGTCGGTCGTGGTGTCGCCGCTCGCGCGGACCAGGATCTGTCGCCCGGTACGGCGGCGGGCGAGCCCGGCGACGTCCTCGGCGATGTCGGCGAGGTCGACCCGCTGCGGCGGCTCGGTGTCGGACTGGCCGGCCGCCAGGTCGACCAGCTCGTTGACCAGGTCGGTCAGTTCCCGGGCCTCCTGGGACAGGTCCGCGACCAGCTCGTCCCGGGTGGACGGGGGCAGCTCGTCGATCCTGCGCAGCAGCGAGATGTTCGTACGGAGCGAGGTCAGCGGCGTGCGCAGCTCATGGCCCGCGTCCTGGACCAGGCGGCGCTGGTCCTCCTCGGACTGGGCGAGCCTGCCCAGCATGCGGTCGAAGGCGCGGCCGAGGCGGCCGACCTCGTCGTAGCCGGTGACGGGCACCTGGATGCCGAGGCGCCGGGTGCGGGCGACGTCCTCGGCGGCCGAGGTGAGGATGACCAGCCGGCGGGTGATGCGCCGGGCCAGCCACCAGCCGAACAGGCCCGCCGCCGTCACGACCGCGGACATCAGGATCAGCGTGCGCTGCTGAAGCGCCCGCAGCAGGTCCTCGGTGTCGCTGAACTCCTGCGCGACCTGCACCGCGCCCCGCTCGCCGCCGAGCGAGACGGTCGCCACGCGGTAGACGTCGTCGGCGACGTCGACCTCGCTCCGCTCGGTGATCCTCCCGGCCTTGCCGGCGGCCGCGATCTTCCGGTCGGCGTCGGTGACCGGCAGTCCGGGTCTGCCGGGGTCGACGATCCCGCCGTCCGGCCCCAGCACCTGCACATCCGTGCGGGCGGGCCGCACGATGTCGTGGCCGGGCGCGACGGAGGAGAAGTCGGCCGGCGTCATGCGCTGCTGGCGCACCTCGCCCCGCAGGTCCTGCACGACCTGGTCGAACACGGACTCCTGGTCGACCCGGACCAGCCGGGCGGCGGCGCTGTAGGACAGGACGCCGACCAGGACGGTGACAGCGGCGGTCACGGCCGCGAAGGACACCGCGAAGGTCGTCCGCAGCGACAGCAGCCCCGGCCGCCGCAGCCAGGGAAGCCGGAGCCAGGGAAGCCGGAGCCGGGCAAGCCGCAGCCGGGGACGCCGCCGCGCGAGCAGCCGCCCTGGGCGGTCCGGTTGATCCGGGCGGTCCGGTCCGTCCGGGCGTGCCGGTCCGTCCGGGCGTGCCGGTCTCTCCGGGCGGCCGGGGCCGCGCCCCACTCAGTCCTCCCGCAGCACGTAACCCACGCCCCGGACCGTCTGGATCAGCTGCGGCACACCCGGCTCGTCGAGCTTGCGGCGCAGGTAGCCGACGTACACGGCGAGGTTCTTGGAGCCGGGCCCGAAGTCGTAGCCCCAGATGCGGTCGTAGATGGTGGAGTGGTCGAGGACGATGCCCGCGTTGCGGACCAGCAGCTCCAGCAGTTCGAACTCGGTGCGGGTCAGCTCCAGCTCGCGCGGCCCGCGCCAGGCGCGGCGGGCCTGCACGTCCATGCGCAGCCCGGCCGCCTCGATCTGCCCCTCGGGCACCGCGGGCGCCTTCGGTGCGCCGGTCAGGGCGCCGACCGGGCTGGTGCGGCGCAGCAGGGCGCGCAGCCGGGCGAAGACCTCCTCGACGTCGAAGGGCTTGACCACGTAGTCGTCGGCGCCCGCGTCCAGGCCCGCGATCCGGTCCTGGGTCTCCACGAGCGCGGTCAGCATCAGGATCGGCGTACGGTCACCCTCGGCGCGCAGCACCCGGCAGACCTGGAGTCCGTCGATCCCGGGCATCATCACGTCCAGGACGAGCACGTCCGGCGGGGTCTTGTGGGCCTGCGCCAGCGCCTCGACGCCGTCGGCGACCGCGGTGACCTGGTAACCCTCCAAGGTCAGGGCGCGCTCCAGGGCGTGACGGATGGCGCGGTCGTCTTCGGCGAGCAGCAAGGTTTGGGGCACCCCCTCAGTGTGCCGTGCCGGGACAGTCGTACGACGTGATGAACGGCTCACCGGCGGCCTTCTTACGTGCCTCTCACCCCCGGGGGCGCAACCGAGGCCGCCGCCCCTACCGTCTTCTCACCCTGCCACTGTCAGTGCCCCGCCCTACGATCCCCCCATGGCCCCCGTAAGCCGTGGCACTCGCGGCATCGTCGACGCCGCGGACCTCTTCGCGCACGTGGACTTCCGCCGCCGCGAGCCCGCCGAGCCGCTGCGCCGGTACGTCGAGTGGTACTGGCTGATCGACTGGAACCTCCCCGAGCCCTACGTCTCCCACGTGGTCCCGCACCCGGCCGTCAACGTCGTCTTCCAGCGATTCCCGGACCAGGAGCCCTTCGCCGAGGTCGCGGGCGTCCAGCACGGCCTCTTCACACAGAAGCTGGCGGGGCTCGGGCGGGTGTGCGGCATCAAGTTCCGGCCGGGCGGCTTTAGCCCCTTCGCCCCGGACCGGCCCGTGACCCAGTGGACGGGCCTGCGCGTACGGCAGCCCGAGGTGTACCCGGACACGGACCCCGCCACGATCCTCGACCCGGCCGGCGAGGACGCCCGCGTCGCCGCCCTCGACGCGTTCCTCCTGAGCCTCGACCCGCGTCCCGACCCCCAGGCCGACCTCGCGACCACCCTCGTCGACCGCATCCGCACCGACCGCACGATCCGCCGCGTCACCGACTTCGCCCGCACCGAGGGCGTGTCCGTACGACTGCTCCAGCGGCTGTTCGCCGCGTACGTCGGCGTGGGCCCCAAGTGGGTCATCCTGCGCTACCGCATCCACGAGGCCCTGGAGCGCGCGGAGACCGAACGAGCCGTGGACTGGGCGGGCCTGGCCGCCGACCTCGGCTACGCCGACCAGGCCCACCTGGTGCGGGACTTCACGGCGACGGTGGGCGTGCCGCCGGGGGCGTACGCACAGGGCGTGCACTGAGCCCACCCCCGAATCAAATGCGCTTGACCGTCCCGCAGTCATGCCCGACATTTATCTGCGTGACACAGATGATGCATGACGCAGAGAATGACCCAGCGAATGACACAGAGAACGGCGACGCCAGGAAAACGACGGCCCGCGCCCGCTGGGCGATCCTGGCCGTCGTCCTCGCCGCCGACGTGCTCGACCTCCTCGACGCGACGATCACCAACATCGCCGCCCCGACCATCACCCGCGACCTCGGCGGCGGCGCGAGCCTCGTCCAGTGGCTCGGCGCCTCCTACGCCCTCGCGCTCGGCGTGCTGCTCGTCCCCGGCGGGCGGCTGGGCGACAAGTACGGGCGCCGCCGGCTGTTCCTGACCGGCCTGACCGGCTTCGTCGCCGCATCCCTCGCCTGCGGCCTCGCCCCGACCCCGCTCGTGCTGGTCGTCGCCCGCCTCGTCCAGGGCGCCTGCGCCGCCCTCGTCATCCCGCAGGGCTTCGGCATCCTCGGCGCGACCTGGCCCCGCGACCAACTCGGCAAGGCGTTCAGCCTGTTCGGGCCCGTGATGGGCCTGTCCGCCGTCGGCGGCCCGATCCTCGCCGGATTCCTGGTCGACGCCGACGTCGCGGGCCTCGGCTGGCGCCCCATGTTCCTGATCAACCTGCTCATCGGCGGCGCCACCCTGCTCGCCGCCGTACGCCTGCTCCCCCGCGACAGCGGCGACCCGGCCGTCCGCGTCGACGGCCCCGGTTCGGCGCTGCTGGCCGGCGCCCTGCTCGGCCTGCTCGGCGGCCTCATCGACGGCTCGGCCCACGGCTGGACGCCCCGCACATTCGTGGCGCTCCTCCTCGGCCTCGCCCTGTTCGCCGCTTTCTGCCACCGCCAGCGCACCGCCGCCCACCCGCTCATCCAGCCGTCGCTGCTCCACCACCGCGGCTTCACCTCGGGCCTGGTCCTCGGCGTCGTCGCCTTCGCCGCGACCGCCGGCCTCCTCTACGTCATCTCCCTCTTCTTCCAGCGGGGCCTCGGCCGCTCCCCCGCCGGCACCGCGCTCGGCCTGATCCCCCTCTCCCTCGGCATCGTCCTCGCGTCCATCGCCTGCTACCGCCTCATCCACTCCTACGGCCGCCGGCTCGTCGCCGCCGGCCTGCTGACCGTCCTCGCGGGCTGCGGCTACCTGGCCCTCCTGGTCACCAACTCGGGTACCAATACCGGCAGTTGGGCGCTCGTGCCGCCGGTGCTCCTCATCGGCCTCGGCATGGGCACCTGCTTCGGCACGGTCTACGACGTCACGATCGGCGACATCGCTCCCGAGGAGGCGGGCAGCGCGAGCGGCTCCCTCAGCGCGGTGCAGCAGGTGGCCAACGCGATCGGGGCGGCGGCCGTGACCACCGTGTACTTCCACACGGCCGACGGCGGCGAGGCCCACGCGATGACCGTGAGCCTCCTCGTGGTCGCCGCGGCCACGGCCCTGTGCCTGGCCCTCGTACGACTGCTGCCACGCGCGGCGCCCCAGGAGCGGCACCACTGAGCGCTGCGGGCCGCCAAAAGATGTTTCAGCGGACCAGCACTAGACGTCACCGGCGCGCAGGCGGGCGACCTGCTTCGCGCTGAACTCCGTCGTACGCCTCATGTGCTCGATGATCACGGCCAGTTGGGAGTCGTCCAGGTCGTCGAAGAGCTCCCCCCAGCCGCCGCCCAACCGGTCCCACAATCGGCCGAACTCGGCGGCCTGCTCCGGCACGGTCGCCACCAGCACCTTCCGCCGGTCGGCCGCGTCCCGCTCCCGCACCACGTACCCCGCCCGCTCCAGCCGGTCCACCAGCCGCGTCGCCGACCCGGTCGTCAGCCCCGTCAGCTCGGCGATCCGGCCCGTGGTCACGGGCCCGCCCTCCAGCGTGAGCAGGTTCAGACACTGAAGATCGGTCGGATGCAGCCCGAGATGGTCGGCGACGGCCTGGTTGAAGAGGGCGTACGACGCCATGTAGCGGCGGGAGACACCGGACAACTCCGCCAGCAGCCGCGACCGCGCGTTCCCGGACATCCAGCACCCAGCTCCTCTTCATCTGCGCCGTGCAGAGATCGTACGACGCAGGGGACAGGCCTGAAAGCAGACACGAACCAGCTTGACCAGCTTGGAATTGCTAGAAGTAGTACTCGTCCCCGGTGTCCAGGACCAGCACCCGCTGCCGGTCGTTCCCCCGGTTACGGTCCACCGCCCCGCCGCTCCACACCGTGTCGATCTCCAGCAGCGCCTCCGACGGCGTGCCCCGCAGCCGCACCCGCAGCTCGATCCGCTCCCCCAGACCGTCCGCGGCCAGCGCGCCGACCCGGCACAGCACCACCCGCTCGCCGGACCGCGCACACCCGTCCGGCAGCACCTGCCGGTCGGCCAGCGGCTCCGACCAGCGCAACCGCACCGTCGCGTCCGGGACCTGGGACGGACCGTGATTGCGCGGGGTGAACCGCACGTCGACCCGGCCGGCGGCCATGGCGGCGGACCCGTGATAGGCCAGATCGGCCTCGGGGCGGGAGACGGCGAAGGCGAGCGGCGCCACCCCGCCCACCGCCACCAGAGCCGCCGTCAGGACGGCACCCGACACCGCATGCCCTCGCAGAACCCGCTCCCGCATGCCAGCACTCCTCGCTCAGCCGTGGTCGTACGGGGATGTATCCCACGCTCGGCGCACGACAGGCGCCGTCCAACAGGTGACGCGCGCATGCGAAGCTGCCCGCATGCTCGTGCTCCGCTCCGCCGCCCTCTTCGTCGTCGCCGCGCTCTTCGAGATCGGCGGCGCCTGGCTGGTCTGGCAGGGCGTGCGCGAACACCGCGGCTGGGTCTGGATCGGCGCGGGTGTGCTGGCCCTCGGCGCGTACGGCTTCGTCGCCACGTTCCAGCCGGACGCGAACTTCGGCCGCATCCTCGCCGCGTACGGCGGGGTCTTCGTCGCCGGTTCCCTCGCCTGGGGAATGGTCGCGGACGGCTACCGCCCGGACCGCTGGGACGTCACGGGCGCGCTGATCTGCCTCGCGGGCATGGCCGTCATCATGTACGCGCCGCGAGGCAGTTGAGAGGACGGCTAGGGCCTGTCCGGCGGATCAGGTCGCAGGAAATCGGCGGCGCCTCATCAGCGCCGGTGAGCGGGGCCTGGTGCGTCCAGCTGCAAGGCGGAGGAGGGAGTCGACGCGGAGCGTCGGCGAGTGACGACAACGCCGCAGATGGGCGTGCCAGGCCCCGCGTCTGCGGCATGATCCGCCGGACAGGCCCTAAGGGACGGCTAAGCGGGCAACAGCCCCAGCTGCTCCAGGAAGTCCATCTCGTCGAAGTAGAGCCGGTAGTCCACGATCCGGCCGTCCGCCACCGTCGCGATGTCCACTCCGCGAATCCTGATCTCCTTCTGGGTCCCGGGGAGAGTCTCCCCGGAGGGCAGATGCAGCGGCCCGGTGTTCTTTCCGCTGAAGATTCCCTCGTCGATGGCCGTGTCGCCGACCTCGTACGCGTGCAACGTCTCGAACGTCGCCTCGGGAACCGCCTCCGTCATCTGCCGCCAGTACTCGACGATGCTGTCGCGCCCGTGAAGCTCCCCCTCGTCGGGGGTGACGGCGACCGCGTCCTCGTCGTACAGCTCGGCGATGGCCTTCAGGTTCGGTTGCGTGGTCAGCGCCTCCGTGAGCCGGTCCATGACCTCACGTGCTTGTCCCATCGATCCACCTCCTGAACTGCGGATCACCCACCTCGATTGTCCCACCGGGACCCCGCACGGGCAGTCCGGAGAAGGACCGCAGAAGGGACCGGAGAAGGACCGCGGAAGGACCGCGGAAGGACCGGAGAACGAGATGACAAACCACCCACTTGCCCCACCCACTTAAGCTTGCCGGACAGATCCGTCACGCACCGTCCGAGGAGCAGCCCATGGCCACCGCCGCACCGTCCGCCGCCGCCCGCATCGCCGTCGTCACCGGTGCGAGCAGCGGAATCGGCGCCGCCACGGCACGCCGGCTCGCCGCGGCCGGCTACCGCGTCGTTCTCACCGCCCGCCGCAAGGACCGTATAGAGGCGCTGGCCGAGGAGCTCACCGCGGCGGGCCACCAGGCGACGGCGTACCCCCTGGACATCACCGACCGCGCCGCGGTCGACGAGTTCGCCACGGCCTTCCAGACGATCGGCGTGCTGGTCAACAACGCGGGCGGAGCCCTCGGTGCCGACCCGGTGGCCACCGGCGACCCGGCCGACTGGCGCACGATGTACGAGACGAACGTCATCGGCACCCTAAACGTCACCCAGGCCCTGCTCCCCAAGCTCGACGCGAGCGGCGACGGCACGGTCGTGGTCGTCTCCTCCACCGCCGGCCACGGCACCTACGAGGGCGGCGCGGGCTACGTCGCCGCCAAGCACGGCGCCCACGTCCTCGCCGAGACCCTCCGCCTGGAGATCGTCGGCCGCCCGGTCCGCGTCATCGAGATCGCACCCGGCATGGTCAGGACGGACGAGTTCGCCCTCACCCGCTTCGGCGGCGACGAGAAGAAGGCGGCGAAGGTGTACGAGGGCGTGGCCGAGCCCCTCACCGCCGACGACGTCGCCGACACCATCACCTGGGCGGTGACCCGCCCCAGCCACGTCAACGTCGACCTCCTGGTCCTCCGCCCGCGCGCACAGGCGTCGAACACGAAGGTCCACAGGGAGTTGTGATGACCGACGCCGAGCGGGAGCGGCAGCGCCTCAAACAGGAGACACAGAACGAACGCAAGATGTGGTGGTGGCTCGCCTACTTCCTCTTCGGCATCCACATCGTGGCGTTCGTCATGATCTACGCGGTGACGCACGCGCCGAAATGAGCGGTGCACGGGGCGCGGCCGACGCATAGGGTCACGGGTCGTGGACCGACACATACCGTTCGACGGCCTGCACAACTTCCGCGACCTGGGCGGCTACCCGACGACGGACGGCCACCGCGTCCGCCCGGGCCGCCTCTACCGCGCCGACTCACTCGGCAAGCTGAGCCACGGCACGCCCGACTGGAACCGCTTCCTGGCCCTGGGCATCCGCACGGTCATCGACCTGCGCCACCCCTGGGAGGCCGAGGCCGGGGGCCGTGTCCCGGCACACCCGTCCCTCGCCTGTCACCACCTCAGCATCGAGCACCGCCGGTACGACCAGGCGGCCCAGACCCCCGACGTCGACCCCGGCCCGTACCTGGCGGAGCGCTACATGGAGGTGGCGGCGGACGGTACGAAGGAGATCCGCGCCGCTCTGGAACTGATCGCGGACACGGACGCCCCCTTGGTCTTCCACTGCGCCTCGGGCAAGGACCGCACAGGCCAGGTGGCCGCCTTGGTCCTGTCCCTCCTCGGCGTCCCGGAGACGGTGATCACCGAGGACTTCAGCCTGACGGAACTGGCGACACCGGCCCTGCTGGCCGACTGGCGCACCCGCAACGACGGCCGCACCCCGAACTGGCCCGGCTTCGGCCGGGCCCCCGAGTCGGCGATGCGCCTGTTCCTCTCCTCGATGAAGACTCGCTACGGCTCGATCGAGGCGTACGTCACTCAGGCCCTGGGCCTGGACGCCCAGGCGTTGTCGGACACCCTCCGCACCACCCTCCTCGAACCGACCCCCACCACCTGGCCGGACCTGACGTACCGCAGGGCCACCCCGGCCGATGCGAGCCTGCTGGTCCGCCTCCGCGACACAGCGGCCCTACGGCAACTGGCCCGCGGCATCACCCAGTGGCAGCCGGGCGAAAAGGACGAGACCCACTTCCGCACGCGCATGAAGGAGGGCGAGGTCTGGCTGGCATACGCGGACGAGAGCGTGGCCGGCGCCTGGGAACTGTGGTGGGACGACCAGGCGGCCTGGGGCCCCCGCCCCGCGGACGCGGGCTACATCCACCGCCTGATGACAACGCCGCACACGGCTCCGCCGGGAACGGGCCGCCGGATGCTGACGGAAGCGGAATCCCGCATAGCCGCCACGGGCCGCCTGTACGCCCGCCTGGACTGCCTCGCTTCCAACCCACGCTTGCGTGCGTACTACGAGTCGGCGGGCTACAGGGTCGTAGGCGAACAGCGGGCAAAGGACGGCGGGTTGGGCAGCCCGTATGCGGTGACGTTGCTGGAGAAGGGGCTGCGGTAACTCACAGGAGTGAACCTGATCGATCACCCGAACGGGGGCTGAACTGGCGATCTAGGCTCGCGTCACAACATCAAATCGACGGCCCTCGACCGGGATGCCGCCCAGTCGAGGACCTGACCAACAAGGAAGGAATGCGCTTCCTCATGGCTGAATGCGAGCCTAGCGCTCACCAGTTCATGGACCTCAGGGTCCCGGAGTACTCCTACATGTTCGGCTTCTTGCAGGCGGATGGGCATCTCTCTCAACAATCCCGGCAACGAGGGCGGTTGACCGTCGAGATCAACGCGCGGGACATCGATCTCCTGCGCAAGTTCCAGAAGCTGACGCCGTACAACAGCAGCATCAGGGAACGCACACGATCGACGAACTTCGCCGAGACTGCTCACTCGGCTGTCTGGAGCCTCTGCTCCCTGGAAGCCAGAACCATCGTCAACGGACTCGGACTGCCATACGGCCGCAAGTCACAGACGATCGCCCCACCCCTCGTCGAATTCTCTCGCCGCGACTACCTACGAGGCCTGATCGACGCAGACGGTTCGGTGGGCCACACGCGCAAGGGCTGTCCGTTCATTTCTCTCACCACGGCCAGTACCGCCGTCGGCGCCTACTTGCGCCAATACGCGAAGGACATCACGGGCTGCGAGCGCAACATCAAACGCAACGTGCGCGACAGCATCTACAACCTCTACTACACGATGGAAGTAGCCCAGAACCTGGCAGCCCACCTCTACTACCCAGGGTGCCTGTCCTTGGAGCGAAAGCGCGCAGTCGCCGATTCGCTCACCACCTGGGTACGTCCCGCCGGCATGCGAGCCGCACACACGCGACGCCCCTGGACGGAATGGGAGGACCGGATTCTGCTGGAGCTCAAGAGTCCGAAGGCAGCGGCAGAGAAACTCGGCAGGACCACTCAAAGCTGCGATCTTCGCCTTTGGCGCATGCGCAACGGCCAAGTCCCCATGCCAGACGGCGAGTGACCCAGTAGGGGAGGCCCCCGGTCCCGACCGGGGGCCTTGCGCGTCAGCCCTTCACACAGACAACCTGCTTCAGCTTCGCCACGACCTCCACGAGGTCCCGCTGCTGATCCATCACCTGCTCGATCGGCTTGTACGCACCCGGGATCTCGTCCACGACACCGGAGTCCTTACGGCACTCCACGCCCCGCGTCTGCTCCTCCAGGTCCTTCGTCGAGAACCGCCGCTTCGCCGCGGTGCGGCTCATGCGCCGACCGGCGCCGTGCGAGGCCGAGTTGAAGGACTTCGCGTTCCCGAGGCCCTTCACGATGTACGAACCCGTGCCCATGGAGCCCGGGATGATCCCGTACTCGCCGGAACCCGCGCGGATCGCACCCTTGCGGGTGACGAGCAGGTCCATGCCGTCGTAGCGCTCCTCGGCCACGTAGTTGTGGTGCGCGCTGATCTCGGGCTCGAAGGTCGGCTTCGCCTTCTTGAACTCCTTGCGGATTACGTCCTTGAAGAGCGCCATCATGATGGTGCGGTTGTACTTCGCGTACTCCTGCGCCCAGAACAAGTCGTTGCGGTACGCCGCCATCTGCGGCGTGTCCGCCACGAAGACGGCGAGGTCACGGTCGACCAGGCCCTGGTTGTGCGGGAGCTTCTGGGCCACGCCTATGTGGTGCTCGGCCAGTTCCTTGCCGATGTTCCGGGATCCGGAGTGCAGCATCAGCCAGACAGAACCGGTCGCATCCGCGCACAATTCGACAAAGTGGTTGCCGGCTCCGAGCGTCCCCATCTGCTTAACGGCCCGCTCCTCCCGGAACTTCACCGCATCCGCAACCCCATCGAACCGCCCCCAAAAGTCATCCCACCCCGCTGTAGCGAGCCCGTAGAACCGCCCCGGCTCAACCGCACTGTCATGCATCCCCCGCCCCACCGGAATCGCCTGCTCGACCTTCGACCGCAGCCGCGACAGATCCCCCGGAAGGTCATTCGCCGTCAGCGACGTCTTCACCGCCGACATCCCGCAGCCGATATCCACACCCACCGCCGCAGGACACACAGCCCCGTGCATCGCGATGACCGACCCGACGGTCGCGCCCTTCCCGTAGTGCACGTCGGGCATCACGGCCAGCCCCTTGATCCACGGCAGGGTCGCCACGTTCCGCAACTGCTGCAGCGCGCCTTCCTCGACCGTCGCCGGGTCGGCCCACATGCGGATCGGAACCTTCGCGCCCGGCATTTCCACGTACGACATTTAGTCCTCATTCCCCCGGAATAAAGCAGAAGTCTCAAAACGCAAAACCATCGCCAAGGTCAACGAAAGGGACAGCGGACCGGCGTCCACGGCAGTGCGTGCGATACACATTGTCTCCAGGGGGCGCCCCCGTGCGGCAAGCGAATAACCAGCAGGGACACTGAGATCCCGACCAGTTCCCCATGCACCACACACCGTCGAGAGGAGCCTGACCGTGCAGCGGAAGGCGTACGTATCCGGCGTCGTCGCGCTCCTCGCGGCCCTGCTGGCCGGCTGCACCGGCAGTTCGGACGACGGCGGCGATACGGACAACGCGAACCCCGGTGACACCGGCACGGCATCCGCCGCCGCCCAGCCGGGCAAGTACCGCACCCTTCCGGAACCCTGCGGCGCGGTCGGCCAGGACACCCTCGACTCGCTCCTGCCCGGCATCCAGCAGATCGCGGACCAGGAGCAGCGGGACAAGGCGTACGCGGGCGAGGCCACGCCCACGTTCGACACGGACCGCAAGGTCGGCTGCCGTTGGACGGTGGAGTCCACGGACGCCACCGACCATCTGCTGGTCGACTTCGAGCGGGTGGTGTCGTACGACAACTCCGTGAGCGACGACACGGAGGCGCAGCAGCTGTTCGCGACGAAGGAGGAGGCGGCCGACCTTCCCGAACCGGCGACTTCCAGCCCCAGCACCAGCGCGAGCAACAGCCCAAGCACCAGCGCCAGCCCCGGCACCAGTACCGGCACCAGTACCGACGAGAGCCCTTCCGGCGACCCGAGCGATTCCGCCGGCCCGAGCGACTCCGCCGCACCGTCAGGTTCAGGTTCCCCCTCCTCCTCGATCTCCGCCACCCCCTCCACCCTCCAGCCCCGCATCCTGGAGGGCCTCGGCGACGACGCGTTCCTGGACGACGCGTTGAGCGGCTCCGGTTCGACGGCCCAGCAGCGCACGGTGACTGTGGCGTTCCGCACGTCGAACGTGATCGTGACGATCGCGTACGAGGAGCAGCCGATGACGGTCGGCGTGACCCCGAACAGCACCCCGGACAGCAAGGAAATGCAGGACAAGGCCCGGAAACTGGCCGCTCAGCTGGCGGAGACACTCACCAGTTAGCTCACCAGTTAGCGCCCCTTCACAGCCCCCTCACGCCCGCACACAAAGCACAAGAAGCTCGGTCGCACAGCTGTCTCACCGCGTACCGTGGCCCCTCGGACCCGATCCGACCGCAGGAACTTCAGCGTCCCCGGAGCCGATCCGACGGCAGGAGCACGAGCGTCATGAGTGAAGGAACCATGCAGCGACCAGCACAGCGAGTCCGGCGTGAGAAGCGCGACGACCAGCGAGCGAAGCGGCTCCACCGCGTCCTTGTCTGCGCGGCCGCGGTCCCCGTGACGCTGATCGCGGCCGGCTGCTCCTCCGACTCGGGCTCCGGCTCCGGCTCCGATGCCGCCGCCGCCGACAAGGGCCCGGGCGCGGTCGTCTCGGCGTCCCCGAGCGCGTCGCCGACGGTGCAGGCGGCGGCGTACAAGTCGCTGCCCAAGTCGTGCGCGGTGGTGACGAAGAAGACCCTGGGCGAACTGGTGCCGAAGGCGAAGTCCGGCAAGGAGGGCACGTCGAGCGACACGGCGACGCGCGCCAACTGCTCCTGGACCAGCCTCGACAACAACGGCGTGGAGGGCTCCCAGTTCCGCTGGCTGAACGTCTCCCTGCTCCGCTTCGAGTCGGACACCTCGCGCGGCACGGGCAACAAGCAGGCGCAGGCGTACTACGAGACGCAGATCCAGGACGCCCAGGCGGTGGACGGCGCGAAGAACGTGAAGTCGGAGCCGGTCGCCAAGACGGGCGACGAGGCGACGGCGGTGCGCTACGACCTGAAGAAGAAGGAAGGCTCCTTCAAGGAGCAGACGGTCGTGGCACGCGTCGAGAACGTCGTCGTCACCCTCGACTACAACGGCGCGGGCCTGGCCGGCGAGAAGACCCCGAGCGCGGCCAGCCTGACGAAGCTCGCCGAGAAGGCGGCCAAGGAGGCGGTGGCCGCGGTGTCGGCGGCCAACAGCGCGGGCGGTTCCGGCACGAAGAGCCCCTCGGCGAGCGCGTCCAAGGACAAGGACAAGGACAAGGGCACGTCGAAGTCGTCCTCGTCGCCCTCGGCGGACGAGTCGTCGAAGGAGTCCCCGAGCGCGTCCCCGTCCCAGTCTGCGGCGAAGAAGAGCTGACTGTTACACCTGAGCCGCGGCTGAGCGCCAAGCCGCAGCTCAGGCCCCCTTTTTGACGGAACCCGGCCCTCCGCGGGCACCGGGTTCCGTCCGTCCGACAACGCGTACGACGCACACATGTGCCACTCTGTGTCGCGCAACAACAGGCATGGGGAGGGGAGTACGGGTGGCCGCGCCACTACAGCTGACACGGATGCACCGGATTCTCATCGGCGTGGTCGTCACCGGTGCCGTCATCATCGCCGGTATCGGCTTCGCGGGTTCGTACGCGGCCGTCCGCGAGCTGGCCTTGGAAAAGGGCTTCGGGAACTTCAGTTACGTCCTCCCGATCGGCATCGACGCGGGCATCTGCGTCCTCCTCGCCCTCGACCTGCTCCTGACCTGGATCCGCATCCCCTTCCCGCTCCTGCGGCAGACGGCCTGGCTCCTGACGGCCGCGACCATCGCCTTCAACGGCGCGGCGGCCTGGCCGGATCCGCTGGGCGTGGGCATGCACGCGGTGATCCCCATCCTGTTCGTGGTCTCGGTCGAGGCCGCCCGGCACGCCATCGGCCGTATCGCGGACATCACGGCCGACCGGCACATGGAGGGCGTACGCCTCACCCGCTGGCTGCTCTCTCCCCTCCCGACGTTCCTCCTGTGGCGCCGTATGAAGCTGTGGGAGCTGCGCTCCTATGAGCAGGTCATCAAGCTGGAGCAGGAGCGTCTGGTCTACCGGGCCCGTCTTCATTCCCGCTTCGGCCGGGCGTGGCGGCGCAAGGCCCCGGTGGAGTCCCTGATGCCGCTCCGCCTGGCCCGCTACGGGGTCCCGCTGGCGCAGACGGCTCCGGCGGGGCTGGCGGCGGCGGGCATCGAGCCCGTGCTGCTGCCACCGGTGCCGCGGCAGACCGAGCCGGTGGCCACGGCCGCCCCCCAGCCGGCGGTACCGCAGCGCGAGCAGCGTCCTGAGCTGGAGGACCGTAAGCAGAACGTCGAGCAGGCCGCCCACGCACCGGAGTACGCACCCGAGGACGCGGCCGAGTACGCGCCGGAGCAGGACCAGAGCCCCTGGTTCGAAGCCCCGAAGCAAGGCGACTACCAGGGCGGCTACGACCCCACGTACGACCCCCAAGAGCAGTACGAACAGTGGTACGGGGAGCAGCTCCAGGCCGAGCAGTACCAGGCGCAGCAGCGGTATTTCGAGGAGCCGCCGACTCCCGAGCCGTCTCCGGAGGAACCCTCCCCGGAGGAGACCGGCAGCTTCCCCATCCCGTCAGGCCCGGGCCGCACCCGAGAGCTGGGTGAGGGGGGTGGCACGCCGGATCCGACCGAGGAGGACTACTACCAGGTCTTCAAGAAGTCGATAGACGGCAGCTACCCCACCTCGGGCCAGCTCAGGGGCGACGTGGAGGCGACCTACGGTGTCGTGCTCCCGCAGCGCGAAGCCGACCGCATGGTCAACCGCTTCACCAACCGCCACACAGCGGAACTGCAAGAAGACCACATCGCATAAAAATCGCAACAAACACGGCAAGCATCGCAAACATGACGAAGGGGGCCCTCCGCCGAGGAGGGCCCCCTTCCTTTACCGCCTTACTCCGCCTTGCTCCGCTTTACTCCCCGAGCAGCTTGCGAACCCGCTCCTGCCCGACCGCGAGAAGCAGCGTAGGCAGCCGCGGCCCCGTGTCCCGTCCGACCATCAGGTGGTAGAGGAGCGCGAAGAAGGTCCGCTGGGAGGTCTTGATCTCCGGCGGGAGCTCCTTGGGCGTGGCGTCGGCGGGGAAGCCGGCCTGGACCTTGGGCACGCCGTAGACGAGATGGGTGAGCCCGTCCAGCGACCAGTGCTCGGCCAGCCCGTCGAGCAGCAGTCGTAGCGACCGCTGTGCCTGCTCGTCGAGGGACTTCAGCAGTTCGTGGTCGGGTTCGTCGCGCACGATGGTCCGCTGGTCGGCGGGCACGTGCGTGTTGATCCACGCCTCGGCCTTGTCGAGCCGCGGCCGTACCTCGTCGAGGGCGGCGAGGGGGTTGGCGGGGTCGAGTTCGCTGAGGATGCGCAGCACCTGGTCCTCGTGCCCGGCCGTGATGTCCGCGACGGACGCGAGGGTCCGGTACGGCATCGGCCGGGGTGTGCGCGGCAGCTCACCGCTCGCCGTCCGCACGGCCCGCGAGTGGGCGGCGATGTCGCCGGGCAGGGCGGAGTTGTCCGCGACCTTCGCGTCCAGCTTGTCCCACTCGTCGTAGAGGCGCTGGATCTCCTGGTCGAAGGCGATCTTGAAGGACTGGTTGGGCCGGCGCCGGGCGTACAGCCAGCGCAGGAGCTGCGGTTCCATGATCTTCAGCGCGTCGGCGGGGGTGGGCACGCCACCGCGGGACGACGACATCTTCGCCATTCCGCTGATCCCGACGAACGCGTACATCGGCCCGATCGGCTGCTTCCCGCCGAAGATCCCGACGATCTGCCCGCCCACCTGGAACGAAGAACCCGGAGACGAGTGGTCGACCCCGCTCGGCTCGAAGACGACGCCCTCGTACGCCCACCGCATCGGCCAGTCGACCTTCCAGACCAGCTTGCCGCGGTTGAACTCGTTGAGCCGGACGGTCTCGGAGAAGCCGCAGGCGGTGCAGGTGTACGTCAGCTCGGTGCTGTCGTCGTCGTAGGCGGTGACGGTGGTGAGGTCCTTCTCGCAGTTGCCGCAGTAGGGCTTGTACGGGAAGTACCCGGCGGAGCCCCTGCTCCCGTCCTCCTCGCTCGCGGCGCCCGACCCCTCGGCGGCCTCCAGCTCGGCCGCGTCGACGGGCTTCTGCGACTGCTTGGCCGGGGCCTTCTTCGTCCGGTACTGGTCGAGGATCGCGTCGATCTCGGCGCGGTGGCTGATGGCGTGCAGGATCTGCTCGCGGTACACACCGGAGGTGTACTGCGCGGTCTGGCTGATGCCGTCGAACTCGACGCCCAGCTCGGCCAGCGACTGAGTCATGGCGGCCTTGAAGTGCTCGGCCCAGTTGGGGTGGGCGGAGCCCTTGGGGGCCGGGACGGAGGTGAGCGGCTTGCCGATGTGCTCGCCCCAGGAGTCGTCGATGCCCGCGATGCCGGCCGGGACCTTGCGGTAGCGGTCGTAGTCGTCCCAGGAGATCAGATGCCGGACCTGGTACCCGCGCCGCCGGATCTCGTCGGCGACGAGGTGCGGGGTCATGACCTCGCGCAGGTTGCCGAGGTGGATGGGCCCGGACGGGGACAGTCCGGACGCGACGACCAGGGGTTTGCCCGGGGCCCGACGCTCCGACTCCTCGATGACCTCATCCGCGAAACGGGAGACCCAGTCGGTGGTCTCGGTGCTCTGAGCCACGATCGGCACGTCCTCTTTTTCTGAGAGTTTTCTGAGAGTGCTTCTGAGAGTGTTTCTGAGAGTTCTCATGGGCAGCCGGTACGGTCGCACGGCTGACACCCCCATTCTCCCAGACCCCCCTACGCCCGGGAAAACCGCTTTACCCCCATGGGATACTGGCCAGGTCCGCCCACCCCCACGAGGAGAACGGCATCCACCCCATGGCCTCGGTCACGTCCCTCACCGCTTCCGTCAACCAGCGCCTCGCGACGGCTCTCTCGGCTGCCCTGCCGGAGGCCGGCTCCGCCGACCCGCTGCTGCGACGTAGTGACCGGGCGGACTTCCAGGCGAACGGGATCCTGGCGCTGGCGAAGAAGGCGAAGGCGAACCCGCGGGAGCTGGCGACGCGGGTCGTCGACGGGATCGTCACGGGTGACGTGATCAAGGACATCGAGGTCTCAGGACCCGGCTTCCTGAACATCACGATCACGGACAAGGCGATCACGCAGAACCTGGCGTCCCGCGCCACGGACCCGACAGGCCGCCTGGGCGTGCCGTTCACCGACGAGCCGGGCACCACCGTCGTCGACTACGCGCAGCCGAACGTGGCGAAGGAGATGCACGTAGGCCACCTCCGCTCGGCGGTGATCGGCGACGCGGTCGTCCAGATCCTGGAGTTCGTCGGCGAGACCGTCGTCAGGCGGCATCACATCGGTGACTGGGGCACCCAGTTCGGCATGCTCATCCAGTATCTGGACGAGCACCCGCACGAGCTGGACCACAAGGACGCCCAGGTCTCCGGCGAGGAGGCGATGTCGAACCTCGACCGCCTCTACAAGGCGGCCCGCAAGCACTTCGACTCGGACGAGGAGTTCAAGACGCGGGCGCGTCGCCGGGTGGTCGACCTCCAGGCCGGCGACCCGAAGACCCTCGCCGCGTGGCAGAAGTTCGTGGACGAGTCGAAGATCTACTTCTTCTCGGTCTTCGAGAAGCTGGACATGGAGATCCGCGACCCGGACATCGTCGGCGAGTCGGGCTACAACGACATGCTGGACGAGACGTGCCGCCTGCTCGAGGAAGCCGGCGTGGCGGTGTGGTCCGAGGGCGCCCTCTGTGTGTTCTTCGACGACATCAAGGGGCCGGACGGCAACCTGGTCCCGCTGATCGTGAAGAAGTCGGACGGCGGCTACGGCTACGCGGCGACGGACCTCTCGGCGATCCGGGACCGTGTCTTCAACCTGAAGGCGAGCACGCTCATCTATGTCGTGGACGCCCGCCAGTCCCTGCACTTCAAGATGGTCTTCGAGACGGCGCGCAGGGCGGGCTGGCTGAACGGCGACACCAAGGCGCAGCAGCTGGCCTTCGGCACGGTCCTCGGCAAGGACGGCAAGCCGTTCAAGACCCGTGAGGGCGAGACGGTCCGCCTGGTCGACCTCCTGGACGAAGCGGTCGACCGCGCCTCGGCCGTCGTACGGGAGAAGGCGCAGGACCTCTCGGAGGAGGAGATCGCCGAGCGGGGTGCCCAGGTCGGCATCGGCGCGGTGAAGTACGCGGACCTGTCGACGTCGGCGAACCGGGACTACAAGTTCGACCTGGACCAGATGGTGTCGCTGAACGGCGACACGTCGGTGTACCTCCAGTACGCGTACGCCCGTATCCAGTCGATCCTGCGCAAGGCAGGAGACGTACGCCCCCTCGCGCACCCGGAGCTGGAACTGGCTGTCGCCGAGCGGGAGTTGGGCCTGCACGCGGACCGGTTCGCGGAGACGGTGACGGAGGCGGCCGGGGAGTACGCGCCGCACAAGCTGACCGCGTACCTCTACCAGCTGGCCTCGCTCTACACGACGTTCTACGCCGAGTGCCCGGTCCTGAAGGCGGACACCCCGGCCCAGGTCGAGAACCGTCTGTTCCTGTGCGACATCACGGCCCGCACGCTCCACCAGGGCATGGCGCTGCTGGGGATCAGGACGCCTGAGCGCCTCTGAGACAGGACCGCGGCCCGTCCTCTCCCCCGAGGGAGGACGGGCCGCGGTAGTTCGTGCGGTCGGTCAGGTGCTCAGCCGGGGTTGCCGTTGGCGAACCGCTTGAACGCGGCCTTGGTCCCCGATCCGGCGATGCCGTCGATCTTGCCCTTGTAGCCCCAGTGCTTCTTCAGCAGACGCTGTAGTGCCTCCACCGTCTTGGGTCCGACGATCCCGTCGATCTTGCCCTTGTAGTCCCAGTGCTTCTTGAGGCCGCGCTGGAACGCCTGCCAGCTCTTGGTGCCCAGCTGGCCGTCCCGCGCACCCTTGTAGCCGTGGTACTTCTTCAGCCAGTCCTGGACCTTCTTGGCTTCCGCGGTGCTCAGTCCGAGGTTGTTCACCGCGAGCGGTGCGACGGCCTCGGAGCTCACGGCCGGCTGTGCGGGCGCCTCGGACGCCGCGAAGCCGGTGCTCGCACCCGCCAGAGTCCCGGCGGCGATCCCGACAGCGGTGGTGAGACTGACGAGTGTCCTCGTCACGGTGTTCGGTCGCATTGCTCCCCCTTGGGGTCGATTGGCTGGTCGATTGGGTGGTCGATCTGGCTGGTCGATCTGGCTGGCAACACGAGAATGCGGGGCGGGCGGCAAGGGCCGCGACAGTTGCCGCGGAAGTGACGTCTTCATGGGACGCCTCACCCGCTGACCTGCGGGGACACCGTCCGGTGGGACGGTGTGGCGGGACGGCTCGCTTGATCATCGGCCGTTGTCAGTGCCACCCCTTAAAGTCACCGACATGGCGACACTTCCGAACCCCCTGCCCCTGCTGGCGGCCGACCCGAGCGGCCGTTCGCTCGGGCTTGAACTCCCGCTGGGGAGACTGATCGACGCGACGGACGAGGGTCCGTGGCACGAGCCCCTGCTGTGGCACGCGGAGTACGCCGCGTCCTCCGGCGCCTGGACGGCGCTGGGCATGCCCGCGGGGCGAACCGGGCTGCTGCCCATACTGATCGACGTCGGCGGCACTCAAGGCGGCCCGGAGGAATGGGAGTTGATGCCGGGGGAGATGTCGTACCCGGGTGACCACGACCCGGACGAGCTGCTGGCGGAGTACTGGGAGGAGTACGCCGCGGACGAACTCGGCGCCGCCGAGGACACCCCGGACTACCCGGTCTCCCCGAGCAAGGAAACCGTCGCGGAACTCTTCGGCGATCCCCTCCCCCACGACGAGACGATCGCGCCCTTCGGCCCGACGTGGCCCGGCCTCGCCCCCGCCGCCTCCCGCACCGCCGACCCCGACGCCCGCGCCGCCGAGATCGCCGACTCCCTCCTCGATGCCGGCTCCTGGTTCAAGGAACCGCGTCTCGCCCTGGTCCCGGCCCGCCGCAGCGCCGACATCCCGGCGGCGATCGGCTGGACGGGCCCGCTGAACTACGAGGACGACACGGCCCGCCTCTGCTCCGTACTCCGCTCCTGGGAGGACCGCTTCGGCATACGGGTCCTCGCCCTCACCTTCGACCAGCTGGTCCTGTCCGTCGCCGCCCCGCCCGCGACCCAGGAGCAGGCCGAGGCCGTCGCCGCCGAACACTTCGCGTTCTGCCCGGACAACATCACGCAGGGCCATCACGAGACGCTGCGCGCGTACGCCGAGCACGAGGTGCTCGACCAGCGGGTCTGGTCCTTCTGGTGGGACTGACAAGCATCACGGCAGAAGGGGCGCTCCCTCCGGTGCCGTAATGCCGAACTCCTCCTCCAGGAGCCGCCGTACCTCCGCCGCGTCCGTCACCTCCCGCTCCCCGACCGTTCCGTCGGCCCGGGTCTCGGTGAGGAGTCGGCCGTGGAGGAGGAGGTGGCGTTCGGAGGTGACGCGCTGGACGTAGAGGCTCTGCGTGAAGGGCGAGCGCGGATTGGTGGCGACGTGCCAGTTGATGACCTCGAAGTCGGGCTTCTCGAACGGCTCCAGGGTGAACGCGTACTGGCCCACCCACGTGCCCTCGCCGTAGGCCTCGAGCACCCACATCTCCAGCGGCCCGCGGTGCGGCACGTGCACCAGCCGGTGCCGGCGCCCCGCGCCCCTGAACTCGGTGCCGGTCGTCAGCGGCACCGGCTCCAGCAGCGCGCCGATGGCCCCGAAACCGACGTCGGCCAGATATGGCCGCGGCCGGCCCGGCACCTCGACGAGCAGGGCCATATGGGTGCGCGGGCGGCTCTCGAAGCGGTCGGCACCCACGACGACGCGGGCCGCCAGCCGGGTCACCATCCGGAAACCCAGCGCCTCCAGGGCGAGCAGGAAGAGCGTGTTGTGCTCGTAGCAGTAGCCACCGCGGCGGCTGCGGACCAGCTTGGCCATGAGGTCGGCGGGGGCAAGGGAGGGCGCCGTACGACGCAGGGCGTCCAGGTTCTCGAACGCGATGGCCCGCATGTGCGCCAGATGCACGCCCCTCAGCGTCACCAGATCAGCCCGCCGCTCCCCCTCCCAACCGATCCGCCGGAGATACACGTCGAGGTCGAACTCCTCGGTCAGCACGCCTGGGCCCCCAGCCCATCCCCCAGCCTCCGCAGCCCCTCCCCGATCTCCTCCGGCGTCTGCGTCACGAAGCACAGCCGCAGCGTCGAGCGGTCGGGCTCGCCGGCGTAGAAGGGCACGCCGGGGACGTAGGCCACATCCCGCCGCACCACCTGCGGCAGCAGGGCGACCGTGTCGTACGACTCCGGCAGCCGGACCCAGAGGAACATCCCGCCCTCGGGACGGCTCCAGGCGGAGCCCGCCGGGAGGGCCTCAGGCAGTCCCGCGAGCATGGCGTCCCGGCGGGCTCGGTACACCGCCGCGACCCGCCCGACGTGGGCGTCCAGGTCCTGGTCGGCCAAGTACCGTGCCGCGGCCAGCTGGTTGACGGTCGGTGTGTGCAGGTCGGCGGCCTGCTTGGCGACCGCGCAGGCCCGGCGCAGCTCGCCGGGTGCGCGCAGCCAGCCGAGCCGCAGTCCCGGCGCCATGACCTTGGAGAAGGAGCCGAGCAGGACGACCCGGTCGCGGGCCTCCTGGTGGGAGGCGATCCACGGCACCCGCTCGCCCTCGAAGCGGAGTTCGCCGTAGGGGTCGTCCTCGACGATCCACAGCCCCCGCCGGGCGGCGACCGAGGCCACGGCGGCCCGGCGCTCGGCCGACAGCGTCCGGCCGGTCGGGTTCTGGAAGGTGGGCACGGTGTAGAGCAGCTTCGGCCGCTCCCGCACCACCAGCTCCTCCAGCGCCACCGGATCGAGCCCCTCCCCGTCCCCCGGCACCGCCACCACCCGCGCGCCCGCGAAGCCGAAGACCTGAAGTGCCGCCAGATAACAGGGGTCTTCGACGAGGACGGTGTCCCCGGGTTCCAGGAGCGCGGTGGCGAGCAGGGACAGCGCCTGCTGCGAGCCGGTGGTGACGAGGACGTCGTCGGCGTCCGTGGGCAGCCCGCGCACCGACATGCGCGCGGCGAGCGCGGACCGCAGCCCCGGCTCGCCCTCGGTCGTGGAGTACTGAAGGGCCCGCGCGGGCATCTCGGCGAGCACGTCACGGAACGCGGCCGCGATGCCCTCCTGGTCGAAGAACTCCGGCGCGGGCAGCCCGCCCGCGAAGTTGATGACCTCGGGGCGGGCGGTGACGGCAAGGATGTCCCGCACCGGCGACCCGCCGACGGCCCGGGCCCGCGCGGCCAGCGGCGGCACAGGGGCGAACTCGATGACGTCGGTCATGGCACGGCTCCTTCGACTACGAGGCGGCTACGCAGCCTAAGGACATAACTGCCACCTACAAGCAGGTTTCCGCGATACGGACAGATACAGGCACGCACCCAGCGGGCTCAGACCTTCCGCCCAGTCCCCCCATAGACATTGATGTCGTCGTCCGTCACATCATTGATGTCCCGATACCGAATCTTCTCGATGTCGTCGAGCGCCTCGAAGTCCTCCGGAGCGATGGCCGGCGGAGCGGGCGCGGGATCGGGCATCCACTGGTGAACCGGTACGACACCGGGCTCGTCGAGCGTGATCCCCGACGTCTCGGTGAAGAACCGCTCGACGTCGTCCTTCGAACGGAACACGAAGGTGAACCCGCGCTCGGTGTACGTCCGTTGGACCGCCCGGGTCGGCCCGGGGTGCATCTCGTCGGTGAGGTGGGTGAGCACGAGCCGGCTGCCGGAGGGCAGCGCGTCCACCAGCTCGCGCACGACCGGGTAGGCCTGCTCGTCCTCGACGAAGTGCAGGATCGCCACCAGACACAGGGCGATCGGCTCATCAAAATCAAGAATCTTGTCGGCCTGTTCGAGGATCTGGGCCGGCTCGAGCAGGTCGGCGTCGATGTAGTCGGTACGCCCCTGGGCCCCGCTGGTCAGCAGAGCACGCGCGTGCGCGAGGACGACGGGGTCGTGGTCGACGTACACCACCCTCGACTCGGGGATGATCCGCTGCACGATCTGGTGGACGTTCTCCCCGGTGGGCAGCCCGGTGCCGATGTCCAGGAACTGGCGGATGCCGTGGTCCGAGGCCATCCGCGTCACCGCGCGCCGCATGAAGTCGCGGTTGTGCCGTACGTCGAGGTAGCCGCGCGGGTTGGCCGAGAGGGCCGCGGCGGCCGCCGCGCGGTCGATGGGGTAGTTGTCCTTGCCGCCGAGGAAGACGTCGTAGACGCGGGCCGGGTGCGCCTTGGTCGTGTCGATCCTCCTTCTCAGCTCGGCGGGGTCTTGGCTGAGGGCGTCACCGGACATCGGCGTCTCCAGTCATTCAACGGACAACCAGCGGTCAACAACCTAACTCCACACAGGACTTGATGGTGCCCGTCGCTGCCGGACAGGGCACGACGGAGGCCGCCCGGTCGATGAACCGGACGGCCTCGGAGAAGCTCGGGATCAGACGTACGCCACGGCCGCTTCCTTCGGGTTCGGGCCGTACTTGTTCACGCCCGGCTCGCCGTCCATGCACTGGAAGACCAGCAGGGTGATGGGACCGGCGAGCGGGACGATCCCGAAGAGGAGCCACCAGCCGGAGTGCCCCGTGTCGTGCAGCCGGCGGACACTGACCGCCAGGCTGGGCACCAGGATCGCAGCGTAGAAGATGCCCGCGAGGGCGAGGAGGGCCGAAACCTGGGTCCCCAGAGCGATGCCGATCAGCACGGCGTAGATGATCCCGACGAACAGGGCGTACATCCAGTACTCCTTGCGGCGCGAGCGCCCGCTGAACACCGCGTACTTCTTCAGCGCCTCGATGAACCAGTTCATGTGCGTCCCCCTGGGATCGACGTTCAGACCATCCGGAACGGATCAGGCCAGGCGCAGAAGCTACGGAAGGTGATGAGTACTCGTCAATCCGGTTCATTTCCGCAGTTAGACGCGGTGAACGGGGCTCCCACTACGAATAACCCCGAATCCATAGGGCGAATTCCGGACAGATCCGCCGAGGAGCGCCGGGAGTTCACGAGCCGGGCGACGACCGTTCCCGGCACCGAGTTGGATCCGTTGCCGAACCGATGCCGGTCGGTCGCCGCTTCGAAGCCGGAACGACCTCGAACCGTTGCCCAAGTGCTCGCCCCAGGAAGAACGGCGGTCAACGCAGCTTCTGCGCCACCTCGACGGCCCAGTACGTAAGGATGTTCCGCGCACCGGCCCGCTTGATACCGGTCAAGGCCTCCAGAATCGCCCGCTCCCGGTCGATCCACCCCTTCTCGGCGGCGGCCTCGATCATCGAGTACTCACCGGAGATCTGGTAGGCGACAACCGGCACATCCGCCACATCGGCGACCCGCGCGAGCACATCCAGATACGGCCCCGCGGGCTTCACCATCACCATGTCGGCCCCCTCCTCCAGATCAAGGGCCAACTCCCGCAAGGACTCCCCCACATTGGCCGGGTCCTGCTGGTACGTCTTCCGATCGCCCTTCAGCGACGAGCCGACGGCCTCCCGGAACGGCCCGTAGAACGCCGACGCGTACTTGGCCGTATAGGCAAGGATCGCGACATCCTGCCGCCCGACCTGATCGAGGGCCTCACGAATGACCCCGATCTGCCCGTCCATCATCCCGCTGGGCCCCACCACATGGGCCCCCGCGTCGGCCTGCACCCGAGCCATCTCGGCATAGCGCTCCAGAGTCGCGTCGTTGTCGACACGCCCCTCCTCGTCAAGCACCCCGCAATGCCCATGATCCGTCGTCTCGTCGAGACACAGATCGGACATCACCAGCAGCTCATCCCCGACCTCGGCCCGCACATCACGCAGGGCCACCTGCAAAATCCCCTCCGGATCGGTCCCAGCGGTCCCGACCGCGTCCTTCTTCGACTCCTCCGGCACCCCGAACAGCATGATCCCGGAGATCCCGGCGGCCACCGCATCCGCGGCGGCCTTCTTCAGACTGTCCCGGGTGTGCTGCACAACCCCGGGCATCGCAGCGATCGGCACCGGCTCGGCAGCGCCCTCGAGCACGAAGGCCGGAAGGATGAAGTCGGCCGGATGCAGCCGGGTCTCGGCCACCATGCGCCGCATGACGGAACTGCTCCGCAGCCGCCGCGGCCGCGCACCGGGAAAGGATCCGTACATCGTCATACTCCAACGCTACGCCCGCCCCAGGACCACCTTTGCCGACGAGAAGTCGGCCCCGCCCCCACCACAACCGAGGGCGCTACGCGCACCCCCACGACCCGCACAGGCCGCCGCAGGCATCACGACGTGCCCACATGCGCCACCCCCACCCCAGGTACAAGCTGAAAGAACAAGGAAAGGCGCCCCAGGAGGACGCGATGACCACCGACCACCACCCCCGCCAAACCCCCGACCTCTTCGCCCTCTCAGAGCTCCACGGCCCACTCCTACGCCCCGGCGACGACGCCTACTCCGACGAGGTCACCGGCTTCAACCTGGCCACCCCGCACACCCCCGAAGTGGTCGTCGGCGCAACCGACACCGACGACGTGGTGACCGCGATGCGCTGGGCCGCCGCCACCGGCACCCCCGTCGCCGTCCAGGCCACCGGCCACGGCGCGAACTTCCCCATCGACAGCGGCCTGCTGATCAACACGGCCCGCATGACCGACGTACACATATACCCCCGCACCCGCACCGCGACCGTAGCCGCCGGCGTCAAATGGAGCCTGCTCCTGGAGGCCTCCGCTCCGCACGGCCTCGCCACGCTCAACGGCACGTCCACGGACACCGGCGTCGTCGGCTACACCCTGGGCGGCGGACTCCCACTCCTCGGCCGGGCCTACGGATACGCCTCCGACCTGGTCCGCTCCTTCCAGGTCGTCACCCCGGACGGCACCCTGCACGAAACGGACGCCGACCACGAACCCGACCTGTTCTGGGCCCTGCGCGGCGGCAAGGGAAACGTGGGCGTGGTGACCTCCCTGGTCACCGAGCTGCTCCCGCTCAGCCACATCCTCGGCGGCGGCATCTACTGCGCCGGCGAGCACGCCGAACCACTGCTGCGCGCCTACGCGGCCTGGACTCCGACCCTGCCACCACAGATGTGCACCGGCTTCACACTGCTGCGCCTGCCGCCGCTCCCGATCATCCCCGAGCCTCCCCCACTCTCGGCTTCGCTCGAGCGGGGGCACCCCCATCGCGGCCGCTTCTGGGCCCGCGTCGCGGTCGCCTGGACCGGCGACCCGGCCGAGGGCGAACGCCTGCTGGCCCCGATCCGCGCGGCCGCGCCGGTCGCGTTCGACACGGTGGCCGAGATGGACTACCGCAAGGCCGACGAGATCTACCAGGACCCCCAGGATCCCATCCCGGCCCGCGAGGCCTGCGCCCTGCTCCGCGACCTCACCCCGCAGGCCGTGGACACCCTGCTGGCACAAGCCGGCCCGGCCGTCCCCGACTTCCCGCTGCTCCTGGTCGAGTTGCGCCACATGGGCGGCAAGCTGGCCGACCCCGCCCGCGTCGAGGACGCGGTGAGCGGCCGCGACGCCGGGTACCTGCTGGAGTCGGTCGGCGTCCCCACGGACCCGGAGACCGCCGCCGCGGTGGAGGCGGCCACCACCTCGCTGTACACCGCGATGGCGCCGTACGGCACCGGCCACACCATGCCCAACCTGCACGGCAGACCGGGCGACGAAGCGGACCGCGCCCGAGCGTGGACCCCGGAGGCATACGACCGCCTCCGCCGCACCAAGTCGACCTACGACCCGGCGAACCTCCTGCGCTTCGGCCACACAGTGCCGACGTAACAACGCACCCCTGACCCAACCACGCAGCAGCAGTCCGCCACACAGCTGGGTCAGGACCAAGCAGCCACCCGCCACGGCAGCCACCCGCTACGGCAGCCACCCGCCACGGCAGCCACCCGCTACGGCAGCCACCCGCCACGGCAGCCACCCGCTACGGCAGGCAGCCCCCGCTACGTAGTAGTCCGCCGCCTACGCGCCCCCGGCCGCCGCTCACTCGGCCGAGTCACCGCATCCCCCGCCTCCAACGCCGCAGCCCGCCGCCGCAGCCCGAACTCCGCCAGCGCCTCCGCCAGCTTGTGCACGGACGGCTCCGGAGCCATGACATCGACCCGCAGCCCATGCTCCTCGGCGGTCTTGGCCGTGGCGGGCCCGATACAGGCGATCACCGTCACGTTGTGCGGCTTCCCGGCGATACCCACCAGATTCCGCACGGTGGAAGACGACGTGAAGAGCACGGCATCGAACCCACCCCCCTTGATCGCCTCCCGGGTCTCCGCAGGCGGCGGCGAGGCCCGCACGGTCCGATAGGCCGTGACGTCGTCGACCTCCCACCCGAGCTCGATCAACCCCGCCACCAGCGTCTCGGTGGCGATATCGGCCCGCGGCAGGAACACCCGGTCGATCGGATCGAAGACCGGATCGTAGGGAGGCCAGTCCTCCAGAAGACCCGCGGCCGACTGCTCACCGCTGGGCACCAGATCCGGCTTCACACCAAACGCGACCAGCGCCTTGGCCGTCTGCTCCCCCACCGCCGCGACCTTGATACCGGCGAACGCCCGCGCATCAAGCCCGTACTCCTCGAACTTCTCCCGAACAGCCTTCACCGCGTTGACCGAGGTAAAGGCGATCCACTCATACCGCCCGGTCACCAGCCCCTTGACCGCCCGCTCCATCTGCTGGGGCGTACGCGGCGGCTCGACGGCGATGGTCGGGACCTCGTGCGGCACGGCCCCGTAGGACCGCAGCTGGTCGGAGAGCGACGCCGCCTGCTCCTTCGTACGCGGTACGAGAACGCGCCAGCCGAACAGCGGCTTGGACTCGAACCACGAGAGCTGCTCACGCTGAGCCGCGGCCGAACGCTCACCGACCACGGCTATCACCGGCCGCGCACCCTGCGGCGACGGCAGCACCTTGGCCTGCTTCAGCGTCTGGGCGATGGTGCCCAATGTGGCGATCCAGGTCCGCTGCCGAGTAGTCGTACCGGCGACCGTGACGGTCAGCGGCGTATCAGGCTTGCGCCCGGCAGAGACCAGCTCCCCCGCGGCGGCGGCCACGGACTCGAGGGTCGCCGAAACGACAACCGTCCCGTCCGAAGCCCCCACCTCCGTCCAGCACCGGTCGGAAGCGGTCCGCGCATCCACGAACCGCACGTCCGCGCCCTCGGCGTCCCGCAGCGGCACACCGGCATAAGCGGGGACGCCGACGGCGGCCGCGACCCCGGGAACGACCTCGAAGGGCACCCCCGCGGCGGCGCACGCCAGCATCTCCTCGGCGGCGTACGCGTCGAGCCCGGGGTCCCCGGACACCGCACGCACGACCCGCCTGCCGCCCCGTGCGGCCTCCATGACAAGATGTGCGGCATCCCGTACAGCAGGGACGCCAGCGGTGGTTGACGCGCCGTCAACAATCGTTAGTTGGGGCGCGCCCGTGCCCGGAGTCGGACCGTAGGTCGGACCGGAGGAAAGATCCCCGGAGGGATCCGAATCCGTGTCCACGACCAAGACACCGGGCCTGGCATGCGTACGTACGACGTCGAGCACCTCTTGCTCGGCGACGAGGACGTCCGCGTGTGCCAGCGCCTCGACGGCGCGCAGAGTCAGTAGTCCCGGATCCCCGGGTCCGGCACCCAGAAAGGTGACGTGCCCGTGTTCCGGACCGGCGGGAAGGGTGGTGGGGCTCAATGTGCTCGCTCCCCCATCAGACCGGCCGCGCCCTGGGCAAGCATCTCGGTGGCGAGTTCGCGACCGAGCGCCATTGCCTGGTCGTACGTCTGGGGCACGGAACCGGTGGTGGACAACTGCACCATCCGCGAGCC
This sequence comes from Streptomyces sp. NPDC050619, assembly GCF_040654815.1. Classification (NCBI taxonomy): domain Bacteria; kingdom Bacillati; phylum Actinomycetota; class Actinomycetes; order Kitasatosporales; family Streptomycetaceae; genus Streptomyces; species Streptomyces sp. NPDC050619. Next base: position 20,606 of record NZ_JBFAIR010000023.1, on the reverse strand, counting down.
GTCGGTTGTGCCGACGACGCCGCGCAGGCGCATTTCCTTGACAATCTGCCCGTCGGCCAGGATGTCGGCGAGCGCGCCCACAGGGGCGCTGCAACCGGCCTCCAGGGCGGCGAGCAGTGACCGTTCGGCGGTCACGGCGACCCGGGTGAAGGGGTCGTCGAGTTCGCCGAGGGCGGCGATCAGGTCTGCATCCCGGGCGGTGTTCCCCGCCCTGCATTCGATCGCGAGTGCCCCCTGGCCGGGGGCGGGCAAAACCGTGTCGACTGACAGGAAATCAGTCACTTCATCACGGCGGCCGATGCGATTCAGCCCGGCCGCGGCCAGCACGACCGCATCGAACCGGCCGTCACGCACATACCCGATGCGCGTGTCGACGTTCCCGCGTATCGGCACCGTCTCGATGTCCAGCCCGTGGCTGCGCGCGTACGCGTTCAGCTGCGCCATGCGGCGCGGCGAGCCGGTACCGATGCGGGCCCCGCGCGGCAGGTCGGTGAGCTTGAGCGCGTCCCGCGCGACGATGACGTCCCGCGGGTCCTCGCGCACGGGTACCGCGGCCAGCACCAGGTCTTCCGGCTGCGTGGTCGGCAGGTCCTTGAGCGAATGAACCGCGAAGTCGACCTGGCCGCTGAGCACCGCGTCCCGCAGCGCGGTCACGAAGACTCCCGTGCCGCCGATCTGCGCGAGGTGCTCGCGGGAGGTGTCGCCGTACGTGGTGATCTCGACGAGTTCGACAGGTCGTCCGGTCACCTGGCGCACGGCGTCCGCCACCTGCCCGGCCTGGGCCAGGGCGAGCTTGCTCCGCCTCGTTCCGAGCCGCAGTGCCCCCCTGTCCGGTTTGTCCGGCATTCGCCTCGGGGGCGCCTCAGCCGGTTTCGGCTCTCTCGGGTCACTCATGCTGGCCCTCGGTTCATGGCGTTCTTCGCGTTCTTCTCGGTGCTTTCCTCGGCCCGGGAGACGGCGGCCACCGTCTCCTGGTCGAGGTCGAACAGGGTGCGCAGCGCGTCCGCGTACCCGGCGCCGCCGGGCTCGGCCGCGAGCTGCTTGACCCGGACGGTCGGCGCGTGCAGCAGCTTGTCGACGACGCGCTTGACGGTCTGGGTGATCTCGCCGCGCTGCTTGTCGTCGAGGCCGGGCAGCCGCCCGTCGAGCCGGGCGATCTCGCCGGCGACGACATCGGCGGCCATGGCGCGCAGGGCGACCACGGTGGGCGTGATGTGCGCGGCCCGCAGCGCCGCCCCGAAGGCCGCGACCTCGTCGGAGACGATACGGCGGACCTGGTCGACGTCGGCCGCCATCGGAGCGTCGGCGGAGGCTTCCGCCAGCGACTCGATGTCCACCAGCCGCACCCCGGCCAGCCGGTGCACGGCGGCGTCGATGTCACGGGGCATGGCGAGGTCGAGGAGGAAGAGCACGGGCTCCGGCCGCGGCACCTCGGTGACCGGCTCGGGCCTGCGCCGCTCGGGGATCCGGCCGACGCTCGCCACGGTCGCGGCGAGCGCGGTGATCAGCTCGGCATCGGCCTCGGGACCGCGGCGCCCGGCGTCCCGGCGGTCCACGGTGCCGTTGTCGACCCAGGTCGCGTGCTGCTCGAGCGTCGCCGCGTCCATGCCGGCCACGGCGGCCTCCCCCATGACGGAGAACCCGGCCTCCACGGCGGACTGGGACTGCACGGCGGACAGATCGAGCGGACAGCCCTCATCAGTACCGACACTGGTGGGCGGCAGCGGCGCCTCGCGTACGTCCGTCCCCACCCCCGTACCACCACGGCCGAAGGGCGCCGCGCCCTCGGGCACCCGACCTCCCACCGCCGCCGCGACCGCCTCGGCCGTCAGCACCAGCCCGGTCGCGCCCGTGCAGGAGACGGCGACATCGGCACGTGTCAGCTCGACCGGCACCGATTCCATCGGGACCGCGCGGGCCAGCACGTCCGTGTCGTCGCCCTCGGCCAGTATCCGGGCGAGGCGCTCGGCGCGGTCGGGGGTGCGGTTGGCGACGACGATCTCGGCGACCCCGGCACGCGCGAGCGTGGCCGCGGCCAGCGAGGACATCGAGCCGGCCCCGATGACGAGGGCCTTCTTGCCGCGCGCCCACTTCTCGACGTCCGCCCCCGCCGCCAGCTGCTCCAGGCCGAAGGTGACCAGGGACTGTCCGGCGCGGTCGATGCCGGTCTCGGAATGGGCGCGCTTGCCGACCCGCAGCGCCTGCTGGAACAGGTCGTTCAGCAGCCGTCCGGCGCTGTGCAGGTCCTGCGCCTTCGCCAGCGCGTCCTTTATCTGGCCGAGGATCTGTCCCTCGCCGACGACCATGGAGTCCAGCCCGCAGGCCACCGAGAACAGGTGGTGGACGGCCCGGTCCTCGTAGTGCACGTAGAGGTAGGGGGTGAGCTCGTCGAGCCCGACCCCGCTGTGCTGGGCGAGCAGTGTGGACAGCTCGGCGACACCGGCGTGGAACTTGTCCACGTCGGCGTACAGCTCGACGCGGTTGCAGGTGGCGAGCAGCGCGGCCTCGGCGGCAGGTTCGGCGGCGACCGTGTCCTGGAGGAGCTTGATGTGGGCGTCCGCGCCCAGCGTGGCCCGCTCCAGGACGCTGACCGGGGCGCTGCGGTGGCTCAGCCCGACGACGAGGAGACTCATGCCGGCATCACGGCGGGGACGTCCCCGTCGGGCCCCTTGTCGGCGGGCTCCTTGCGGGCGGCGGCGGCCGGGCCGGCTGCGTCGAGGGCGGCGGCGGCTTCCTCGCCGGCCTTGCGCTGCTCGTGGAAGGCGAGGATCTGCAACTCGATGGAGAGGTCGACCTTGCGCACATCTACGCCGTCCGGGACGGACAGCACGGTCGGCGCGAAGTTCAGGATGGAGGTCACTCCGGCGGCCACGAGCCGGTCGCAGACCGGCTGGGCGGCACCGGCGGGCGTGGCGATGACGCCGATGGACACGCCGTTGTCCTTGATGATCTTTTCCAGCTCGTCCGAGTGCTGGACGGGGATCCCGGCGACGGGCTTTCCGGCCATCGCGGGGTCGGCGTCTATGAGCGCGGCGACCCGGAAACCGCGGGAGGCGAACCCGCCGTAGTTGGCGAGGGCGGCGCCGAGGTTACCGATACCGACGATCACGACCGGCCAGTCCTGGGTGAGCCCCAGTTCGCGGGAGATCTGGTAGACGAGATACTCGACGTCGTAGCCGACGCCCCTGGTCCCGTAGGAGCCGAGGTAGGAGAAATCTTTGCGCAGCTTCGCGGAATTGACCCCCGCGGCGGCCGCGAGCTCCTCGGAGGAGACCGTGGGTACCGAGCGCTCCGACAGCGCGGTGAGGGCGCGGAGATACAGCGGAAGCCGGGCGACGGTGGCCTCGGGAATCCCTCGGCTACGGGTCGCCGGTCGGTGAGTTCGGCCAGTTGCCACGGTGCTCCTGCGGGTAGAGCGGGGCTGCAGGCGGTCACACGTTCCTGGACCGCCCCGTCGACAGCAGGCTATGTCTTTGTGAACGCGTGCACAAAGATGGTGTCCGATTTGCCCGGCGAACGTGACCGGGGTCACGCGCCCCCGGCGCACGAATATGGAACCGGCGCGCAGGCACCATCGTTCCTCTTTTCCTGGGGGCACAACCGCACACGCTCCTCAACGATCCCCGCCCCCGAGACCAGTTCGTCGTCGATCCTAAGCCAACACTTTGCGGAGGCGATCCTCGTTCACGCGCCAAAAAGTGTGCTGTTCGCCGTCGACGAGCACGACAGGGATCTGTTCCCAATATTGATCATGAAGTACGGGGTCCTGGGTGATGTCCTTCTGTTCCCAGGGGACACCCAGCTCGGCACACACCTTCTCGACGATGAGCTGGGCGTCGTCACACAGATGGCAGCCGGGTTTGCGGATGAGCGTCACGCGCCGGTCCTGCGGGCGGCCGGGGCCCTTCCGGCGAAAAAGGGGACTCATGTCGGCCATTCTCCCGCTTCTTTAACGCCCCGGTCGCGGAGAGTTCACAGCGTTCAAACCTCGCGACTCCGGAACAACCGAACGGACTGGCTATGCTCACGCCATGGCCGCTCTTGGATGGCTCACTCCTCGTAGGCGCTCCGCCACCGCGCGCAGCGTGTTGGCAGGCGAGGCCTCGGCGGAGGCAGCACGCAAATCTTCGCAGGACGTCTCGCCGGACAGCTCGGACCTCTCGGACCGCACCGACCGCACGGACGGCTCCGAGAAGGAACCGGAATTCCCTGTCCTCGGCGACGACCGAGCCGCCGCGTTCTTCGACCTGGACAACACCGTCATGCAGGGCGCCGCCCTCTTCCACTTCGGGCGGGGCCTGTACAAACGGAAGTTCTTCGAGACACGCGACCTGGCACGGTTCGCCTGGCAGCAGGCGTGGTTCCGGCTGGCCGGCGTCGAGGACCCCGAGCACATGCAGGAGGCGCGGGACTCCGCGCTGTCCATCGTGAAGGGTCACCGGGTCTCCGAGCTGATGTCGATCGGCGAGGAGATCTACGACGAGTACATGGCCGAACGCATCTGGCCCGGCACCCGCGCGCTCGCCCAGGCTCACCTGGACGCGGGCCAGAAGGTGTGGCTGGTCACCGCGGCCCCGGTGGAGATCGCCCAGGTGATCGCGCGGCGGCTCGGCCTGACGGGCGCGCTGGGCACGGTGGCCGAGTCGGTCGGCGGCGTCTACACGGGCGCTTTGGTCGGCGAGCCGCTGCACGGCCCGGCGAAGGCGGAGGCGGTCCGCGCCCTGGCCGCGGCGGAGGGCCTGGACCTCTCCCGCTGTGCGGCCTACAGCGACTCCCACAACGACATCCCCATGCTCTCCCTGGTCGGCCACCCCTACGCCATCAACCCGGACTCGAAACTGCGCAAACACGCCCGCCAGTTGGAGTGGCGCCTGCGCGACTACCGCACCGGACGAAAGGCGGCCAAGGTCGGCATCCCGGCGGCGGCAGGAGTCGGCGCGGTGGCCGGCGGCACGGCCGCGGCGATCGCCCTGCACCGACGCCGGCGGTAACCTCCGGCGGCTGAACCGGCCTCCTCCAGCCAAGCCCCCCACAGAACAAGCCACCTCACCCCTCCCCCAAAACCCCAGCAGCCCGAGCCCCCTCCGCCGGAGCCCCACCGCCCAGTCGGTCCGCAAGGCAGCCAAGGTGGGCATCCCGACTGCGGCGACGCCAGCAGTAGCGACAGCCTCCGGCGGCTGAACCGGCCTCCTCCAGCCAAGCCCCCCACAGAACAAGCCACCTCACCCCTCCCCCAAAACCCCAGCAGCCCGAGCCCCCTCCGC